>CAYSPU010000186.1:0-12125 GCA_964432995.1 uncultured Verrucomicrobiota bacterium
CGAGACCAAGGAACCGGGAACGCCCGGCAACAGGCAGGCCCCCGTTGCCGGGAATGGTCCGGGCGCCCGAGGCCGCGCGCGCCTACCTCCTGGTTGTTGGAGAGCCCTGTTCCCCCCGGGTGGACTCGAGCAACTTGAGTCTTTGGGCCGAAGGAAACCGCTCAATCGCGTAGCGCAGGGCCGTGCGCGGGATCGCCGGACCGTGGTGCAGGAGGAACGTACGCAGGCGCGACCGATCGGTCTTGCCCGCCTCGCGGAGCAACCAACCGACGGCCTTGTGCATCAGGTCTTCCGAATCCGTGAAATGCTCGCGGGCGAGTTCGTAGGTCATGTCCAGTCGTCGGCCACGGCGGGCGAAGGGCACCAGCGTGACGATCGCGGCGCGCCGAACCCACAAAGAGCGGGCGCGCGACCACCGACGTAGAACCTGGTCGACCTCGGGATGCTGATCGAGGAGAGGACTCAGAATGGAGTTGGAGAAGGAGTCGACCAACGCCCAGTTGTCGAGGCGGGTCTCGAGCCACCGCCGTCCCCTCCGAGTGAGGCCGGGGTCGAATTCCCGGCGCCAGGCGCTGAGAATCAGGATGCCGATTCCGCGGATCTCCAACTCGGGCTCTTGCAGCAGCCGGTCGCAAAGCGCGGTCGCCTCACGCAGGCTCCAAACGAACTTGAGCTGCTTCGACTGGGCGGCGGCGAATTCGCGCAGGGTGGGGGTGTCGATGCCCAGCGCAACGATTTGGTGTCTGAAGTATTGCTGAACACCGGGCGCGCGTTGAGGGTCGCGTCGCCGACGCAGCCACGTGACGATCTGGGCTGCCTTCGTGGCCACGGTTGCGGTCTCGATCTGTTGGGGGGCGGGACCCGGCGCTCGGGCTAGGTTTTTCATCGCGGCTGTGGGTTGTCGCAAAGGCCGGTGTCGTGTCACGCGGCATGGGCTCAGTTCACTCGCTGCGCAGCGCGACCACGGGATCGACGTGGGCCGCGCGGCGTGCCGGCAGGTAACCGGCCAGCAGCGCCATCAGCAGCACGAGCAAGGCGCCTCCGGCCAGATAGACCGGGTTCAGCGGACTGACGCCGTATAGCAGGTGGCGCAGGGCAAAGGCAATGTTGACGGTGGCCAACATGCCGATCGCGATGCCGATGCCCCCCAGGCGCAGTGCCTGGCGGAACACGAGGGATGCAATCCGAGCCGGCGACGCGCCAAACGCCAGGCGAATCCCGATCTCGCGCGTCCGCTGGGTCACTTGGTAGGACAGCACGCCGTAGACCCCGGTCAGGGCCAGAACGAGCGTCACCCCCATGAACCAGTGGATCAACCGCGTGACAAACCGGCGGTGCGCCGTCGATTGAGCGAAGACCTGGTTCATCGAACGGATCTCGGAGAGCGGCAGATCCGGATCCAACCGGGCGATCTGCTGGCGCAGCAGCGTCACCAGCATCGTTGGCTCGATTTCCGAATGCACCACCAGCTTGGCCGCAGGCCGCGGTTCCACTTCGTAGGGAAAGTAGATCTCGGGCAACGGCTTCGACTCCGCGCCCCATTGCCGGACGTTTTCGACCACCCCGACGATGGTCCCGGCCCACTCCGGTTTGGCGTGGTCGTGGCGCACTTGCCGGCCGATTGCGTCCTGCCCGGACCAATAGCGGTCCACGAACGCACGGTTCACCAGGAGCTGTTGTTGGCCGGGAGTGCCGACCGGTTGTGTCAGAGTCCTACCCGAGAGCAGCGGGATGCCCATGGCCTCGAAATAGCCGGCTGTTACCCAGGTGTTTTCGACGATGGGACGGTTGGCTTGGGGATCAAAGGGCTCGCCCTCGACCAGGATGCTGCTGTTCCAGCCGCCTTCGAGCGGCAGCTTGGTGGTCAACGCCGCGCGCTGGACGCCGGGCAGGGCTTCCGCTTGGTCAAGCAACTGGCGCCAAAACCGAATCCGGTCTTCCGGTGTTGCATAGCGCTCGCCCCAGAGTTCGAGGTTGGCGGTCAGCACGCGCTGGATGTCGAAACCCTGCGGGGCTTCGAGCACTTTTCGATAGCTGGCGAACATGATGACCGCGAGATTGGCCAAGAGCGCGGCCACGGCCAGTTGGGCTACTGCGACCCGAGGCAGCCAGCGGTGCCGTGCTGTGCCTCCGGAGCCGCCCGACAGACCGCCACTTTTGATCACCTCGACGGGTTGGGTACGCGACACAGCCAGCGCGGGGATAAGCCCGGCGACAACGGCCGCGATTACCGACAGCGCGAGACTGAACAGGAGCACCCAGTTGTCGATCCGGATGTTCCCGGCCCGTTGCAGATCGCCGGGAAGCAGCGTCCGCATCGACTCGAGTGTTCCGACGGCGAGAGCGACACCCAAGAGCCCGCCCAGCAGCGCGATCAACAAGCTTTCCCACAGCCATTGCCGCACGATGCGGCCGCGCGATGCTCCCAACGCGAAGCGCACCGCAACCTCGGCCTGGCGGGTTGCTCCTCTCGCCAGGGACATGCCGGCAACGTTGGCGCAGGCCACCAGCAGGACCAAGCCGGTCGTGAAGAGCAGGAAGATCAGGCGCCCGAGGATTTGGCCGCCCGCTGCATGCACAAGCAGCGGCACCGGCCGAAATGTCTTCTGGAGGTGCGTGTCCGGATGGGCCGCCGCCACCCGGGCGCCCACCGTCTGCAGCTCCGCCTGTGCCCCGCCAAAATCCGCGGTAAACGAGCCCGTGTGTTTCAACCGGCCCAGTCCCAGGTACTGGTTCCAGTTGCGATGGGTCTCGTCACGATCGAAGTGCAGGGGCGCAAACAGTTCGAAGACACCCCCGCGATACCAGGGGGAAAGGAACTGGAAACCGGGCGGGGTGACGCCGACGACTTCGGTGGACGCACCGTTCAACACGATGGTTCGACCAACGAGCGTCGGGTCGCCTCCAAATCGGTCCCGCCACAATTGGTAACTCAACACCACAACGCGGGCACCGGCATCGCGTTCTTCGGCGTCGGTGAACCAGCGTCCCAGGGCGGGAGGCACACCCAAGGCCCGCAGGGTCGGCGCCGTACACCGGACTCCCTGAACCTGGACCGGGTTGCGTCCCCCCAGGTTGAACCGCCAGGGAGTGTAGAGTCCCAACTCTTCAAAGCAGCGGCTCTGCTCCCGCAAGTCCAGGTAATCCGGCCCCGATAACGGCATGGTGTCGTTGATGCTCACATCCGACTTCCAGACGTGAACGAGGCGGAGCGGATCCGGATAGGGCAGCGGTTCGAGCACCAGCGCCTTGAACACGCTGAACAGGGCGGTGTTGGCTCCGATGCCCAGCGCGAGCGTGATCACCGCCATCGCGGTGAAGCCGGGGCTCTTGCGCAGTTGGCGGATCGCACAGCGCAGGTCGTTCATGGTTCCGTTCCGTGTTCTGGTTACTCCCGACGCAAGGCTTGGACGGGATCGATGCGCAGGGCGCGGCGAGCCGGAACCCAACAGGCGGCCAGCGCAGCCCCCGCCAGGAGAATCGGAACCGCGGTGAAGATCAGCGGGTCGGCAGGCTGCATTCCGAACACGAGGCGGCTGAGCAGATGTGCCAGAAGGAAGGCGCCCCCCACACCGCAGCCCAAGCCCGCGGCCACTTGCTTCAAACCCTGTCCCAGAACGAGTTGAAGAACATGCCCGCGCTGAGCGCCCAGAGCCATCCGAATGCCGATCTCCGAGGTGCGCTGCACCACAACGAAGGAGACGACACCGTAGATCCCGCCCACGGACAGGAGGAGAGCAACAGCGGAGAACACCCCGATGCTCCAGCAGAAGAAGCGCGGCACCCACAACGATTCCCGCAGTCGGTCCGTCATGGTTGCGACGCCATGCACCGCAAGGTCCGAATTCACTCCCTTCACCGAATCCCGAATGGCCGGCACCAGAGAATTGGGATCCACCGAAGTGCGCACCACCATCGCCATCGATGCCTGCGGATCCTGCGATGCCGGGAGGTAGACGCCCGGTCGCATCGGCTTGTCCAGCCCGTAGTGTTTCACGTCTTGGACGACGCCGACCACTTCGATCCAGGGCCCGGCCGCTCCCGCGTAGCGGATTCGCTTGCCCACCGCGTCTTGGCCGGGCCAGAACAACTGTGCCAGGAGGTCGTTCACGACGACGACGCGGGTGCTGTCGGGGCCATCGCTCGGCGTGAAGTCGCGGCCGGCCAGCAGCCGGACGCCGAGAGTTTCCAGATAACGAGGGTACACGAGACGCCGGAGCACCACGGGGTCGGGCGCTCCCGGCGCTTTGGGAGGCGCTCCCTCCGCCTCGAACAAGGTCCCCCAATGACCTTCCAGCGGCGGCGGCGTCCCGGCGCTGGCACCGGTCACGCCTGGCAGGGCGCGCACTGTCTCGAGATGTTCGGCGAAAAACTGATGCCGCGCGACCGGCTGAGCATAGCCCACTTCGGGCAGGGAGACGCGGTAAGTCAACAGGTTGTCCGGACAAAAGCCGGGCTCGGTCTGCTGCAGATGGAGGAAGCCGCGGGCGAACAGCCCGGCCAGGATCAAGAGCAACGAAGCCAGGGCGATCTCCCCGGCCACCAGCAGGTGCAGGCCCCGGCGTCTGGAGGCCGATCCGCTGAGGCGCGCGCTGCCACTCGAGAGCACGCCCTGCAGATGGAACCGGGAAGCAGCCTGCAAGCTGGGTAACACGCCAAACAGGGCCGCGACCAGGACCGTCAGGCCGACGAAGTAGACGACGAAACGAGCGTCCAGCTCGAGCGTGACCCAGACGGGAAGACGACCGGGCAGCCAGGATAATGCGGAGGACATCAGCCACTGGCTCAACAGCATGCCACCCAGGCCCGCCAACAACGCCAGCACGAGGCTTTCGGCCAGCACTTGCCGGGCAATCTGCAAGCGGGTCGCCCCCAGGGCGAGACGGACGCCCATCTCGCGCGATCGGGCCAATCCGCGCGCCAGCATCAGCGCGGCCACGTTCGCACAGCCAATCGCCAGCACCAGCACCGCCGCGCCAAACAACACGGCCGTGCCAAGCCGGCTGTCACCCAGGTAACGCTCGCGCAGGGGTGTGATCCGCGGCGAGGTGATCTCATTGACCTGTCGCGTTTCCACCATCCCCTTGTGAATCCGCAGGAGGTCGGCACGGGCTTGGTCGAGCGACACACCGTGCTTGAGCCGGCCGACACCTTGCAGGGACCATCCACGGCTGTCATCGGGTGCCAGGCCCAACGGAATCCAAACCGCGTTCGCATCGGGGAAGTCCGCCGCCACCGGCAGGACGCCAACAACCGTGTAGGGCTGGCCATCGAGTCGGATCACCTGACCGAGTATATCCTTCCGCCCAGCGAACAGGCGTTGCCAGGTTCTGCACCCCAGCAGGGCAACCCGCTCGCCGCCAGGCTTGTCCTCGTCCGCCGTGAAACCTCGGCCCAGCACGGGTTGCAGGCCCAGGACCTCCGCCAGATCATAGGTGACCTCGAGACCAGAAACGCGCTCGGTCGCGCCTTGGCCCGACAGATTGAAACTTGCGCCGCTCCAGACGCCCATCCCCTGAAACGTCCGATTCTGTGCCCGCCACGCGTGGAAGTCCGGATAGGCGATGCCGGCGTATTCCAACTGCCAGCGGGGGGCCGTCTCGTCCAAGTCCACCAACTGCGCCGGATCCCGGAACGGCAAGGGGCGGAGGTAAAGCCCATTCAGCAGACTGAACACAAGGGTATTGGCGGCAATCCCCAAACTGAGGATCAACACGGCCAGGGCCACAAAGCCGGGGCTACGGCCGAGTTGGCGGAAGGCAAAACGCAGATCATTCATGAGGTCGGCGGTCCGATGACACCCCTTGTTGGCATGGGCCGTGCCAACGGCCGGCCGGGTCGCTCAACATCCTCCGGTGCAGAAGCTAATAGAAGTGCGCCCGGGCGCCCAAACCACCACGTGTCGCGGCCCTGGGACGCTCACGTCCCGCTAGTGGGAATCGCCAGAACGCAGCGCTCGTTCGATCCCGGGGACACAGGCCCTTCGTCGTTCACCCTGCACACGACATATCACCGGACTCGGGGTCCTTCAGATTGCCAACTGGGTAAGGCCATGGGGTCAAACCTGACACAGGCTTTAGGGAAGGGACGGAGCCGGGCAGGTATTGGTTTGGGAGAAGAGGGGGATTGCCCCCGCCCGCAAAACTGCTACAACCAAGCCCATGTCAGCACATCCTGCCGTCGCCCCATCCCCCGCCGCGTCTCGTCCCCACGGCCCGCGCGCCGCCGCCCCCGGTCGGCCCGACTGGACCCGGCGTCGATTCCTCCAGCGCTCCGCCGCCGCCCTCGCCCTGGCGCCGGTGGTTGTGCCCTCTTCGGTGCTCGGACGCGACGGCGCGGTGCCCCCCAGCGAGCGCATCGTTCTGGGCGGCATCGGCATCGGCGGGCGCGGGTCGGGTGTCCTGAACTGGATGCTTCCCGAGAAAGACGTTCAGTTCGTGGCGATCTGCGATGCCAAGAAGGCCCAGCGCGAGAACGTCAAGAAGATGGTCGACAGCAAATACGGCAACCAGGACTGCAAGATGTATCGCGACATCCGCGAGTTCCTGGCGGAGCGGACGGACATTGACGCGGTGTTGATTGCCACGGGCGACCGCTGGCACGCGCTGGCCGCGACCCTTGCCATGCGGGCCGGGAAAGATGTGTATTCCGAGAAACCCTCGTCGATGACCATCGCCGAAGGCCAGGCCGTCGTCGAAACCGCCCGGCGCTACGCCCGCGTCTACCAGACCGGCACCCAACGCCTCAGCGAAGCCAATTTCACCTTCGCCAACGAACTCTTCCGTCTCGGCCGCCTCGGCCGCGTGCACACCGTGCGCGCCCACATCGCGCCCTGGGACGCCGCCGAGATGAAACACGATTGGCTTCCCGCCGAACCGGAACCGCCCAAAGACCAGGTCGATTGGGATCAGTGGCTCGGCCCCTGTCCCTGGCGCCCCTACAACTCGGCCTATGTGCGCGGCGGATGGCGGGGCTACTACGACTTCCACACCAGTTGCATCGGCGAGTGGGGCGCCCACACCTTCGCCCAATGCCAGGTCGCCATCGGCGCCGCGCACACCTCCGCCATCGAATACCAGTACGTTCCCAACGACAGCGGTGACGGCATGGTTACCCGCTTCGAAAACGGGATCCGGATGATCCTCAATCGCGAGGGCTGGCAGGGAACCGCCGGCGGCTGGCACGGCTCCTGTGGCGTCTGCTACGAAGGCACCGAAGGCTGGGTCTCCGTCGCCGACGGCTACACCCGACCCGATGTCTCGAACCCCTCCTGGCTGGCCGACTTCAACAAGATTGTCCGCGATTACATGGCCCGGACCCAGCGCCCCATGAGCCACGTCCGCGACTTCTTCAACTGCATCAAATCACGCCGCCTCACCGTCTCAGGCCCCGTCATGATGCACCGCTCCATGACCACCGTTCACGCCGCCAACGTCTGCATGTGGCTCAAGCGCGACATGAAGTTCGATCCTCTCCGGGAGGAGTTCATCAACGACCCGGAGGCCAACCGTTACCGCGCCCGCGCGATGCGCGCCCCGTGGAGCTTCTAAGCTGAACCCAACCAACGCCCAGGTTTCCCATGCAAAAGCACATCGCCCTCCCTCTCCTCGCCGCCGCCCTCGTCCTCGCCGGCCGCACCCCCACCCTCTGCGCTCCCGCTCAAGCCGCCCCGCCACAGGCAGCCGCCTTGACCCGCGTGCTCCAATCCGGCGCCCCCCTCAAAGAGAAGATGGACGCCTGCCGCCAGCTCGCCGTCGTCGGCACGCGCGATTCCGTCCCCGCCCTCGCCGCCCTGCTCGGCGACGAACAACTCAGCCACATGGCCCGCTACGCCCTGCAGGGCATCCCCGATCCGGCGGTCGACGCCGCCTTCCGTGACGCCATGGCCACCCTCCAAGGACGACCCCTCGTCGGCGTCATCCAGAGCATCGGCGTCCGTGGTGACACCCGCGCCGTCAAAGCCCTCACCCGGAAACTCGAGGACGCCGATCCCGACGTCGCCCAGGCCGCCGCCCGCGCGCTCGGGACCATCGGCAGCCCGGCTGCCGCCAAGGCCCTGCTGGCCGCCCTGCCGAAAACCTCCGTCGCGAATCGACTGGCCGTCTGCGAAGGCCTCTTCCGCGCCGCCGAATCTCTCTCCCGCCTCAATAAACCCAAAGTCGTCCGCGCCATCTACGACCAACTCCGCAAACTCGACGGGCCTCACCAAGTCCGCGCCGGCGCCCTGCGCGGTGCCATCCTCCTCCGCGGCAAGGACGGTCTCCCTATCCTCCGCGAAAGCCTCCGCGGCCCCGATAACGTCCTCGCCGCGGCCGCCGCCCGCACCGCCCTCGAACTGCCCGGCTCGGACGTCGTTCCCGCCCTCGCCGCCGAACTCGACCAACTGTCCGCCGACCGCCAGATCCTCGTGATCCAGGTCCTCGGCCGACGCGGCGACCCCGCCGCCCTTCCCGCGCTCGCCTCCGCGACCCGCAACCGCCCCAACCCTGTCCGGCTCGCCGCCCTCCGCGCCCTGCCCGAGATTGGCGATCCCTCCGTCGTTCCCGTTCTCGTCAACCTGCTTCTGGATACCGACACGGAGGTCGCCTCGGTTGCGCAGGAGAGTCTCGCCGCCCTCCCCGGCCCCAGCGTCGATGCCGCCGCCACCAAGATGCTCGAGAGCGACAACGCCGCCCTCCGCTTGACCGGCCTCGACCTGATCGGCCGTCGCCGGATCACCACTTGCATGCCCGCGCTCTTCCAGGCCACCGAAGACCCCGACGCCAAAGTCCGCAGCGCCGCTTTCAAACGCCTCAACGAACTCGGCAGCCCCGCCGAAGCCGCCGCCCTTCTCGAACGATTGCTCGCCGCCAAGGAGAAATCCGACATCGCCGACGCCGCCCAAGCCCTGGCCTCAGCCTGCGGACGCGCCAAGCATCCGGAAGCCCAAGCCGAACAAGTCGTCCGCGCCCTGCCCGAGGCGCAACCCGCCCAAAAGGTCGCGCTCCTCGGTGTCCTCGGAAGCCTCGGCGGCCTCAACTCCGCCCAGACCGTCCGGGCCTCGCTGAACGATGCCGACCCGGAAATCCGCACGGCTGCCCTCCGCGCCCTCGCCAACTGGAAGACACCGGATGTGGCACCGGACCTCTTCAAGCTGGCTCAGTCCACCTCCAATCCCAGCGAACGGCTGCTCTGCCTCCGCGCTTACCTGGGTTGGGCTGCCAACTCCGAACTCCCCGCCTCGCGCCGCCTCGACCTGTGCCGCGAAGCCGCGCCCGTCCTCCAGCAACCCGAAGAGAAGAAGCTCCTCCTCGCCGCGCTCGGCAATCTCAAGAGCCTCGAAGGCCTCGAACTGATCGCCCCCCACCTCGACAGCGCTGCAACCCGGGAAGAAGCCGCCGCCGCCACCGTCGCCACGGCGGACGAACTGCTCAAGGGAGACCAGGCCGCCACCGCCGCACCCAAGTTGGTCGCCCCACTCCAAAAGGCCACCACCGCGGCCAATGCCGATCTGGCCAACCGCGCCAAAGAACTCCTCGCCCAAGCCCAACAAAAGGCCGGACCGCAATAGTTCCGCGGCACGCCTCGACGGATTCCTCGATCGGGAGGGCGACGTGGCCGCGCGTGTCCGCTTGCCTCCCCGCCTCCGGTCCGCTATGTTCGGCACAACCTTGAATTGTGATGCGACCTGCCATGAAATGCCCCGCCTGCTTCAACGCGCTCACCTCCCACACCGTCGGTGGCGTCACGGTCGATGTCTGCCAGGACGGTTGCGGTGGCATCTGGTTCGATGCCTTCGAGTTGCGCAAGGTTGACGACTCCAGCGAAACCGCCGGCGAACTTCTGCTCCAGATCCGACGCGACCCAAAGCTCACGGTTGACCTGCATCGCAAACGCGATTGCCCGAGATGCGAGGGGATTCGCCTGAAACGCCGATTCTTCAGCCCCAAACGCCGCGTCGAGATCGACGAATGCCCCGGCTGCGGCGGTTGTTGGCTCGACGCCGGCGAGCTGGAGCGGATCCGCGAGGAAATCGAGCAGACACAACTGTTCCAGGAGGCCCGCCGCCGGTCCCAGCTCACCCCCAGCGTCATCCGTTACCTCTACCGGCTCCGCCTCGAGGAGGACGAGGACCCCCCCACGTCCTAAGCTGGCGGGTGACGGCGCCTCCCCAACATCAGCCTCGCCAGAACCGTGGCGATCCTTATGATCTGCCGCGCCGAGAATGCGCACCTTGAGCAACCACGGATGAACACGAATGAACACAGACGGGGAAGGGCGTGGACGCGAATTCCGCGAATTACCGCGAATGCCGAGGCCTCCGCTGTGAGCCTTTCTGAATTCGCGACAATTCGCGCCATTCGCGTCACGGTTGTCCGGAATCCGAGTCCATCCGTGTGCATCCGTGGTTGACCCATTTCCCTTATGCAAGAAGAGCATCACCAACCCGCCGAACGCAAAACCCTCGATGACCGCGCCAAGCTGACCGAGCTCGAGCGGATCCGCCACTCCTGCGCCCACGTCATGGCGACGGCCATTGCCCGGTTGTGGCCCGACGCCCAGTTCGCCTCCGGCCCCGCCGTCGAGAATGGCTTCTACTACGACGTCGAGCTCGAGCACCGGATTTCCCCCGAGGATTTCCCGGCGATCGAGGCGGAGATGAAGAAAGAAGTTAAGGCCAACCACACTTTCGAGAAGATCGTCGTCACCCGCGAACAAGCGCTGGCGGATGCGCAGAAGGGCCGACTCGGCGCCCTGGCCGAACGCCCCGAGCCCAGCAAGTTCAAGATCGGCAACCTCGAGGACATCCCCGCAGGCGAACCGATTTCCTATTACAAGAGCGGGGATTTCATCGATCTCTGCGCCGGGCCGCACGTGATGCGCACCGGCAACATCGGGGCCTTCAAGCTCACCACCGTGGCCAGTGCCTACTACAAGGGCGACGAGAAGAACCCCCAGCTCCAGCGCATCTACGGCACCGCGTTCAAGAACAAGACCCAGCTCGACGAGTATTTCAAAATGCTCGAGGAGGCCAAGAAACGCGACCACCGGAAGATCGGCGCCGAAATGGGGCTGTATGTCATCGACACCGACTACACCGGACCCGGCATGCCGCTCTGGCTCCCGAAAGGGACGGTCCTGGTCGAGGAACTCGAGAAGCTCGCCAAAGAAACCGAGTTCGCCGCCGGCTACCTCCGCGTCCGCACGCCTCATCTGGCCAAGGAGAAGATGTACAAAACCAGCGGCCACCTTCCCTATTACGCCGACTCCATGTTCCCGCCGATGGAACTGCGGGAGGGCAGCGAAACCCGAGTGCTGCGGGAACCTAGCGCGTTGGGGAGCGCGGGCGTCTCGCCTGCCGTTCCCGGCGTCCCGCCGGGAACCGCCCCCGGTGTCACCTACTCGAAACGCCGGCTTCCACACTTCGAGCGTCCCTGGGCCAAGTACATTGTCACGTTCAGCACCATTGAACGTCAGAAGCTGTCGCCGGCAGCCCGCGACATTGTCCTGAAGAGTCTGCTCCACCTGCATGACCAGTGTCGTTATCAGCTCTACGCCGCCTGCGTGATGCCGGATCACGTCCACCTTCTCTTTGAACCCCAGATCAAGGAACAGGACCCGGAAGGCAAGCCTCTCTTCTGGCCCCTTTCTGAGATTCTGCATTCCCTCAAGTCCTTTACCGCACACCAGATCAACCAGGCGCAGCAGACGCAGGGTAGCCCTGTCTGGGAGAAGGAGTCGTTCGATCGGGTCATTCGCGGCGACAGCGACTTCGAGGAGAAGTTCCATTACATCTGCCGCAATCCTTGGGATGCGGGCGTCGTGGCGCGGGACGAGGAGTATCCGTGGTTGTGGACGCCGGACGCTCCTCGGCGGGACGCCGAGGAGAGCAGGCGGGACGCCCGCGCTCCCCAACCGGTGCGCGAGGGTGCATGCGCGCCGCCCGTCGAACCCGAGCGCTACTATCTCAAGGCGATGAACTGTCCGCACCACCATCGCATCTTTGCGGCGGAACCGCGCAGTTATCGCGACCTCCCGTTGCGTCTCGCCGAGTATGGCTGCTGCTATCGTTACGAGCAGAGCGGCGAGTTGTTCGGCCTCATGCGCGTGCGCTCGCTCAACATGAACGACGCGCACATCTACTG
>CAYSPU010000187.1:0-12077 GCA_964432995.1 uncultured Verrucomicrobiota bacterium
CGCCCTCTCCCCGGGGGAGAGGGCCGGGGTGAGGGGGAGCGGTGCATGGGCCGAATGCGTGCTGGCGCGCACATGGTCCCGAACTGGATCACCATGAATCTCCCGCTGTTTCTGATCATGCTGCTCGGCGCGGTCGGAATCGCGCGAGCCGCCGAGGCGCCTGCTGAACCAGCCGTGGACTACGCCCTGGTCGTCACCGGCGGGGAATTGCTCCAGGGGGTGTATCCCGACAGCCACACCGCGTTCATCACGCGCACCCTCGCGCCGCTGGGCGGGCACTGCGTGCTCTCCGTGAGCGTGGACGACCGCCGCGAGGACCTGCTGCGAGCACTGGGATTCGCCGCCGCGCAGGCGCCTTTGGTGATTGTCACCGGCGGGCTCGGTCCCACCCCGAACGACATCACCCGGGAAACCCTCTCGGAGTTCACGGCCATTCCTGTCGAGGAACGGGAGGAATTGCTGGCCGACCTCGAACGGCGCTTCGGTCAGAAGCGCGACCAACTGCGCGCCAACCTGCGCCGCCAGACTCGGGTCCCCACGCCCGGCGGTTTTCTCAAGAACGCTTACGGAACAGCGGCGGGGCTGGTGTTCGACGACGGCCGGCGCGTCGTGGTGGCGTTGCCCGGGCCACCGCGCGAGCTCCAGCCGATGGTGCGCGGTGAACTGCTTGCGTTTCTGCAGAGACGATTCGGCGTGCGGCCCCCGGGGAGCACGTTGACCCTCCGCTTCGTCGGTCTCGGCCAGTCGGCCATCGACCAGGCGATCCGTGAACAGGGTCAACTCCCGCCCGATGTCTTCGTCACGTCGCTCTTCGAGGGCGGTCGCGTCGATTTCACCTTCTCCTTGCCGCAGAATTCCGCCACCAACGAGGCCCGGCTGCGGGCGATTGCCGATCGGGTTCGCGCTGTGCTGGGCGACCGCATCTACGCCGAAGGCGACACTTCGCTCGAGGAGGTCGTGGTCGGGGGGTTGGCGCGTGGGAACCGGACGCTGGCGTTGGCGGAGGTCGGGAGTGGGGGGGGACTCGCGGCGAGCCTGCACCGCGCGGCGGGGATCGACCGGGTATTGGTGGGGGCGTTGGTGGCGCCCAGTGAGCAACAGATGTGGCGCCTGGCGGCCTCGGGCGCGGCGGAGTCAACGAACCAGCCGGACGCAGGTGAAGCCCTGCTGCGCGCGATCGCGACGGCGGCGCGCCGGAAGACCGGCGCGGCGTGGGTGGTGGTCACCAGCCACGCGGTTGCCGAGACCGGTCGGCCTCCCGCAGTGACCGTGGCGCTGGCGGCGAACGGCGAGTGGAAAACGTGGCGCGTCGAACTTCGGGACTCGGCCGAAGCAGGTCGGGCGAACCTGGTCACCGAGGTGCTGGATCGGTTGCGGCGCGAGTTGCGGTGACGGCGCGGCGGTACGCCGGCGCGTCGGAAGTCGGCACGGCGGCGCGTCGGAAGTCGGCAGGCCGGAGCGCGGTGGGCTTGCATGGGGATGAACAACCAAGGCCCGAAGACGCAAAGGGGGAGGGGTGAGCCCGTGCAGCGCCCCCGTGACGTTCCTGCCCGGCGCTGGGCTGCTTGACGTCAAGTTTCCCCGGGGATGAGGACTGCGCGATGGACGGCCGAATCCAAGACGCGCCGGACTGCGGAGAGTTGCACCGTCGCACCGTCGTGCCGAATCACTGACGTGCGGACACACTGACGCACCGGTTTTCCTCCTAATCAGCAGCGGAGGCTGTTGTGGCAGTTACTTCTCGAACTCGACCCGGCGTCGTTCAAGCTCGCTCAGTATCCGTGGTTCTTCTTTCAGTTCTGCCAGCGGTGCGAGTTGCTGGCGGACGTAGTTCCAGTCCAGCTTGCCCGTCTGCCGCACAATGATGCCCTCGACGTCGATCCAGTCCCTGGGACGAGCCGCGAACGCTTTCATCACCACGAGATCCTCCGCAGAGCAGGTCCGTAGCTGGACCCCGCTTGGAAAGGTGAACCAACTGGACCGCGCCACCGCCGACTCCTCGAAGGGGAGACCCGCCAAGGCGATGTCCAATCCTACTCCAGACTTGGCGCGGAGGAGCAGGACCCGATGCGCCAGAGCAAACTCGGCAGCGTGTTCGATTCGTGGCTCGAATTGGGCCAGCAGCGTCTGGATGAAGGGAGCCTCGTCGCCGAAGCCGGTCAACAGGGTCAGATCCACGTCAATGGTCTCGCGAGGCTCGCCCCATCGCTGGAGGGCAAGGCCGCCGATCAAGCAGAACCTCCAGCCCTCCGCGGTGCAGAGTGACTGCAGTTCATGGGCAGCTCGGATGACCTCAAGCACGGCCGGCGGCTTTCATGAACCAACGCTGTTGCACCACCAGCCCGGACGTCGGCTTGGGGGACCGCGGAGGGACGCGGTAGTCAGCGGGTCCGCACAGGAGAGTGATGGCTTTTGCCGAATCAAGTTGGCGCAACTCCTGGCGGCGGATCTTTTCCAACGCGGAGCCTGCAGCCTGCCAAGCCCGCACCCAGCGCCGGCCGGCGGCAATCTGCTCGGGGGTCCAATCCGCGAGGCTGGAAGCGTCGGAGCTCATAGCTCGAGCATAACCGGTCCGGCCACCTTGGCAATCCCGCCGTCGGTGGCTCGATAGGGATCTCTATCGGGCGGTTGGAACGGTCTGCACTTGGGCCGTCCGAAATCTCAGTGGGCGGCAGTCCCCGAGCCGGAACAGCGCTCAGAGTTCCCCTGGGATCGCCGAATCCAAGACGCGCCGGACTGCGGAGAGCTGCACCGTCGCACCGACTCGCCGGCCTGCGGACGTGCCGATGTGCCGGACTGTCGGTCACCGCTCCGGCACCGGCCGGTCCAGGGCCCAGAACACCGCCTGCACGAGCAACTGACGGAACTGCGGCTCGGCGAAGTCCTGTGGGTGCCCCAGGGAAGTGTAGAAGACCCGGGCGTTGGCCGGGCCAAACCGATGGGTCCAGGCGACCGGTTCTTCGGGCTGATTCGGAATCGAGCCGAGCAGGAGCGCGGTCGCGGCCTCCTTCAACGGTCGAACACGGTAGAGCGAACCGTGTCCGACGAAGGCGGCAGGGTCGATGCCGCGAAGGACGGGGTGGTTCGCGGTATCCGGTGAGGCGCGGAGGCGGGTGGGCATGTCGTTGCCGTGGTGTCCCTGGTAGTTGCCACCGAGCACGGCGGGGTCGAAATCCGTCCATTGCTCGCGCGGATCGCCGGCGGCGGGCGACGGTGTCGCGCCGGCGCGAAGCGTGAAGGCGTGCGAGGTCGTGCGGATGCCGACCAAGGCGCGCCCGTGCTCGAGGTGCTTTCGGATGGCGGCAAGTTGGGCCGGCGGCAGGGCACGCCGGCGGATGCTAACGAGGAGGGCATCGGCATCGCGCAGCGCCTCGATGAGTCCAGGGAAATCACCGGGGCGTTGCGGGTCCTCGTGGATGACCGAGAGACGGAGGCCGCGGGTCTCGAGTTCAGGTCCGGCGAAGGCGGGGAGGGAATCCCAGGTGTGGTATTCGTCCTCGCCGATGAGAGCAACGAGATGGGGGCGCCGGTCGTCGCGGAAGCGGAAGGGTGCGCCGCCGACGAGGTCGGCGCTGGTGGCAGTCGGGCACCAGTACTTCTCGACGTGCTCGATCATCCGGTCCGTGCCGGCGAAGTGGGGCACGTGCGGCGGACGGCGCGAGTTGTACATGGTGTCCGTCAGGTCGCGCAGGAGCACGACTTCCTTTCCTTGACGGACCAGTTGCCGGATGCCGAAGGGGCGTCCGAGCACGCACATGTTGAGGTGCACCCCCATGACGAGCACGTGGCGGATGTCGCGCTGGGCCATGAGGTAGAGCGCCTCCGCCGAATCCGTGACGGCGTCGCCGTCGCGGATTTCGATCGCGGCGATCTGCCGTTTCCAGGGGGAACCGGTCCGGCACGGGGGATCGTCGTCGCAACCGCCATCGGAGTCGTCGATGGGCAACGGGGCTTCCCGGCTGCGGTCCAGGCCCCGCCAGCCGTCAACCGGTGCGGGCAGCGCGACGCGGGGGGCGTTCTGGGCGAGACGGCGCTGGGGTGTGTCGGCATAGAACGCGAGCGTGTCGCTGGGGCAGTGGATGATGAGGGCGCCTTGCTCGCGGGCGGTGCGGACGACCTCGTTCATGCGGGGGGCCATTTCGGCGACGCGGGCGGTGGCCCCGCGGCACCAGTGCTGGTCCCACATGTCGCAGATCACCAGCGCCGTGTGCCGCGGATCCCAGCGCATCGTGCGCTCCACCACGGCGAAGACGTTCGTGTGCTGGGCGGAGGCATTCCGGCCGCGGGTGTGGAGCACAAGCGGATCGCCGGGGGCAGCCCAGGCGCCCGGGACGAGGCTGGAGAAGAGTACGGCCACGCCGAGGAAAAATGCAGAATGCGGAATGCAGAATGCAGAATGGAGACGACGGGCTATGTCGCGATTCGGCTGCTCGGGCTTCTGCGATCCTTTTCTTACCTGTTGACTCCACTGGTTACCCTGAAAACTGGCAGAGCGCGACTCGCGAGCAGGTCTCCGCATCGCGCGGGAAACCAATGGGTCGGATGCATCATCTTGCGGCGCCCTCGGAGAGGTCGCCCTACCTTCGATGCGAAGTGGTATTCCGGAATGGCTGGGGGGATTCGTAGGAAGTTGCCATCTCGAAAGACGGGTGCACGCCGGCAACCATGAACTGAGCTCACTCTCCCTCACCCCGTCCCTCTCCCGTCGGACGGGAGAGGGACGGGGTGAGGGAGAAACACTCATGGACCAACCGCCTGCCGCCGCGCCCATTCCGCATTCTTCGTTCTTCATTGCCGGGCTACCTGCCAAGTTCCTCGTAGTAGCGGCGCACGACTTCCCGGTAGCGCTCGGGCACGGGGTCGCGGTCCACAGGCACCATCGCGTCCGGTGACTGGCGGCGCGCGATCTCCTCCTCGACGCGCTGACGGACATTGCCGAGCGGGCTCTGGATGTCGGTTCGCACGAACTCCCATCGCGGGGGTTGGCCGTGGCGCTGGTAATCGCGGCGCACCGTTCGGGCACGGTCGCGCACGCGTGCGAGTTCCTCCTTCAGATCCGGGGCTTCGATCAGGTCTTCCACCTCGGCGAGGCGCTGGTTCCACTCCCGATAGTCGGTTCCCGTCAGCGGTCCGGAGCTCCAGCGTGTTGTTCCTCCCCTTTCGGATTCCCGGTCAAAGAACCGGTTGCCACCTCCCGCGGAGGCCCTGGCGGTTTCGGCCTCGGAATCGTCTCCGGGCCGACCGGGTTGGGCAGCAGTCGGGTCCGGCTCCGCCGCGGTTTCGCTTGCCGAATCGCCCGGACGAGGTGCCGAGGGGGCTTGGTTGGTGGACGCGTTCTCGCTGGTGGCGCGGGCGATTTCCCGCTCGAGGGCGCTGTTGAGGGCGTCCAATTCCTGACGGGCGCGGCGGAGGTCTTCGAGGTCGTCGCCCAGGATGCTGCGGGCGGCCTGTTCCACGCCGCGCTGGAACGCGCCCAGGTCCTCGGCGGTTTTCCGCGCCAGTTGTCGGGCTTCCTCGGCATGCCCCTCGCGCACCAGGGCGGAGGTGGCGTCGATGGATTGGGCCTCGGGGATGCGTGCGGGTTCGCGCAGCAGTTCGTAGACATCGCGGCGAAGGCGGCCTTGTTCGAGCAGTTCCTGGAGGAGTTCCGGGACGTTGCCGGCCTGGCCCTGGGTGGCCTGGCGATAGGCCTCCTGCAACTGGCGCGCGAGGAGCGGCTCGGGGACCTCCGACTCCTCGGAGATCTGGCGGGCCGAGCGCAACAGGTTGGTCCAGACCGGCGTTTGGCCCTGGACGCGGTCAGCGATCGTCTCGCGCGCCTCGCGCTGGCTCAACGTGGGTCGATCCGGTTGGGCCAGATCCTGGAGGGCCGGCTCCAGGCGCTCGAACTCGTCGGCCAAACGCCGTGCCTCCTGTCGCAGGCGCCGCAGGTCTTCGGCCAGGCGGACGGTGCCCTGCCGGCGGAGGTCTTCGCTGGTCTGCTCGAGTTGTTCGCGGGCGCGTTGTCCGGCGGCCTGGGCTTGACCCAGGCGGCCTTCTTCGAGGGCTTCGGCCGTTCGTCGCACTTCGTCGCGGGTTTCCTCGAGGCGCTGACTGGTTTCCTGCATTTGCGACCGGTTCTCGGGACGCTCGGCGCGCTGCCGGAGTTCGTCGACGTCCGCCAGGATCGATTGTTCGTCATCGCGCAATCGCTGCAGGCGCCGCCGGAGTTCCTCGCGCTCCGCGTCGGTCTCGGCCGCGGCCAGTGCCGCCTGCAGCTCCTGGATCTGCTGGTTCAGGTCTTGTTGGCGGCGGGCGAGTTCCTTCAGCCGGTTGAGCTGACGGAGCGGTTCGCGCTGCGCGGGGTCCGCCTCCGGGGTGGCTTCGCGCGCCGCCTCGTAGCGGTTCTCCTCCTGTTGCAGGTCCAGTTGGTCGAGTTGGCGCTGCATCCGGTTGGAGCGAGTCGAGCCGCGGCCGCGCTGACTGCGTTGACCCCGGGTGACCTGGTATTCGTGTTCGGGGAGTTGGAGCAATCCCTCGTAGGCCGCCTGCTCCGCCGTGACCGCTGCCGGCAGCGGCGACGCCGAGTTCTCCCGGCCCGCCGCGGTCAACCGTTCGAGGGCACGCTCCATCGCGTCGACAACGCTGGTCAGCACTCGTGCCGCGCCCGGGTCTTCGTTCTCCTGCTGGAGCGCGTAAGCCTGATCGAAGACCTGCGTCTGCGAATCCCGGATCGTCGCCAGATCCTCGAGAAACGTGCCGGAACCGCGACCGCTCGATTCCCGGCGCAGGAGATTCCAGGTCGCGGTGAGGATCTCCTTCTGCAACTCCGCCAACCGCATCGCGGGACTCCCTTGCTCCCCCTCTTGGCCGGACTCGCCCGCGGCCTCGTCCGCAGCCG
This sequence comes from uncultured Verrucomicrobiota bacterium, assembly GCA_964432995.1. Classification (GTDB taxonomy): domain Bacteria; phylum Verrucomicrobiota; class Verrucomicrobiia; order Limisphaerales; family JAHDYP01; genus CAYSPU01. The sequence goes on from CAYSPU010000187.1 coordinate 6,881, forward strand.
TGCCCGTGTCCTCACGGAAGATCTCGTCGAAGGGCCGGACCTCGATGAAGAACAAGTCGGAGGTCGTGCGGCGGAGTTGGCCGTCGGGGCCGACGTCCTCCGCCCAGAGATAGTAGCTGAGCAACTGGCCGGGCTGGACTTCGAGCGCCTCGAGGGGGAGGAGGTGTTGCCAGGAGAGCTTGGCGTTGGCGGCGGCCGGCGTCCCCAGGGGCACCGACCGGGTCTCGCCCCCACCCAGGGTGTAGGCCAGTCCACTCGAGCGCACGCCGAAGTCGTCCGCAACCTCCCCTTGAAACCGGACCTCCTCGAGCGGCGACGCGCGCCCATCGCCGCGCGGCGCCAGGAGTTTCAGATCGGGAACCCGGTTGGTGAACACGGCCAGAACCACCTGCTCCGGCAGCCGGTTGGTGCGCCCGGCTTCGTCCCGGAGAACCAGCCGCGCCTGCAGGCTCCGCTCCAGGCGATGCGCCCAGCGATACACCCGCGAAGTCCCGCCGTCGCTCGCCAGCGGGAATTCCAGACCGTCGGGAGCGACGAGCACGGCCGACGCCACCGGCTTGTTGAGCGTCAGTTCGTATTCGAGTGCGGTGCCCTCGACCGCGGTGATTCTCCGGGTGTCGGCAATTGTCTTGGGCTCGAGGCCCGTGTATTCCGGATAGGCCAGGTGGGCGTCCGCCCGCACCAGTCGCGGGTATTCAAAGACCGTGACACGAAACTCCCGCGTGCGGCGCTCCCCATACTCGATCCAGTAGGCCAGATCCGCGTCGACCTCCGGCAGCGTGCCCCCATACACCGGGTCGTCGAGCGAACGCACCAGCGGCAGCGAGACCTCCCCACGAACCGACCGCGCCACGAGCCGTGCCGCGGGCGGCAATCCCCGCTCGAAACGCGCCACCACGACCAGACTCCGCCCACGCTCCAGCTCGCAATCCCCGGGCGTCACTTCCACTCCGGCCAGCCACGTGCCGAGACTCCGGCTGCCCCGCTGCCCCGCCTGCTGCACTACGAACAACGTGGCCACCAGAACCCCCAAAGCCATCAGATGCCCCGCGCGCATCAAGAACAAGCGCTCGACGGATTCCTGTCCCCAGGGCCGCCGGCGATTGGCCTCGAGCGCCTCGCTCACCACGCGTTCCTGGAGGTAGTGGAACCGGCCCGCAGCGTCCGGACGCTGCTCCGCTGCGGTCAGCAAAAGGCCCTGGAGCCGCGGATCCCGCGCCTCAATCCGCCGCGCCGCCGCCATCCGATCCTCACCCTCCGACCGCCAGCGCCACCAGGAGACCAGGGCCGCGACCAGCACCCCGCCCGCCAGCCACATCTCCGCCCCGCCCAACCGCCATCCCGTCACTCGTCCCACAAGAACCAGGGCCCACCCCGCAGCCGCCGTCGCCAGCCAACACCGACCCCACGCCCGCCAGAGCCGACACCGGTGCTCCCGCCAGGCGATGGCGCGCAGTTCGTTCTGGAGCTCTCGCTCGATCATCCGCTCAGGGCCGTGACCCCGCCAAACCCACTACACCAGCTCCCGCCATTCGGCAACGACAAGCAGCGCCGACGTGCCGACGTGCCGACGTGCCGACGTGCCGACCTGCCGACCTGCCGACGCGCCGACGTGCCGACGCGCCGCACTCCGTCATCCCCCGCCGCCGGGGGCCGCCGACTCTTCCCCCCCGGCCTGGCGCGAGGCCCGACGCGTCATCGCCGCCGCCAGCCAAGTCTCCCCCAGGACAAATCCCAGCACCACCAGCAGCGCGATGCGCCAGAGCTTCTGCCGGTTCTCCAACTCCGCCCGGTGCACCTGTTGCTGACGTTCGCCACTCCTGGCCTCCACGCTTTCCGGGGCGGACAACGGCACGCCCAACCCCGCCAACTCGTCGGCTCCGAGCGGCGCCGTCCGGCTTTCCGCCGGATCCAGGTTGACGGCGAACGGCCAGCGTTCGCCTCCTCCAACACACGCATACAGCCCCGGTTGGTCGAGCGGACCGTACTGGCGCGTGCCCGGGGCCAGAGCCACCCGCTCGCCATCAGGGCGTTCGAGGACCAACGAGCCGCTGCTCAGAGACTCCGGCAGCACAACCGTGTCCCCCACCTGCCACTGCGCCGCGCCCGCGCGTTCGCCAGCCGCCAGTTCCACCAGGGTGTGCAGCAGCGGCGCGAACTTGGTCGAACGCGCCAACTCGCTGTCGGCGGGCGTCCAGCCGGACGTCAACACCAGCACTGTACCCCGTCCCACCGGCACCTCGATCCACGCCGGATCCCCGCTGTCAAACCGCGCCAACACCCGTGCCTCCGCCGGCAGCCCGCCCTCCACCCGACGGTACTTCCAGAAATGAACCTTGCTGAAGTCGCTATAGCGCGGATCCGCAAACGCCGCGAACAGCGGATGCGAGAACTCGATATCCCCCAGCAGGACATAGCCGCTGCGCGCCACCGGACCTTCGCGCACCTCGAGGGACGGTACGCCCCACAACCGGCCGACCGGTTCCCCGCCCCCGCCCGCGCCGATCACGGCCACCACCATTCCCCCCTGCCGCGCAAACGCATTCAGGGCTTCCGCCTGCGGGACCGTCGGCGGCTGCAACAAGAACACCAACACCGGCATCGGCTTCACCTCTCCCGCCGCCGGCAGATCCCGCGCCACCGTCAGATCCACGCCGGCACCCGCCTCTTCCGGGAACGCACGGCTGAGGTAGTAAACGAGACCGGCCGAATCCCCTGCCGGTTCCGCGCTCAGGCAGAACACCCCCACCCGACGCCGCGCCGCCAAGACGAGATGCAACCGGTTGTCAAACGCCGCGTCGTCTCCGCTCAGGACGAGCGTCCCCACCGTCCCCTCCGCCGGCGGCTGCGGGAGCGGGATCCGACGGCTCGTCCCGGCTGCCACCTGCACCGCCACCGGCGGCGCGGCGGAACCCGATTCCCATCGCAACTCGAACGCCTCCCGCACCGCGTCCGGCGAGTTCCCGATCCGCACCGGGAGCGCCCGCTCGCCCACGCCGGAAGCAGCGCGATCGGCTGACCGCAGCCAGGCCAGCCCCGCGTTGCCCGGCCGATGCGGCCGCACTCTCTCGATCACGACCTGCAGACCGCGAGGCCAGTCGTGTCCGGGGAGCGCGCTGCGCTGGCACCCTTCCTGAAGGTCGCCGATGAGGACCACCCGCCGCATCGAGGTCGTGGCTCCGGCTTCGGCGAGGAGTTCCGAGGCCCGGATCAGGGCGCGGTCGAGGTGCGTGGCTCCCCAGCCGGGCGCCACTGCGCGCAGGCGTCGACGGCACTCGTCCTGCCGGGTCGCCGGGTCGGCGGTCGCCCATTCGGCCAGGCCGAACAGGGTGGTGACCGAGTCATCGAAGGACAGCAGGGCCATGGTGTCCTCGGGGCCGGCGCGCTGAATCCAGGAGTTGGCGCGTTCCTGCGCCGCTTCCCACAGACCGTCCCGCCGCATGCTGGCGCTGGTGTCGACCAGGAGCAGCGTGGTCTGCGGCCGAGCCCGCGCGGGGGATGTCAGGACCGGAGTGTCGAAGAAGGGTCGGGCGAACGCCAGCGCCAGCAGGCCGATCACCGCCCCCCGCAGCAGCAGCAACAGCCAGTGCTGCAAACGGCTCCGACGCGTCAGGCGCGGCGGGCTCGTCTCGAGGAAGCGCAGCGAGCTGAACCACTGCTGCCGCCGCGTCGTCTGCCGGATCAGGTGAAACAACAGCGGCAGGACGACGGCCAGCGCGCCCAGCAGGAATAGCGGCGCCAGAAAACGCATCGCGCCCCACCATTCCACGGCTCCCATTCCTCGTCCAGCATCGGAAGTGACCCAGGCTGGCTCAAGACGAACCGCGGTCCGGAACCTGGCGGACGCGAGGTGGCTTCACCGTACCCACACGCCACCCGAATCTTCCGGACCGCGGGTCCTCTGACCCGCAGCAAAACGCACACACACCCGGCTGGCTCGGAAGAGGCGCGGTCCAGGGGCAATGCGAAGCGCCGACTGCGGCGCGCGCCGCCCTCCCATTCGCCAGGACTCCCGCCGGCGAGCTACGATTCTTCCGCGCCCACTTCGTCCGCACCGCCGGCGTTGTACTCGTGCAGCTTGTTGCGCAGGGGCCGGATGCTTATCCCCAGGGCCTTGGCGGCGGCGGTGCGGTTGCCGCCCGTCTGCTGCAGGGCGGCGAAGATCATCCGTTTCTCCATTTCCGCCAGCGGCAGGACCTCGGCGCCGGGCGTCGGCGTCGCCGAGACCGCCGGCGGGGCGCCAGGGGCGGGAACCCCGGCCGCGGATGCCGCGGCCGCGGACCCCGTGACTGCCGGCGCCCGCGTCACCAATCCCAGGTGCTCGACCTCGAGCCAGCCGCCATCCCCGCAGAGGATCACCGCTCGCTCGATGACATTCTGGAGTTCGCGGACGTTGCCGGGCCAACTGTGCGCCCGGAGGGCGGCCATGCAGGACTCCGAGAAACCCTTGACCCGCACGCCATGCTTGCGGGCGAAGCGGTGCATGAACGCTTCCGCCAGCTCCGGCGTGTCTTCCTTCCGCTCGCGCAGCGGCGGAACCTGGATCGGCACCACGTTCAGGCGGAAGAAGAGGTCCTGGCGGAACTCCTTGCGCTCGACGCTCTGCTCCAGATTGCGGTTGGTGGTGGCGATGACGCGCACATCGACCTTGATGGTGCGGTTGCCGCCGACGCGTTCCAGTTCGCGCTCCTGGAGGACGCGGAGCAGCTTGGCCTGGATCTGCGAGGAGATCTCGCTGATCTCGTCCAGCAGAATGGTGCCGCCGTGGGCGAGTTCGAAGCGTCCTTCGCGCTTGTTGATCGCGCCGGTGAACGCCCCCTTCTCGTGGCCGAAGAACTCGCTTTCGATGAGGTTCTCCGGGATCGCGGCGCAGTTGAGCTTGATGAAGGGGGCGCTGGCGCGCGGGCTTTGACGGAACAGGGCGCGGGCGACCAGTTCCTTGCCGGTCCCGCTTTCCCCCTGGATCAACACCGTGGCCTGCGTGGGGGCGACCTTGCGAATCAACTGCCGCAGGTTCTGCATCGCCGCGCTCTTGCCCAGCAACTCCTGGCCGGATTCGTCGTCTTCATCGCAACTCAGGAAACGGTTGACCTTGAGCAGGCGGGTGAAGTCCTCCGCCTTCTTCAGCGTCATCTCGAGCTGGTTGGAGGAAAACGGCTTGATCAGGTAGTCGAACGCGCCGGTCCGCATGCACTCG
>CAYSPU010000188.1:0-12071 GCA_964432995.1 uncultured Verrucomicrobiota bacterium
CGGCACGGCCAACCCCCACTTCCCCGACCGGAGGTGATTCGCATGGGTTACCACCTGGCGCGTGGTGGCCAGGATGAACGCCAGTGTGTGATCGGCCACTTCGTGGACGCAGTAGTCCGGGATGTTGCAGACCGGGATCCGGCGCGCGCGCGCGGCCTCCAGATCCACGTTGTCCACCCCGATACCATAGCGAACGATGACCCGGGCCCGGCTCATCGCGACGATGACGTTCGCGCCGACCCGCGCGAACTGGGTGATGACGGCGTCCGCGTTCCGGCAGAGTGCGATGAGGTCGGCCTCGGTTTGGCACTGGCGCCCGACGACGTCGCAGCCGGCGTGGTTGAGGATCTGCTGTTCGGTGCTGAGGTCCGGGAAGGCGTAATCGGTGACGACCACCTCAGGTTTGGCGTTGTTCATGGCATGGCTCGGCACGAATTGGCAGCAGAGTGCAGGAGCTCGGCGGGGGGCTGCCGGTTGTTTTCAACGGTTTTTCAACGGTTTTCGCGCGGCACAGGCCGTGCCCGCTCCATGCCCGGTCGGGTCTTGGTCTTGCCTCAGCGGGACCGCAGATGCCGATCCGCCCAGAGGATGAAGTGCTTCATGTTCGAACGGTCTTCGTGCCCGCCGTCGTGTTGGCGCCAGGCCAGCTCGCCGTCGAGCCGGCCGGTGTTCACCGGCGGCATTCGGGCGATCCGATAGTCTTCCTGCTCCCCGAGGTCGCGCGCTCCCAAGAGCCGGAATACCGGCCCCGCCGCCACCGCCGCCATGTAACTGCCCGGTTGGTCGAGCCAAAGCGCATCCCCGCGTTCCGGCACACCGTAGCTGATGAAGGTCAACCGCGGGGCACACAACGCGATCAACATGTGAGCGTCAACCGGCAGGTCGCCGGCGGTCTTGCTGCCAAACGACGATTCCGCTGCGCCGTACTTGAGGAAGTTGCCCGCCATCCAGTGATACTCACCGGAGCCGGTCAGGTTCTCGACCGCCTCGCCGAAGTTCCGGCGGTGCAACTTGGCGCCCCCTTCGCCGGAGGACCCGACCAACGCCACGGCGAAACGCGGTTCAAAGGCCAAGGTGACCAACGCGGCCTTGCCAAACCGCGACACACCCTCGATCCCGACCTTCTTCGCGTCCACCGCCGGGTCGGTTTCCAGGTAGTCCAAAGCGCGGGCCGCGCCCCAAGCCCAGGCGCGCAGCGCGCCCCAGTCGTCGGGCTTGCGGGGCTGGCCTTTGTTGACCAGGCCGATGATACCCTTTGTGAGTCCAGCCCCGTTGTCCGCCTGAATGCTCCCGGGATTCAGAGTGCCGTAGCCCCAACCGGCGGCGAGCAGTTGTTCGGTGGACGGCGGATCTGTGTAGGGGCCGCCGAACTCGGCAAAGCGATTGGTCGGCGCCGGAGAACCGGCCGGCCGCGGCATGCCGTCCCCGCCAAACCCGGCGAACATGATCAGAACCGGGACCGGACCCTGCGCCCGGGCCGGTGTCACCACCGTCAGGCGAATGTCCACCGTAATCGCCGGGCAACCGGAGTTGTCCACGTGGCCGACAAGTCGCTTGCCCTTCGCCGGGATCTCGCCAACCAGGCCGTCCGCCACCTCGGAAACCACGGTCCACGTCACTTTCGGGACGTTTCCTGGGACGCGTCCCACCACTTCCCGCTCGAAGTCCTCCACGATTTCCGGGCGGCGCTGTTGCCACCACATCGCGGGCGTGGTGACCTTTCGCCCGTTCTTGAGCGTGAGCAGTTCCGGCAGGTCCGGGTAGGGATTCGCCCTGGCCGGATCGTAATTGGCCGAATTCGTTCTGCCGGGTTGTCCGCTTGGGCCGGGACGCAAGCGAGTGATGCCCAACTGCTCCATCATGTTCCGGTGATCCTGCTGCGTGGTCCAGTTCAAGGGCTCGGGGGCCTTGGGCGGTTCGCGGGGCGGCGCGTCGGCCGTTTGCCCGCGCGCGGCGTCGGTCAACGCCGCCAAGGTGAGCAAGAGGAAGCAAAGCCCTGACGTCGGATTTGTTCCCACGGGTCGGCCAACGAAACCCAGAATGATTGGGAGCGTCACAAGACGACGAGATGGTTCGCGCTGGCCGACCGAACCGCGGAAGCGGGTATGCCCTGGTCAAAGGTCGTCAGCCGACCACCTCGACTGACAGCCAGAGCCAGCAGGTAAATGTCGGTCACCAACCGCGAGCTGTTCAGACGCGATCGGTCAAACACCGCCTCATCGCGCAAGGAGACCTGATCCGGCCAGAACTCGTGGTCGGTGCCCGATGCAAACCGCGCCAGCACCCCGGTCAACTCGTCCGGCGTCAACCGGAGCTTTCGGCTGTAATGGGGATGGGACATGATCCGCACTACCCCGTTCTCGGTGAGTGGACAGCTTGCCCAGCCGGCCGTGGCATGAGTCTCCCACCATCCATGGGCCCGACCGTGAAACGCGTGGTCGGGATCCAACAACGCAATCAACACATTGACATCAAGCAGAGCTCTCACGAATCCCCCCTTCCTAGACTCCCTCCGAATCCATCAGGGCCTGAACATGCTCTAGCGTGATCACTTCACCTCGCGTTGGCAGTAAGGGCACCCCCCCGCGACAGGTTCCCGGATTGACGCCGCGTCCCAGCCCCTTCAGCCCGCGCCGAGCCAGCTCCGAGAGCACTTGACCGGCGGTCTGCCCTTCGCGCGCCGCGATTTCCTTGGCTGCCTGGAGGACATCAGGCTCAATATTGAGCGTGGTTCGCATGCATCTGATGCTGGGGCATCGCACTTGCGCTGTCAAGCGGTTGCGTTGCCTCCGAGTCATCACCTGACCCGGACATTTCGCGCTCCGTGCATGAAATGTCCCGCTGCCGGCGTCGATCCCCCCCACACTTCCTCCGCCCCTCCAACGCGCGGGATTCCATGCGCCGCGCATTCCCCTCAAGGCGTTGCCCTAGGCGGATCTTCTCGTTCCGCGCCTGCATCGGCGGCCTCAAAGAAGGCCACGATGTTCGCCCAAGGCGTTTCCGGGCCCAGCACATGTGCGGGCGCGAGGATCAAGCCGCCGCCGCAGGCCACGTCCCGGATGCGCGACCGGACCTCCGCGCGCACGTCGTCGGGCGAGCCGAACGGCATCGTGCGTTGCACGCTGATCGTGCCCCAGAACGACAACTGGTCCCCAAACCGCCGTTTGATCGCTGCCGGATCCATGCACTCGGGCTGGACCGGGTTGAGAATGTCGATACCGATTTCGATGAGTTCGGGGATGGCCGGCTCCACCTTGCCGTCGGAGTGATAGAACACGCGTGCGGCGGGATTGGCGTTCTTCACGGCGCGCACGGTGGCGGCCAGACGCGGTTTCAGGAACGCACGCCACGTGTTCAGACTCATCAACAAACCCCGCTGGCCGGCGATGTCGTCCCCGGTGATGACGATATCCACTCCGGCCCGGGCGAACTCCGCCGCCGCGTGCCGCTGGAATGCCGCCGTCCGCTCCAGGAAGTGGTGCGCGATCTCCGGCGCGTGGACGAGGTCCATCATCATGTCTTCCAGGCCGCGGATGTACCAGGAGCGCTCGAACACGGAGCCGGCGTAACCGACCACCGCCAAACCCTGTCGATGCCAGGCCGCGACCCGGTCTCCCAGGCCCGCGTAGCGATACGCCTGGTCCAGGTCAGGCCACGGGTATTCCCGTATCTGCGCCAAGTCGTGCACGCCGCGCAGGGGCGATTCCACCTGCGCGAAGTGATAGAAATCCCCTTCGCGCCACCAGACTCCCCACTCGTCCACTTCGTCCCGTGCCAGCGCCTCCGCGGCGTGGGCGCCCAGCCACGGGGCGAAACGGGTGAACGGCAGCGTCGTGGGATTGGAGGTCACCCGGGTGAGGTCCATGCCGAAGTACTCGCGGGGCGGACGATCGCCACAATGCCGACGCAGCAGGCTTTCGATGGGCGGCGTATAGCCGATGGCTTCCTCATAGAGCAGCCGCGGCACCCGGTCCGTTGGGCGGTGGGCCAGCGCGGCCAGCACGCGTTCGCGGGAGGTCATGCGATGTGGCTCTATCGTGAACCCCAGGCGGATTGCAGCTCGTGAACCTCCAGCGACTCGATTCGAGCGGGGCCGCCCCGCGCCTCAATTCCCAGCGCCCGGTCTTCGGCCTTCGGCTGGAACGGCATCGGCACGTACGTGAGGCCGTCGCTCCCGAACACTTCAAGACCGGTGCGATCGCAGTAGATCGTCAGGCGCTGCCTGCCACCGCGGAGCGGAGCCGGCGCGCGATGGCCGTTGACGCTCAACTCCTGCCGGGCGGCATCATAGACGATGTCGGCCCCGCGCACCCGGAACGCGACCGCGGTCGCGGCGCCGGGCGTGAATTCCGCGCGCAGCTCGACCAACTCCGCGCGGACGCCCTCGAGGGGATTGGCTCCGTCGGGAGCGAGCGCCGCGGCGGCGAATCGATGCGACTGCGCGCGCAGCGCCTGGAGTTCGCGCACCGGCGTGAAGGTCATCCGCGGCCCGTCCGGCGTGGCCGTGAGCTTAAGCTCGAAGGGGACGGTCATGGACTGGTTGAAGGGCATCCCCTTGGTTTCGGTTTGGAACCAGCCGATCTGGATGCGGCGTTCATCGTTTGCCGGGAGGTCGCTGTAGGTCTGCGCGGCGTAGAAGCCCCGGCCGCGGTGGCCGGGCAGCTTGCGGTGCTCCGGCGTGAACCGGATGCCGTCGAACGTGCCCACGGCGTATTCGCTGTTCGCGGCGGTGAGGACCCACTTTCGGTTCGCGGGATCGCCGTCCACCGGCAGTTCGAAGAAGTCCGGGCACTCGAAGAGAAACGGTTTTCCCACCGGGTCGCCCTCGGTGATGCTGGCGAGCTTCCATTCGCGCAGGTTCGGTGAGGTGAAGAAGTGGATCGTGTGCTGCTTCTCCCGCTCGACGTAGAGCACCATCACCCACTGCCTGGTTGGTTGGTGCCAGAGGACCTTGGGATCGCGGTTGCCGCCGGTGATCTGCTTCAACACGGGGTTCGCGGCGTATTTGGTGAAGTGGCGGCCGTCGGTGCTCGAGGCGATGCATTGCACGGTCGGATCCCCGGCCGCCGTGTAGATCAGCACGACCGGCGGCTTGCCGTCCCGGCCCAAGCCGCTGGTGTTATTCCCGTCCACCACGGCGCTGCCGCTGAACATCGGCCCGAATTCGTCCGGCAGCAGTTTGTCCCCCAGTTCCTCCCAATGCACGAGGTCGCGGCTGACCGCATGGCCCCAGTGCATGTTGCCCCAGCTCCACCCGTAGGGATTGTGCTGGAAAAAGAGGTGGTACTCGCCGTTGAAGAACACCAGTCCGTTGGGGTCGTTGTTCCAGCCCCGCCGCGGCGAGAAATGGAATTGCCCGCGCAGCGGTTCCCGGTAGAGATCCTCCGCGCCTTTGATGGTCTCGCCCGGCTCGATCGCGCTCAGCGCCGCGGAGTCGCCCGGCAACCGGTCCACCTCCAGCGCGATGGTCTTTCCGCGCCACGCCCCCACGTCCATCGGGGCCCACCAGTCCGGCGTGCCGTCCGCAAGTTCGATGTCATTCCTCACGGCGACCCGGCCGTCCACCAAAGTCGTGACCACCCGTTTGGGCGCGCCGTTCCGGATCGGGAGATGGAGATAGCGCTGTCGAATCGTGAACTCGCGCCGCGCGTTGACCAGCAGTCCGGGAGGTTTCCGGTCGGTCTGGACGATGTGGTCGACGTTGATGTGGCCCCAGCCGCCGGTCGCCTGGTCCACGATGCGCAGGACGGCCGTCTTACCCGCGAACTCGCCCACCTCCCACGATTCCGGTCCCAGGGCTTCGCTCCCGCCGGGCTGGGCATTCGGCCCCGTGGCGCTCCGCACGACGTGCCCGTCCACCACCAACTGGAAGGCGAGCTTCTCGGGGTTCCGGCCGCCGCCGATGAGGAAGCGGATGAACTGGCGTTCGATCCGGAAGGGGGGCGAGGTCAACTCGCCGGTGGTGTCGTCGCCGCTGTAGAACGAGTTGACCAGGGATTGGCCCAGAAAACCGCTGACCGGCATTTGGTTCGGCAGCGTGCCCCGGGCGGGGCCGGGGCCGAAGGCGGTGCCGGTCGACGTCCACGCCCCGTAGTCGCGGCCTTCGAAGTCGGCCAGCAGGATGTCCTCGGCGGCACGCACGCCCGGTAGCGCGAGGGCGAGGGCGAGGGCGAGGAAGAGAGCACGATTCAGCAGGTAGCTCATAGTCTGGGGAGGGGAGGGGACCGCTGGGGTTCACGGGCCCGACCATTCGGGCCGACCGGGCCGCTGGCCGGTGTTCCGCATGGCCGAAGCATGGGGGGAATCACCGCGAACGACAACGCTTATTGTCGTCGTGGGATAGTGGAAGCGGCATTTTGGGCAAGACACGGCGGACCCGAACTTGGTAGCGTGCCCTCGTCTGTCCCGAGGAAGCGCTATGGATACACAGTTGTTGAGGAAAGAGCTGCAGGATCACCTGCGCGAGGTGCAACAGGCCAGGGAGGAGGAGCACCGGAGGACGCAGGAGGCGGAGCGGCAGAGCACCGCGGCGAAGACCCGCTTCGTGGACTATGTGAAGGAGGAGCTGCGCCCCAGTCTCCGCGCCATTCGCGATGTCCTGCTGGAACAGGGCTACGAGGTCTCGCTCGCCGAAGCGCTGGACGTGGAGGTGGGGAAGACCCCATTCATCCAACTCCAGGCGCAGCTCCATCCCGGAGCCAAGGGGGAGACGCAGAAGATCATCTTCCGCGCCGAATGCGCGGGGCCCGACGCCATCAGCATGGGCGCCGGGGACCTGCCGGAGAAGCATCCGCTCGACCATCCGCCGAGAGGCAGCGAGCTGGTTCCGTTGCTCCTGCACGCCGTGAAGCGCGAGTTTCCCGTGTCCCGGTAGACGCGGCCGCCGGGATACCACCAGGCCCCCAGCCCGCTCGAGTCCGGTGCGCGATGGCCGCGCCGCGGCCGCACATCGGCGCGGCCATCGCTCCTTCACGGTTCCGCCGGGCGTTCCAGCGTCTCGCGAACGCGCCCCGCCAGGGACTCGATCGTGAATGGCTTCTGCAGGAACTGCACGCCCTCGTCGAGAACGCCATGATGGACGATGACGTTCGCCGTGTAACCCGACATGAACAGGCAGCGGAGTCCGGGATGGAACGCCGCGATCCGCTTCTGCGGCTCGCGGCCGTTCATTTCCGGCATGACCACGTCGGTCAGCAGCAGGTGAATCGAGCCGGAATGCCGCTGCGCCAACTCGATCGCGGCGGAAGGTGTGCGCGCCGCCAGAACGGTGTATCCCTGACGTTCGAGGATGCGCCGGGCCAGACCCAGAATCTGGTTCTCGTCTTCGACCAGCAGCACGGTTTCCGTGCCTCGGGGCGATGCCCTTTCCGGGTGGGGAGACTCTCGCGAGGGAGGAGCTTCCGCGCGCGGGAGGTAGATCTTGAAGGTGGTTCCCTGGCCGGGTTCGCTATAGACGCTGATGGCCCCCAGGTGCTGCTTGACGATGCCAAAGACGGTCGCCAGCCCCAGACCCGTCCCTTGGCCCAACTGCTTGGTCGTGAAGAACGGTTCGAACAAATGCGACCGCGTTTCCTCGTCCATCCCTTTGCCCGTGTCGCTCACCGCTAGCAGCACGTAATCGCCGGGCGCGCATTCCGGGTGGCTCCGGGCGTAGGTGTCGTCGAGCGTCAGATTGGACGTCTCGATGGTCACCTTGCCCGTGTCGCCGATGGCGTCGCGGGCGTTGACGCACAGGTTGGCCAGGATCTGATCGAATTGGCTGGGGTCGATCTTGACGGACCAGAGGTCGCGTCCGGGAATCCAGGACAGTTCGATGCCCTCGCCGATGAGGCGGCGGAGCATCTGGAGCATGCTGGCGACGGTATCGTTGAGGTTGAGCACTTTGGGGGCGATGGTCTGCTTGCGCGCAAAGGCCAGCAACTGCCGGGTGAGGTCCGCGGAGCGCTGAGCCGCCTGCTGGATCTCCTGCAGGTCGTTCCGCAACGGATGGGAAGGAGGCACTTGCTCCAGGGCCAGGGCCGTGTTGCCCAGGATCGCCTGCAGCATGTTGTTGAAGTCGTGGGCGACCCCGCCCGCCAGTCGTCCGATCGACTCCATCTTCTGGGCTTGATTGAGCCGCGCCTGCAGCTTGTCCTTTTCTTCCTCCGCCTTCTCGCGCCGGGCGATGTCCTGCCGCAGCTCCTCCGTCCGGGCCTGGACGAGCGCTTGGAGGCCGCCGGAATAGAGCCGCAGGCGGCGAGTCGTCCGGAACAGCGCGAAGCTGAGCGTCGCCAGGATTCCGGCGAAGCCCGCCAGGGCCGGGCGGAACCAGGGCCGGTCTTGGATCGGGGTCGGGAGAATGGTGAAGGCGAAGGAGGCAGGGGTGGGGTCCTCGTTCCCCAGGCCGTCGCGGGCGCGGGCCTCCAGGAGGTGGTTTCCCGGAGAACAACCCTCGAGGGAGATGCCGCTCGCGGGCCAGTCGCCGTAGCCTGACCACGGGCCGGAATCCAGGCGCCACGCGAAGGAATAGCGCTTGGTTCGGGAGCGCGGGACGAACGGAGCCACGCCGTGCGCCTGCACGAGCAGGGATTCGCCGTGATGCAGCGTGCGGGATCCGTCCAACAGGGTGTCCGGACGCGTGGCGCCGGGCAGAAGGTGAATCGCCCCTTCGCGGATCCCGATCCAGAAATCGCCGCTCTCAGCGCGCACGATGGAGTTGATGGTGGTTTCCGTCGGCAGGCTGACATACGTGGGCGTGTTCCATAGGCGGGTTTGCCACAGAACGAACTGCGCGCCGTTCGCCACCATCAGCCACCCGTCCTTTCCCAGCCACATGCTTTCGCCGTAGTCCACCCGATGCCACAACCACTCGTCGCCGCGTGCCAGCAACACCGCGGCGTTGCCATCCATGCCTTCCTGCAAGAGAAAGACGGAGACATCGCCGATACTCGCCGAACTGACGAAGCCGCCTCCCGCGCCTGCCTGCACCCGGGTGAAACTCAGCTTCTCGCCGAAGGACGATTCCCAGAGGCCGTTGTACCCATGGAGGCGGAGACGCGTCCGGCTCCCGCACAGGCGCGGGAGGTGGGTCTGGGGTTTGACGCCCACAATCTCCGCCGGACGCAGTTCATCGGCGGTAACCCGCACGATCTCATAGACCGAAGATCGATCCTCATTGAGCACCACCCAAACGCCGCGTTGCGGGTCGGCGGTGATCGACATGATACTGCGTCCGCCGAGGGCTGAAGGACCAAAGACACGCCAGCCCGCCGCCGTCTCCGCGGCCAGGGACTGGGCGCGTTCCCGGTTCATGCCGCGGAGCCACGCGATCCCTTCGTTGTCCGTGGTGCCGCCATGGAGGGTCGCAATGCCCGTGACCGATTCGGGCACAGCTTCCAACTCCCCGTTCGACCAACGCATCACACCGTCCGCTCCCGCGCCCCACACGACTCCTCGTCCATCCTGGAAGATGGGTCGATGGATTCCCGGAACGCGGCGAAGCTCGGCTCCGCTCAGCACCGCTGCGACCTGCTCATCGGCAAACCAGAGCCGGTGCTGGCGATCTTCGAATGCCGGTGGCGGCAAGTCCGGATGCCAGGTCCACGCTCCCGGCAGGTAATCCCACCGCAGGATGGTCCCGCGGCCCACCGCCCAAATCGAGCCGTCCGGAGCCTGTTTCACCGCGTGCACGTCGAACCCATGGTCGTTCAGCAGGCTTGAGGCCCGCACGAACGCGTCTCCGTCCCAGCGCGCGAACAGCGCCGTGCCCCGGTTGTCCCCGAACCACTTCACCACCGAGCCGTCGCGGGTCACGCACAGGGCGCCGGGCCCCGCGAACGGTCCTTCACGGCAGCTTGCGCTGTTGGGTTCCGCGCTGGCCCCGCCAAGTCGCCCCGTCTTCACCCCGGATGCCGCCTCGCCACCGCCGATGTTTCCTCGTTCCCCCTCCAGCCTCCGCGTACGCGCGGTGATTCCCGGAGTTCGCGTCTCGCCTCGGCAACCAACGCTTGGCAAACAAACACTTGCACCGGACTGTCTGCCCACTATCCTTCGCCTCGCCTGCAACGGCGGAGTAGCCAAGTGGTAAGGCAGGGGTCTGCAAAACCCTTATGCGTCGGTTCGATTCCGACCTCCGCCTCCAACTCCAACGGTCTGTTCCTCAAGGAGTTGCAGATTCCAGAGACGGCAAGTGCCAGTGAAAGTGCCAGTGAATTCATTACCGGGGCACCACTCAGCGATTACCCCGGAACTACTCGGCAACCACTGGTAATGGCGGGATTCGCAGCCCGCCGCGTGTAGCGGATACACCCGACGCCACGCGAAACTCCATAGGCTCCGGCGAAAAAACTGAGCCTATGAAACGCCGCTTCATCCTCTACCGCCGCAAGCGCGGTGGCATGTTCTACCTCGAAGACACGGAGACCCGAAAACAGGAGAGCCTCGGAACCCGAAACCGTCCGGAGGCCCTGGCGCTGCTGAACGCGCGGAATGAATCCGTCCGCCAACCGCAACTCAACCTCCACATCGCACGCACCTACCTGGCCGCGTCAGACCCCGGAGCCATCGAGCGCCCCTGGCGCGTTCCCCTCGAGGAAATCGGAAAGACCAAGAAGGGCGCGACCCACGACCGCTGGCGGCGAGTGCTGAAGGACGAGGCATTCGACCTCATCCGGGACCTGCCCCTGCTCGAAACCCGTCCCGAGCACCTGCTGAAGGTGATGGAGGTCGGCACGGTTTCGACCAACGTGTTCCTCCGCCGCGTCCACAACTTTGCCTTGGACATGGGCTGGCTCCCCTGGCCTGTGATCCCGAAGAAACACTGGCCCAAGATCACCTTCCGTGAGAAACGGGCCATCACGCCCGAGGAGCACCAGGCGATCCTGGGCCACGAACCGAATCCTGATCGGAAGGCGTTCTACCAGCTTTGCTGGCTGCTCGGAGCATCACAGTCCGACGTGGCCTTCCTCGCCTCCGAGAATGTGGACTGGCCGGCAAAGGTCATCAGCTTCGCCCGCAAGAAGACGCGGACGGTCTCAATGATCCATTTTGGCGACGAAGTCGAAGCCGTGCTCAAGACGTTGCCCGCGACCGGTCCGTTCTTTCCGAAAATGCGGAAGCTGAATTCCGGTCATCGCGCGACCGAGTTCACGCGCGTCTGCCGCCGCGCGGGAGTAGTGGGTGTGACGCTCCATTGCTACCGTTACGCCTGGGCGGAGCGGGCGAAGCAATGCGGTTACCCGGAGCGGTTCGCGCAGGAAGCCCTTGGTCATAACAGCAAGGCCGTCCATCGCGCCTATTCGCGCAAGGCCAAGGTGAAGCTGCCGTCTTTGGAGAACTACGAGAAACAGGCGGCTGCCGGGAACGTCATTCCGTTCCAACCGGCGCAGATGCCGGCGGCAGAGCAGCAACCTTCTCGGCAGCAGGTGCACCTCGCCTGATTGCCTTGCCTCTCGTCACAGCGCCGCGCCCGCAGGCTCTCCGCTTGCGGGCGTTGCCTTCCTTCCAGTAGGCGGCGACGGCGTCGGTTGCGCGGATCAACCACTTTTCGTCTCGCCGAAGCTGCTCCAGGGTGGCCGTGGCGAAAAACTTGGTTGCGTTGCGAGCCGGATGGCCCAGCGGTTTCAGCAGCCCGGTAGCAGCGAGGATGGTGATCTCGTGCGGTTCGAAACCGAGATACCAGGCTGCTTGACTCGCGTTCAGGCGCGCCGGGGCGATCTTCCAGTTCAGAAACTCGGCCTGTTGCTCAATAGCCTTCATGCCACACAGGATAAGTCCTTCGGAGGCACTTCTTGGTGTATCGGGGACACAATACAGCCCCTCCTCGGGATGGACGGTGCTGCTTGCGAGCACTGTCAGTTCTGTCTCGGTCGTTCGTAGAACGGCCACGTCGGTTTTGTTGGGCGCCCAAGGGATTCTTGCTCAAAGGGGATGCGACCGCGCTCCATGTGAAGCGGCTGAATGTCACGCCCCGACTTGTCCCGCAGGACGCGCAAGATGTCGAAGCCGGCTTCGTCGCTGTCGCCGAAGTGCCAGAATTCCATTGTCACGGGCAGGCGGCGCATTAAGGCAAGTGTGCCCGAACCGGGATAGCT
>CAYSPU010000189.1:0-11995 GCA_964432995.1 uncultured Verrucomicrobiota bacterium
CCAGGCACCGAGGCCGATGACGGAGGTTTGAATTCCTGAGGAGCCGAGTGGACTGGTTTTCATGGTGTGCAGGGGTATGTGTTGCTGGGATCAGAGCGAGAGCAGATAGAGGCAGAGGTCCTCGAGTTCCCGGGGAGAGAGGCTGGACGTTTTGCCATGCTGGTCCCCGAGGTTTCGGGCTGTCAACACGTCGCCCAGGGTAGCCACAGAACCGTCGTGCAAATAGGGGGCCGTGCGCCACAGCTCAACCAGCGTTGGCGTGTCGAAGCGGTCCTCAGGCCGATCCTGCGGCACCCGCGTGCCGACGTCGTAGGGTTTCAGGTCCGTAAACAGCGGGGGCGGATGGCAGGACGCGCATCCGGCCTGGGCAAAGACCTTCTTGCCCCGGCGCGCCGCCGGCGAGAGCTTCCCCTTCATCAGATGCGGGCTGGGCACGGGCGTGAGTGCCTTGAGGTATTCGTCGATCGCCACGGAAACGGTCTCCGGCTGCACGGTGAACAGGATGTGACGCAAGCCGGCGCGCACGGCCACTTCTGCGGTGTCGCGGACACCCACGCCCATCGCCGGGGGGGTTTGGTGCGACAGGAGGAGGCTCTTGTTGTTCTTGGCGTTGCCGACGCCGTCGTTGAGCAGGTCCCAATTCAAGGCATCCACCCGACCATCGCCGGGATGGCAGGAGGCGCAGCTTTGCCAGCCCTGAAAACACAGGCCCGCATCGTGAAAGTAGAACTCCCCGAGACGCACCCGGTCCATCACGGGCTTCGCGCCCAGCGGAATGGACTGCCACTTCGGGCGATCGGACCCGATATCCACGACGGCCAGGGTATCCGAGAAGTAATTGGCGACGTAAGCGCGGGCACCGACCACGACCACGGCCCGCGGTCCGCGATCGTCGGGGGGCAGCGGCAGGCGCTGGCGCAGGCCGACGAGGAAGGCCAGGTCGTTGGGAACATCCACTTGGCTGTGGCTGCCGTAGGCCGCAGGCGCGCCGGAGGCCGCCGCGGGCACCTTGGAGAGCTTGGCCAGCACTCCGGGAAAATCCACCACGCTGAGTTCATGGGTGCCGGCATGGGCGACCACCAAACGCAGGCTGTCTGCCGACCACGCCATGCCCCAGGGGTTGGCGGCCCCGCGGTCCACGCTGTCCAACAGCACCGTGTTCACGATCTCCATCCGGCCCAGGTGGATGATGGTCTTGGCGTTGGTGTTCATCCAGCCTCGCTCCAGTTGCGTCGTGGGGAGCTGGTAGCGCCCCAGAAGATGGGTCACCACCGCATACTGGCCGTCGGGCGCGATCCGCAGGTCCTGCAGCACACCGCTGCCGTTGGGGAGCGCCAACTCCTTCACCACCGCGCCCTGCACCGTATCCACCACACTCACCACCGCCGCGACATGGTCCGCATCCGCCCGGCCGTCGTGGAGGTGATTGGCCACCAGCAGAAACCGGCCGTCCGGTGTGACCGCGGCCGCCACCGGCTCGCGGCGCACCTTCACGCGCCTCACTTCCTTCCGGCGGGCGAGATCAAGGAAACTGACGTCGTTGTCGAACCGGTTGCAGACATACAGCGTCTTTCCGTCGGGGCTCGGCACCGGCGCACCCGCCGTGTGACCGGCCGGCATCGTGGCCGTCATCGCCCCGCGGACCGGGTCCACCACGCACACCACACTCCGCGGCCTGGCGCAGGTCACGAACAGCGAGGAGCCGTCCGCGGCCAGGGTCAGGCCGGTGGGCGGCGCCAGGAGCGACACGGTGACCGTCACCTGGCCCGTCCGCAGGTCCACACGCAACACCTTCTGCCCAGTAGCACACGCCACAAACAAGGAACCGCCATCCCGGTCGGCCACGAGCGCCACCGGCGAGAGCGGTGACGACGCCATCACCCGGGGCGAAACGATCAGGAAGGCAGCCAGCCCGACGAAGGCAAGGCGGGCGGCGCGCAGGGTGGAGAGGCACAGGAGGGGCATCGGCATACGTGGACTCATGACGAACGGTCGTGCCATCGGATGATGTGTGACACGCGCGACGTTAGGATACCTCGCGCGTCCGGACAACCAGAAAGCCCGTCATGGGCCGACCGGCCGACCGTCGATCGGGGGGTCGAGACCTTCACCCGCACCGTTTCCGGCGTGGCGAACCCGGCGGCGCGGGGCTGCATCGCACTCTCGATGGACGCCTCGGTGGGAATGCGCCGGTGAACACCGCCTCCGCCACCTGGGGCGGGCCGCAGGCGCGAGAGGCCCAGAATGTCGCGGCTGGGAAACGCCGTGCAGCACGGCTCGACTTGGCCAGATCGTCATTGGCGCACGAAGCGCCGAACGTATGGGACTTCCGGGCGAGTGCGGGAGCGGGTGCGGGGGGAAACGGAGTCCAAATCGCACTTGAGTTCGCAGGGGACTCCGGCAGGCTGACCGGATGCAACGCGAACACAGGCGGGTGCTAGCGATCGTCCTTTCGCTGTTGGCGGTACTGTTCGTCGGGGGCGGCCTCGCCGGAGTAAAGACTCTCCAGATCCGGAAGTTGATAGCCGCCGGTCAGGCGTTTGCGACGCCCCCGGAATCGGTGTCGTCGGTCGTCGTACGCGAGGAGAACTGGCAGATTGATCTACCGGCCATCGGGTCGATCAGCGCTGTCCAGGGGGTGACGCTCGCCCCGGACCTTCCCGGCACGGTCCGGGAGATCGCCTTCGAATCCGGCGCGACCGTGGCGCAGGGGGATGTGCTGCTGCGGCTCGACACGTCGTCGGAGGAGGCCCAACTGCGGGCGGTCGAGGCGCAGGTGGAGCTAGCCTCCATCAACCTGACCCGAGTGCGCCGGCTGAGCCAGGACCGCATGATCCCCGACTCGGAACTCGACGCCGCGGAAGCCGCGCGGAAGCAGAGCCAAGCCAACGCGGACGCCATTCGGGCCGCGATTGCGAAGAAGACGATCCGAGCACCGTTCGCCGGGCGGCTGGGGATCCGCCTCGTCCATCTGGGTCAGTATCTGGACGCCGGCAAGCCCATCGTCTCGCTCCAGGCGCTCGAACCGGTCTACGTGGACTTCTCCCTGCCGCAGCAGGAGTTGGCTCGCTTGCAGGTCGGGATGCCCGTGCGGGTGACGACGGACGCTTATCCCGGGCGGACGTTTGAGGGCCGGCTGAGCGCGATCAATCCTGAGCTCGATGCGTCGACGCGCAGCGTGGGCCTTCAGGCCACCTTCGCGAACCCGGATCAGGTGCTTCGGCCGGGCATGTATGTGCGGGCCCAGGTGCTCCTGCCGGAGGCGCAGACTGTGCTGGTCATCCCCGCCACCTCCGTGCTCAGCGCCCCGTACGGGGACTCGGTCTACGTCATCGAGCCCAAGCCCGGCAAAGACGGGTCACCGGGATGGGTGGTGCGGCAGCAATTTGTCCGCACGACCCGGGCGCGAGGCGATTTCCTGGCGGTGGCTTCAGGTCTCAAGTCCGGTGAACGAATCGTCAGCTCGGGCATTTTTAAACTCCGCAATGGGATGTCCGTGGTGGAGAACAACGAGCTGGCTCCCAAGGCCGCCGAAGCGCCGCAGCCATCGGACGGCTGATCCTCAGAGGGAGTCATGAAGTCGTTCACCGATCTGTTCATCCGACGTCCCGTCCTGGCCCTCGTGGTCAACTTGGTGATCCTCATCGCCGGGTTCCAGGCCATCCGATCGCTCACCGTGCGCCAATATCCGCGCAGCGACAACGCCACGGTGACGGTGACGACGGTGTACGTGGGCGCCAGCCCCGCGTTGGTCCGCGGGTTCATCACCACGCCGCTCGAGCGGGCCATTGCCGCGGCCGACGGCATCGATTACCTCGAATCGAGCAGCCGACTCGGTTTGTCAACCATTACGGTGCGGCTGAGGCTCAACTACGATCCCACGAAGGCGCTGGCGGAGATCAGCTCGAAAGTGGACCAGGTGCGCGGCGACCTGCCCCCCGAGGCTGAGGTACCGATCATCAACATCGAGTCGGCCGACTCACAGATCGCCGGGGCCTACTTGAGCTTCGCCTCGGAGATCCTCGAGGCCAACCAGATCACTGACTACCTAGTCCGGGTGGTTCAGCCCAGGCTCTCCTCCCTGGAGGGCGTGCAGCGGGCGGACGTCCTGGGCGGGCGGACCTTCGCCATGCGCATCTGGTTGAAGCCGGATCGGCTTGCGGCCTTGAACCTCAACCCGGCGCAGATCCGCGAGGCTCTGGCCGCCAACAACTTCCTCTCCGCCGTTGGCCGGACCAAGGGGGCGCTGGTCCAGGTCAACCTGACGGCCAACACCGACCTGCGGTCGGTCGAGGAATTCCGCAACCTCGTCGTTCGCCAGTCGGGCGACACGTTGGTCCGATTGCGCGACGTGGCCGACGTGGTGCTCGGGGCTGAGGACTACGACACCGAGGTGCGGTTCGGAGGTCAGAAGGCCGTGTTCATCGGGGTCTGGCCGTTACCCAACGCCAACTCGTTGGAGGTGATCCGCCGGGTGCGATCCGAGATGGCGGCGCTCCAGAAGGAGTTCCCCACCGGCCTGGTCGGCAGCTTCGCCTACGACGCGACCGAGTATATCGAGGATGCCATCCGCGAGGTGCTGAAGACGCTGAGCGAGACGCTCCTGATTGTCGCCATCGTCATCTTCCTGTTCCTCGGTTCGCTGCGGTCGGTGCTGGTGCCGTTGGTCGCCATCCCGATTTCTCTGATCGGGGCGATCTTCCTCATGCAGGTCTTCGGGTTCACCCTGAACCTGCTCACGCTGCTCGCGATCGTGCTGTCGGTCGGCCTGGTGGTGGACGACGCCATCGTGATCGTCGAGAACGTGGAGCGGCACGTGCGCGAAGGGCAGTCGCCGGTGAATGCCGCGTTGGTGAGCCCGGTGATCGCCATGACAATCACGCTGGCGGCGGTCTATGCGCCAATCGGCCTGCAGGGAGGGTTGACCGGATCCCTCTTCCGCGAATTCGCCTTCACCCTCGCCGGAGCCGTCTTCATCTCCGGGGTGGTCGCCCTCACGCTCTCTCCGGTGATGTCTTCCAAGCTGCTGGACGTCGGACGCGAAGAGCACGGCCTCACAGGGCGGATCAATCGCGATTTCGACCGGTTCCGTCGCTTCTACGGTCGGGTGCTCGACGCGACGCTCTCGGCCCGCCCAGCGGTGTATCTGGTTTGGATTGTGCTGAGTCTCCTGTCGATCCCGATGTTCCAGATGGCCCCCAAGGAACTCGCGCCCACGGAGGACCAAGGATTCGTCATGGGCATCGTCGAGGCCCCCGCCGATGCCACGATCGATCAAACCACGTTCTACACCGATGCCCTCAATCGCGAACTGCTGAGTCAGCCGGAGGCGGAGCAGACCTTCCAGATCACCTTCCCGGATAACGGCTTCGCCGGATTGGTCCTCAAACCCTGGGGCGTCAGGAAGAGGCCCGTGTCGAGCGTCGTCACCGAGATGCAGCCACGGGTCAGCCGGATCCCGGGGATCAAAACGATGCTGGCGACACCGCCCGCCTTACCAGGCGGCGGCCAGTTCCCGGTCGAGTTCGTCATCGGCGCGACCGCGGAGCCGGAGGTTATCCTGAAATACGCCGAGCAATTGCAGCAGAAGGCGGCCGCCAGCGGGATGTTCGCGTTCCCCCCGCTGATCGACACCAGGCTGGACCAACCGGAAGTCGAGTTCGTATTGGATCGTGACAAGGTGGCCGCGCTGGGTCTCAACCTAGCGGCGGTGGGGGCGGACCTGGGGACGCTGGTGGGCGGCAATTTCGTGAACCGTTTCAACTTCGCCGGCCGCAGCTACAAGGTCATCCCGCAGCTCAAACGGGCGGAGCGGCTCAACGCCAGCCAGTTGGAGAGCACCTATGTCCGAGGGCCAAACGGCCAACTGGTGCCCCTGAGGACCTTTGCGGCACTCAAGAAGAACACCGGCCCGCGCGCGCTCAACCGGTTCCAGCAGTTCAACGCCGTCAAGATCAGCGGCGTCGCCATCCGCCCCATCGACGAGGCCCTGCGGTTCCTGGAAAGCGAGGCGGGCCGGATCCTGCCCAAGGGCTACGAGATCGACTACACGGGGGAATCGCGCCAACTGCGCGTCGAAGCGAGCAAGTTCCTGCCGGCCTTCGCGCTCGCCTTGACGCTGATCTTCCTGGTGCTGGCGGCCCAGTTCAACAGCTTCCGGGATCCCTTGATCATCTTGCTCGGGTCCGTCCCGCTGGCCATGTTCGGCGCGCTCACCTTCAGCTTCCTCAAGATGCCCGATCCCAGCATGGCGTTCTTCACCGACGGCTGGACCACGACCCTAAACATCTACTCGCAGGTCGGCCTGGTCACCCTCATCGGCCTGGTTTCGAAGAATGGCATTCTCATCGTACAATTCGCCAATGAGCTGCAGCGCACCGGTCTCAACAAAGTCCAGGCCGTGCGCGAGGCGGCTCTGATCCGGCTGCGCCCGGTGCTGATGACCAGCGCCGCCACGATCTGCGGCCATTTCCCGCTCACCCTCGTCTCCGGCGCCGGCGCCGCGGCCCGAAACTCCATCGGCATCACCATCGTGGCCGGCATGGCGCTCGGCACCCTGTTCACCCTGCTCGTCATCCCCGCCATCTACGTACTGATCGCCAAACAACATGCCGGCGAAACCCCCGGGACCATCGCGCAGGACTTCGTCCAGGCCGAGGCCGCCCCGACGATGTCACCCGACGATGTCACCCGGTGAGGGCACGACCCCATCGGCTCGATCCGGCCTCTAGCGGCCAATCTTGCCACCATTCCGTTTCCAATCTGCTGTCCGCAAACCAGTTGTCTCGGTGACACGAAGTCCGAAAGTCCGACCGGATAGCGCCCGGGTCACGGGCTACTCCGCAGTAATGGCGACGACAAAGGGAGCAGTCTTCCGCGTCTTCGGGCGAGCACCCGGTGCGGCGCGCGAAGGCGTAGAGCGGATACCAGTAGGTTCGGCAGAACTCCGCCAGGGCGGCGGCCGCTTCGTCCGACGCGCCCCGCCCGGCGCTCAGAAGCACACTCCAGTGCGTCGGGGGGAAGAGACTTGCCGTCGGATGTGAGTCAGGCTCGCACATGGGCGGTCAGTTCGATCTCGCGCGGGACCGACCACCTTATGCTTGCCCACGGCGTGCGGCGCACGCACGAATTTGTGCCCGTCCCCCCGCACCGGCGTGGTGGGGGGCGCGCCAACCGGAGGGCGGTTCTCGGCGCGCGGTGGGAGGAGTTTCGAGACCGCTGTGGGGACTGGGGTCGGGACGCGGCGCTTGACTTGGGACGGCAGCGGGGTCGGCTCAAGCTGCAGCAACTGGGGCGGTTGTCGGGCGGGGTGGGTTACACGGCAGTGGCGTCCCCGGGCGTTGCCCCGGGCTGATTCGCGCGCACACCTTGGGCGTGCGCCAGAAGAGGTTCGCCCGTCAATATGCAGCGCAACGGCCGAGGAGTATCCACACGAATTCGGGGCGGATCATGAATCACCGGCATGAGCCGTCCGCGGCTCAATCCAGTGTGCAGACGAGCACCTCCAAACCCTCTCCGCGTGCCAGTTCGCCTTGAGTCCGGTCGGCCGCAAAGAACGTATCGCACTCGAGGTCGAGCGCCAACGCGACGTGCAAAACGTCAAACCCGCGGCACGGCTTCACTGCAGCAGATGGCCGACGGGCAGGGCCCAGAGTCGGTCACCCAACCGCACGGCTTGGGACCCGTTATAGGCCAGCACCGCAGCCTCACAGGCCGGGGTGCGATCCAGGAAGGCGCGCAAGCCCGATAGATCGCTCTCGTGCCATCGGGTGGCCGCTTTCACTTCAATGGCCACAACCTGACGGCCCTCTTCAATGACAAAGTCCACCTCGTGACGTCCTTGCTCGTGCCAGTAGGTCAGCTGCGCATCGGGGCGGTGGGCTTCCAGAAGTCCGGCCAGGTTCTGCGCCACATACGTCTCGAAGAGGGCGCCGCGGATCAGATCGTCCCGGCCGGGTTGCAGGGTGCGCACCCCCGCCAAGTGGGCCGCCACCCCGCTGTCGGTGAAATACAACTTGGGTGACTTCACCAGTCGGGAGCTGCGGTTCTTCAGAAAGGGCGGCAACCGGCGGATCAGGAACGAGGTTTCCAGGAGATCAAGGTAGCGTCCGGCGGTCACCGCGTTGAGCTTGGCGTCGCGGGCCAGCGTGCTGATGACCAGCACCTGCCCTGTGCGCAGCGCCGCCAATTGCGCCAGGGTGCGGAAGGCCACCAGATCGGTGATCTGAGATAGCTGGCGTACGTCCCGCTCGACGTACGTTTGCGCATACGCGCGGAACCACTCGTCGGCGTCGCCGGCCGGCCCCAGACAGGCCGGAGGCAATCCTCCGAGCAGGACCTCTCGGTCAGAGATGGGACGGGCCCGACCCTGGGGCAAGGCGGGCGCCTCCAGAAAGCGGATCAGGAGGGGCGTGGGTCCCGTGGCGCGGCGCCGCTCCCGGCGGGTCATCGGATGGAGGGCGAAGTAAGCGGCGCGACCGGCCAGGGTTTCTGCGACCTGACCCAGGAGCGCCAGGTTTGCCGATCCGGAGAGGATAAACCGGCCCGGCCGCCGGAGTGTGTCGACGTTCTGCTTCAGGGCAACGAGCAACTCCGGGCATCGCTGCACCTCATCGAGGATGACCGGCTCCGCCAGGAGCGACTCCGGGTTGGCCCGGGCCGCCGCCAGCGTGGCGAAATCGTCCAGGGTGCGGTAGGCATGGCCCGTGGAAAGGGAGGATTCGTTTTGCAGAAGCGTGCTTTTGCCGGTCTGCCGGAGGCCGGAGAGGACCACGACCGGCAGGGATCGGAGAGCCCTGGTCAAGCGTGGCGTGAGTTCCCGGGGAAGGTAGGTCGTCATATTGCAACAGACAGTAGTGGCATTATGACTTCCAGGCAAGCGGCCTTCCTGGCGGACGCGCGGGACGTGCGGGCCTTTCTCGCCGAAAACAAGCGGACCGCCCGGCGGGGCGTCGTCATCGGCCGCTGCTCGCGGCCCCTTCGATTGCACGCGCGGGTGAACACGGCTTGTCGGTGTATGACGCCGCATATCTGGAACTGACCATCCGCCGCAAACTGCCGCTGGCATCGGAGGACGACGCCTTGTGCCGCGCGGCCCTTCCCGTCCGCGCCCCTTCTGTTCTTGGCTAACGGTTCGTTCCGGACTGGCTCTGGCGTTGGGCGCGGTCTGTTTCGCCTGACGAGTGTTTGCCTCTCTCTGTGCCGCCGTGTCGTGCGCTTCCGCGGCAGCCCTGTGGGGCAGACTCACTGGAGCGCGATGAAGGTCTTTTGGATATGCAGATGAATTGGATGCAGCAGTGCGTCGGCCTCGTAACGGCAGGCGCGGTTCTCGGGGTCGTGAGCGGGTGTTCGCGCCATGACCACACGGCCGAGGCGGCAGATCATGCCGGCCATGCCCACGACGAAAGCGGCGAGCCCAGGTCGGCGCAGATCACCGTGTTCGTTGAGGCGCGGGTGCCGGAAATCAGCGTTGGGCGGCTGGCCGCCACCAAGGGGATGAAGCTCAACCGACACATCTTCCGGCAGGCGACGTTCATCGAAGTCGCGATCCACAACGTGAAGAAGGCGCTGCTCGAAGGCATCGTTCTGGTGATCGTGGTGGTGGCGCTGTTCCTGGCGAACTTCCGGGCTTCGTTGATCACGGTGCTGGCGATCCCGTTGTCGTTGGTCGCGGCGATCCTCGCGTTGCGGGCGCTGGGGCAGACGGTGAACACCATGACCCTGGGCGGCATGGCCATCGCCATCGGGGCGCTCGTGGACGACGCGGTGATCGACGTGGAAGACGTGTTCCGGCGCCTGCGCGAAGACGCCCTGCGGCCCGCGGGCCACCGGAAATCCGCGCCAGCGGTCGTTCCTGCCGGAATTCAACGAGGGCTCACTCACCCTGACCACCAGCACCCTGCCGGGGACGGCCATGCCGGAATCACAGGCGCTGGCGCATTTGGTGGACGAGGCCCTGCGACAGCATCCCGAGGTCGTGAACGTGGGCCGGCGCACGGGCCGCGCCGAACTCGATGAACACTCCCTGGGGGTGGAGTCCTCGGAAAGGGCTGCAGGTGAGCAGCATTCTCGAGGGGCAAAACACCTTCAGCCTGGTGGTGCGATTGGCCGATTCGCCGCTGCCGGCGTCGGGGCCGATCCCACCGCCGTGGAGCACCGCGACGTTGGGCGACCTGCTGATTGACACACCAACCGGAGCGAAGGTGCCGCTGGCCGCGCTCGCGCAGGTCATCAAGGACACCGGACCCAACACCATCAGCCGCGAACAGGTGGAACGGAAGATCGTGGTGTCGGCCAATGTGGCGGAACGGGATGTCACGTCGGTGGTGCAGGACATTCGGAAGCGGGTGCAGGCGTTGGTCGAGGCGCAGCCGGGCTACCGCGTGGAGTATGGGGGGCAATTTGAAAGCGCGGCGGAGGCCAGCCGCGTGCTGCTCCTGCTGGGGATCGCGGTGGTGATGGGCATTGCACTCCTCCTGCACCTGGCGTTCGGGTCGGGTCGCGACGCGGCGCTGGTCATGTTGAACCTGCCACTGGCGCTGATCGGGGGCGTGGCGGGCGTGTTCGTGGGGGGCGGCGTGCTCAGCGTGGCCTCGCTGATCGGCTTCATCACGGTATTCGGCATTGCCACCCGCAACGGCATCATGCTCGTGTCCCACATCCGGCACTTGCAGGAGGAGGAGGGCGTCACGGATTTGCGCGAGGCGGTCCATCGGGGGGCGATGGAGCGGCTGGCCCCGATTCTGATGACGGCGCTGGCCGCCGGGCTGGCGCTGATTCCGCTGGCCTTGTCCGGCGGTACGCCGGGGAACGAGATTCAGACTCCCATGGCCATTGTCATCCTCTTTGGCCTGCTGACCTCGATGCTGTTGAACATGGTCGTCGTCCCGGCGCTCTACCTGCGTTTCGGGCGACGGGCGGAAGCGAAGTGAATGAGGTGTTCATGAAGAACCAACTCGCAACTGTGCTGGTGCTGTTCGCGATGGGTTGTGGCGCCGCCCTCGTGGGGGCGGAGGCTGCCACAGCCGCCGGCAAACAGGTGGAGAACCTGACGCTCGAACAGGCGCTGGCCAACCGTCAGACCTTGAAGACGGAGATTCTCGACAAGGCTGACACGGTCCTGAAGACGGCGGAAGCCCGCTACGCGGCCGGGGATATCAGCCTCACGGACGTCTTGCCAGTGCGCCGCGATTGGGCGGCGGTTCAGTTGAGCTACCTGGAATCGCTGCGGGAGGTGATGCAGGCGTGGGCGGAAGTAAGGAGCTTTCAGTGAATCACCGGAGCATGGGGCCGCTCACGGGTTCAGCGCGACGATCTTCGGATGCGCCATGAACTCGCGCCCGTTGCGATTGCCCACCACGTTGTAGAAACCCTCGTCGCTCCAGAACACGAAGCCCGCCAGCTCGGGGAAACGGCTCTCCAGTTTCTTGAGCACGTCGAAGCAGTCCCGCGGCGGATCGGACTTCCCGCGAATGCCCAGTTCGGCCCACCAGATGATTTTGCCGCAATCCTGCTTCTTGGCGACTGCCCATTCGTATTCGTCGAACGGCAGTCCGGTGCCGTAGGCCGATTTTCCCAGCACATCCACATAGGCATCGCCCGGGTAGTTTCGCTCCAACGCGCCGGTGTTCTGCGTCGTGTGATAGGCCCAAATGATATTGTCGAGCTTCTTGGTGATCTGGAAATAGTCGTGCACCAACCGGTAAAGCCGGATGATGGCGTCGCTGCCCTGCTTGGCGTGCCACTTGTTCCGGTCATCGCTTTCCACGAAAGGCGTGTAGACGACGGGAATGCCGCGGTCCTTCAGCCATTGCAGATTGGCGGCCATCCGGTCGAGCTGCTGGTGGAAGTTGGATTTGACCGCGTTTTCTCCGGTCGCGTAGATCCTCTCGATCTCGCAGGGATCATTCCACCGACCACCGGCGGGGTTTGCGAAGAAGTTGTAGACCCCGGCGATCAGGCCCCGGTCCCAGAGCTTCTTGACGCCTGCATTCCA
>CAYSPU010000190.1:0-11986 GCA_964432995.1 uncultured Verrucomicrobiota bacterium
CGCGTCAGGCAGATTGAGGCGAAGGCGCTGCGTAAGATGCGGCACCCGACCCGCATCCGGCAGCTCCAAGGCTTCCTCGAAGGCGAAGGTCTCGAGTAACCCCACCCGCCTGGAGCCCCGGCCTGAGAAAGGGAATCTCCCGCCGCCGCCGATTTCCCGCACCGCGGATTCGGTGGCGCCGTTGTTTGGGCGGCCGTGGCATCTCGCGCCGCACCCGCGCGCATTTCGGTCTTCCATCAGCCTCCCCGCCTCCGTATACCTCGACTGGCGCCCCTATGAAAACAGACCCCGTCACCCCTCTTCGCTCCTTGTGGGTTGGCTGCCTGGCAGGCTTGCTTGCCGCCAGCGCCGCGACCGCCGCCCCTTCCCAACCCCTCGCTCTGCACCCGGACAACCCGCACTACTTCCTCTACCGCGGCGAACCGACCGTCCTCATCACGTCCGGCGAGCACTACGGCGCCGTGCTCAACCTCGACTTCGACTTCGGGAAGTACCTCGACACCCTGGCCCAGGACCGCCTCAACCTGACCCGCACCTTCGTCGGCTCGTACGTCGAACCGTCCGGCGCCTTCAACATCGCCCGCAACACCCTCGCCCCGACCGCCGGCCGGTTCGCCTGCCCTTGGGCCCGCAGCAACACCCCGGGCTACGCCAACGGCGGCAACAAGTTCGACCTCGACCGCTGGGATGACGCCTACTTCAAGCGCCTCAAGGACTTCGTCACTCACGCCGGCCGACGCGGCGTCGTCGTCGAAATCAACCTCTTCTGTCCCTTCTACGAAGAGAATCAGTGGGCGCTCAGCCCCCAAAACGCCCGCAACAATGTCAACGGCGTCGGCACCGTCGCCCGTACCAACGTCTACACCCTGGACCGCCACGGCGGCCTCCTCGCCGTCCACGAGAACCTCACGCGCAAGATCGTCACCGAACTCAACGGCTTCGCGAACGTCTACTACGAGATCTGCAACGAACCCTACTTCGGCGGCGTCACCCTCGATTGGCAACACCACATCGCCGACGTCATCGCCGCGACGGAGAAGACCCTCCCGCACCAGCATCTCATCTCGCAGAACATCGCCAACGGCTCCGCCAAAGTCGACAAACCGCACCCCGCCGTCGGCATCCTCAACTTCCACTACGCCCAACCGCCCACCGCCGTCGGCCTCAACTACCACCTCAACCGCGTCATCGGCGACAACGAAACCGGCTTCCGCGGCACCAACGATCTGCCCTACCGCGTGGAGGCCTGGCAGTTCCTCCTCGCCGGCGGCGGGCTCTACAACAACCTCGATTACTCCTTCGTCGCAGGACACGAAGACGGGACCTTCGTCTATCCGGCCAAACAACCCGGCGGCGGCAACCCGGCGTTCCGTCGACAACTCCGCGTCCTGGGCGACTTCCTGAGGCAGTTCGACTTGGTCCGCATGAAACCGCTCGCCGGCGTGCGCCTCCAGGCGCTGGCCGGCTTCGACCTCCGGGCCCTGGCCGAACCCGGCCGCGCCTACGCCTTCTACCTCGGCCCCGCCGATGTCTCCAAGAAACCGGCCAACGCGACTTCCTCGGGCCGCCCCATCCGCCTCACCCTCGATCTCCCGGCCGGCACCTACGAATCCGAGTGGCTCAACCCCGTCACCGGTGAGAAACAGAGGTGCGAGAAACACCACCACACCTCGGGAAGCCTCACCCTGGACACGCCCGATTTCGCGGATGACATCGCCCTGCGCCTCGTCCGCACCGGGCGGTGAGTCGTCATCCATGCTACCGGTTTTGAACAGAAGCCCGCAAAGAACCGCAAAGCCGCTGCGCTCCCGGAAATCCTCTCCATCCCTCGTGCACATCCCCCTCCCCACCGCCTGGCCCCGCATGCTGCGCGTCCGACAGCGGTTCGCCGCCTTG
Organism: uncultured Verrucomicrobiota bacterium; assembly: GCA_964432995.1. Lineage (GTDB taxonomy): Bacteria > Verrucomicrobiota > Verrucomicrobiia > Limisphaerales > JAHDYP01 > CAYSPU01. The sequence goes on from CAYSPU010000190.1 coordinate 1,897, forward strand.
CCGCCGCTCGATGTTCGGGCAGCCGCCACCGAAGCCCTCGCCGCTCTCGACCTCGAAGCTGTCCTCCCGCCCGCCGCCCGCGTGGCGGTCGCGGTCGGCAGCCGCGGCATTGCCCAACTCCTGCCGATCGTCCGCACCGTCCTGGACGGCCTGAGGGCCGCGGGCGCAGCGCCTTATGTCGTCGCCGCCATGGGCAGCCACGGAGGCGCCACACCGCAAGGCCAGCGCCGAATCCTCGCCGATCACGGCCTCACGGAGGCCAGCCTCGACGTCCCGATCCGCGACGCGATGGACGTTCGTTTGCTCGGCCGAACCGACGAGGGCATCGAGGTCTGGTGCAGTGAGGAGGCCTTGCGCGCCGATCGCATCCTGCTCCTCAACCGCCTCAAGCCCCACACCGACTTCGGCGGCGCCATCGGCAGCGGCCTGCTGAAAATGTCCGTCGTCGGCCTCGGCAAGCATGCGGGCGCGCAAGCCTTTCACCGGGCCGCCCAACGCCTTGGCTACGAAGCCGCTCTGCGCTCGATGGCCGCCGTCGTCCGCCGCTTCGCGCCGCTGCTCGGCGGCATCGCCATCCTCGAAGGTCCCCAACACCAAACCGCCCGCATCGTCGGCCTCCCTGCCGACCAACTCGAAGTCCTCGAGCCCGCCCTCGTCGCCGAAGCCCGCCGCTGGACGCCCCGATTGCCTTTCGACGAAATCGACCTCCTGATCGTCGACCGCATCGGCAAGGAGATCAGCGGCACGGGCATGGACCCCAACGTCATCGGCCGCTCCATCCACGGCTACTCGCTTCTCGAACCCGAAATGCCCCGCCACCCGCGGATCCGACGCATCTTCGTCCGCGACCTCAGCTCGGCCACCCACGGCAACGCCACCGGCATCGGTATGGCCGACTTCACCACTTCCCGCCTCGTCCAGTCCGTCGATCTCCGCAGCACCTACACCAACGCCCTCACCGCCATCTCCCTCCAGGGCTCGAAGATCCCCATCCATTTCCCTACCGACCGCGAAGCCCTCGCCGCCGCTCTCGGCTCGCTATCGCTGCCCGATCCCCGTGCCGCACGCGTCGTTCGCATCGCCGACACCCTCTCCCTCGCGGAGCTTGAGGTGTCGGAAGCGTGCGCCGACGAAGCCCGCGCCCGACCTCGGGAACTGGAGATTCTCGGCGAGCCCGCCGACCTCTCCTGGGATGCGAACGGCAATCTCGCGTAGGCCGCGAGGAACCGTGTCTTTCCTGCTGACAAACCCGGCTGAGGGCTTAATCTCCCGCCAGGACCTTCGTGGGGCCTGAGTCTATGAAAAGTCTTGGTATCAGTTGGTTCGACTTCGTGGTGCTGGGGGCCGTGATCTTGGGCTTGGTGGTGGGCCGGAAACGCGGGATGTCCGCCGAGTTGCTCGATTTGTTTCTTTGGCTGCTGGTGATTGTGATGGGGAGCATGTTCTACCTGCCGTTGGCCGGCGTGCTGGCCAGCAACCTGAATCTGAGCCCGGTCTCAAGCTGCGTGCTGGCCTACCTGGGGATCGCTTTCCTCTTGTTCACCATCTACGCCCTGATGCGGCACCGATGGGGCGGGAAACTGGTCGGCTCCGACCTCTTCGGCGGGATGGAGTATTATCTGGGAATGGTGGCCGGAGTGGTCCATTTCCTCTGTATCCTGATCTTCCTCATGGCGCTGTTGAACGCCAAGGTGGTCACCGACAAACAGATGCGGGACCGGACCGCCTACCAAAAGGACGTCTACGGCAGCACGTTCTTCCCCGGACTTGGCGACATCCAGCGAGCCGTCTTCCGCGAGTCGATTTTCGGAAAGGCAATCACAGACAACCTCGGCAACTTGTTGATCCAGGTCGATCAGAAGATCGACACCCGCGGGAACCGCGAGAACATCTATCAGCGGCGCGGGCGCGAGGTTGACGACGCCCTCGGTGCCCCGAGACGCTGACGAGGCGCGCGGCCTTTCCGCCAACTCTCACGCCGCTCACCCCCGATCCCGCCGCGCCCACCCCCGTCGCCACGGGAGGCCGGACCTCGGGAAACGACATCCGTCATGGCCGGCCTCTTCTCACCGAACACACTCGAACAAATCCGCGCCGCCAGCGACATCGTCGAGGTGATCGCCAGCTATCTGCCGCTCAAGCGCGCGGGGACCAACTTCGTCGCCCTCTGCCCCTTCCACCGCGAGAAGACCCCCAGTTTCCACGTCAATCCCCAGCGGCAGATCTTCCATTGCTTCGGCTGTCACAAGGGCGGGGACGTCTTCCGCTTCGTTCAGGATTTTGAGAACCTCTCGTTCGGCGAGGCCGTCCGCCGGCTGGCGGAACGCGCGCATATCCCCCTCGAATACGAGAAGGACCCCGGACAACAGCAGCGGCGTCAAACCAAGGACCTCTTCCTCCAGATCCACGAGGGAATCACCCAGCGCTGGCAGGCCTTTCTGGCCAACGACCCCGGCGGACAGGCCGCCCGCGACTACCTGCGTCAACGCGGCGTTCCCGATGAAGCCGTGCGCCAGTTCCGCCTCGGCTGCGCTCCCGAAGCCTGGGACGACACCGTCAACTGGTCGCGCGGCAAAGGCTACGAGCCCGCGCTCATGGAACAGGCCGGCCTCATCCTCCGTAAAGAAGGAACCGATCACTACTACGACCGCTTCCGCGGCCGCCTGATCTTCCCCATCTGCGACGAACAGGGACGCGTCATCGCCTTCAGCGGACGCATCCTGACCGGCGACGAAAAGACCGCCAAATACGTCAATTCCCCCGAAACCCCCATCTTCACCAAGGGCCGCGTCTGCTACGGGCTCGACAAGTCCCGGCGCGCCATGCTCGACGCCGGCAGCGCCGTGGTCTGCGAAGGACAACTGGACCTCATCGCCTGCTACCTGGCCGGCGTCCAAAACGTCGTCGCCCCCCAGGGAACCGCCCTCACCGCCGATCACGCCCGCGTCTTGCGCCGCTACGTCTCCGAAGTCGTCCTCTGCTTCGACTCCGACACCGCCGGCCAGCGAGCCGCCGTCCGCGCCCTCGACGACCTGCTCACCTCCGGACTGGCGATCCGCGTGGCGACGATCCCCGCCCCCCATGATCCCGATAGCTACATCCGCGCGTTCGGCGCCGAGGCGTTTCGACAACTGATCGCCGGCGCCCGCGGCTTTTTCGACTACTACCTGGACCGGTTGGCGCAGGAGCAGGACATGTCGAGCGACCGCGGTCGCACCCTGCTCGTCAGAGCCCTGGGGGAAGCCGTTCAGAAGACCGCCAACGCCGTGCTCATCGATACCTACGCCCAAAAGGCCGCCCATCGCCTCGGGGTCAACATCGAGGCGGTGCGCGCCGAATTCCGCAAGCTGGCCGCCTCCCCACGCCGCGCGGCGGACGAGGCCGCCGAGCCTCCCGCGGAACCAGCGAGGGCCGAGGTTCCGCGCCCCTCCGCGCCCGAGTTCTGGTTGCTCAAACTCCTGCTGCCGGACGACGAACTGCTGGACTGGGCCCGCGATCATCTGCGCACCGACTGGATCCAACACCCCGCCGTGCGCCGCATCGTCGAGGCCCGCCTGGAACCCGCCACCGAGGGAAAACCCAGCACGGTCGCCGCGCTGCTCCATCAGGTGGACGACCCCGCCGCGCAGAGCCTGATGACCGAGGCGGTGGCGGAGCGACGGCAGATCCCGAACCGGGCCCAGCAACTGGCCGACGTCGCCCGGCGCCTCCGGGATCAGTCGGTGGACCGTCAGATGGCCGCGCTCGCCCGGCGTTTGGCCGACCCGGCTCTCGCCCCGGAGGAACAGACTGCCTGTCAGCGCGAACGCGAAGCCCTGCGGCTCGTCAAACAACAGCCCGTGTAGAGCCCTCCTCCCCGGCCGGAGCCCTACTTCCTGCCGCCGTTCCTCATCCCAATCCCAATCCTAATCTTAATCTTGATCTTAATCCTAATCCCCCTTTCCCGCTGAGAAGGACGTGGAGGAGAGACGAATGGGATTAGGATTAAGAGGAGGATTCAGGGTAGAACTAGGGTTGGGATCGGCACCGAGGTTGGGGATTGGAGCAGGAGTGGGTGGGGAGTGCAGCCGCCCACGACTGTCATCGCTTGTCCCTCTACTCTTGCCCCCGGCTGCGATGAGTCCTACGCTGCGGCCATGTCGCGGAGAGTTGCTGCCAATGTGCGGGAAAACCACGGTCTTGGTGACGTGCTCGGCATCCTGTTGATCAGCGCCTCGCTGCTGCTCTTCGCCGCTTTCTTCTCCTACGACATCCGCGATCTATCCGTCAACGTCAGCCCCGCCGAGGTCAATGCCTCCGCCCACAACTGGGTCGGGCGCGCCGGGGCGTGGGTGGCCTACGGTTTCTTCTTCGTCCTGGGGGCCCCGGCGTTCCTGGTGCCGATTCTCCTCTTCCTGTTTGGCCTGAGTTACCTGTTCCAGTTCCTCTCCTACTTCCAGCGCCGCTGGATCTGGGCGGGCGTCCTGCTCGTGGTCTGCATGGGAGCCCTTGACCTCTACAAGGATGCCGGCTTCCTGCACCGCTTGGGGCGCAACATCAACGCCCCCGTCGGCGGTTGGATCGGCCTCATGCTCAATCGCTACCTCTTCGGCTTCTTCGGCCAGGTCGGCGCCACCATCCTCTTCCTGACCCTCTACCTCATCAGCCTTCTCTACCTCACGAACTTCGAGCTCGGCGCCTGGTTGCGCACGACGTGGGCGCGCCTCCTCTCGCCCGCCAAGGCGGCCGACCCGGTGGCGGCCGAAGAAGCCGCCCTCGAGAGAAAGGCCCGCGAACTCGAGAAACAGGCTCGCCGCCTCCAGGAACAGGCCGCCCGCGAAGGAGTTGACCAGGCCCCGCGACCTTCGGGCATCGGCGCCGATCTCCAACCCGTTCCCGAACCAACCGTTCGCGACCTCAGCGTCCCCCAGGCCAAACCGGGTCGAACCACGGTTCGCCCCAAACCCAAAACCGAACCCGCGCCGCCCCTCTCGCCAGTCGGTGCCGAAGGCGAGGTCATCCCCGCTCGCGAAATCGGACCCGCCACCACCGACCAAATCCTTGGCCGCGCCCCCGCCACGCCCCTGTCTCCCGCAGAATCTGCCGAGACTGCGGCAGATGCCCTCGCCGCCTCTGATGCCGCGCCGCCACCGGATACCGAATCCACCGCGGCTCCCGGCACCGCTGCGCTCCCGGCGTCCGCGGAGCCGACGCCCGCCGAACCCGCGCCCCAATCCATGTCGCCGCCTCCCGTGGCGCCGCCTCCCGTGGCGCCGCCCGAACCGCCCCCGCCGCCCAAACCCAGGCCCGCCCCCAGAAAACCCAAGCCACTGGCGGTCGCCGCCGCCCCCAAAATCGGCAATTACCAGCATCCACCCCTGGACCTGCTCAACCTGCCCGATCCCACCGTCCGCCCCACCGAATCCAAGGAGGAACTCATGGCCAACGCCCGGCTCATGCAGGGCACCCTGGCCCAGTTCGACATCGAAGTGTCGCTCGGCGATATCACCAAAGGCCCCACCATCACCCGATACGAGTTGCACCCCGCCCCGGGCGTCAAACTCGAACGCATCACCGCCCTCAGCAACAACATCGCCGCCGCCCTCAAGGCCGAACGCATCCACATCCTCGCCCCCGTCCCCGGCAAAAGCTCGGTCGGCGTCGAAGTCCCCAACGCCATCAAAACCAAGGTCATCATGCGTGACCTCCTCGAGTCCGAGGAATGGCGCAATACCAAGGCCCGGATCCCCCTCGCTCTCGGCAAGGACGTCTACGGCCAGCCGATCATCTCCGACCTCACCGAGATGCCCCACCTGCTCATCGCCGGAAGCACCGGCTCCGGCAAATCCGTCTGCATCAACGCCATCATCACCTCCCTCCTCTACCGCTTCGCCCCGGATCAGCTCCGCTTCGTCATGATCGACCCCAAGGTCGTCGAACTCCAACAATACAACTCCCTCCCTCACCTCGTCGTCCCGGTCGTCACCGACCCCAAAAAGGTCATCCTCGCCCTCCGCTGGGTCGTTAATGAGATGGAGAAGCGTTACCAGATCTTCGCCCGCGTCGGCGTCCGCAACATCCGCTCCTTCAACGAACGCCCCAAGAACAAACCGCTCCCCAAGACCGAACCCGAACTCCCCCTCCGCGCCCGCAAGGAAAAAATCGAGCCCGGCGTGGACGGCTTCGCCGTCGAGGTCGACGAGGAAATCGTGGTGCCGCAGGATGAGGACATCGTCATCCCGGATCGGCTCAGTTACATCGTGGTGATCATCGACGAACTCGCCGACTTGATGCTTGTGGCACCGGCCGACGTCGAGATGGCCATCGCCCGCATCACCCAAATGGCCCGCGCCGCCGGCATCCATGTCCTCGTCGCCACCCAGCGGCCAAGCGTCGATGTCATCACCGGCGTCATCAAAGCCAACATCCCCGCCCGCATCGCCTTCCAGGTGGCCTCCAAGGTCGACTCCCGCACCATCCTCGACGCCATGGGCGCCGACAAGCTCCTCGGCAAAGGCGACATGCTCTACCTCCCGCCCGGGTCGGCCAAACTGCATCGCGCCCAGGGCGCCCTGATCACGGACCAGGAAATCAACGGCATCGTCGAGTTCATCTCCAAACAGGGCAAGCCCAGCTACGAACTGGAGATCCATGAGCAACTCTCGAAATCCTCCGCTGGCTTCGATCAGGACGAAGGCATCGACGAGGACGAGGAGCTCATCGACCAGTGCGTCGAAGTCATCCGCAGCGAACAAAAAGCCAGCGTCTCCCTCCTCCAACGCCGACTCCGCCTCGGCTACACCCGCGCCGCCCGCATCATGGATGAACTCGAGAACCGCGGAATCGTCGGCCCCAGCAAGGGCGCCGAACCGCGCGACATCCTGATCGACCTCGACGGCACGGGGGCCGACGGCTCCGGCCAGCAGGCCGTATGAACCGTCTATCCCTTGCCCTGCTTCCCCTCCTCTTCTCCGGCCTGGTCCACGCCGCGTCACCCCCGCAACGCCTCTCCCGCTGGACCTTGGATACGCCCGCCTCCACCACGGACACGGACGTCAAACCGCGCCGCCCGAAACCGGCATCCACCGTCGACGGCCTCGCTGCTGGTGCCATCCGGTTCACCGCCGAAACCGGATCGAGCCCCCTCGCCTTCCCCACGCAGGATGCCGACGGCCGTCCGCTCATTTCCCTCGCCCAAGGCACGGTCCGCTTCCTCTATCGCCCCGCCTGGAGTACGGCTCAGGGCGGTCCTGGCCAGGAGGCCGCCCTCCTGCAACTGGGCCGCAAGGGCCAGGACGACTACTGGGCGGTCCGCATCCCCCCCAACGGCCGCGAACTCCAGTTCGTCCAGTTCGCCGGCAACGAAGAGTATCTCGCCGCCCGCGCCCCACTGACCTTCTCCAGCAATCAGTGGGTGCCCATCGCCCTCACCTACGGCCCGGCCGGTTGCCGCTTCTTCACCAACGGCATCCCGATCGGTCCGCCCCCCGCACCTCCTCGACCCCCGCGCGTCGCCAAGCCATTCCCCCCAGCCAGGGCTACCGTCTGGATTGGCGGCGATGACCGCGGCCAGAGCCTGGCCCGCGGCGATCTCGATGAACTCGAGACATTCAACCAGCCGCTCACCCCGGGCCTGCTGCGCTACGACCTCGAAACCGGCCTCAGCGCCTCCGTCGACCATGACCCTCCCCGCATCCAGCTCTCCTGGCGAAACCGCACCGACTGGCCCCTCACCCTCCGCCGGCGCCTCGCCGGTCAAACCGAATGGTCCATCCTCAAAACCAACTGCCTCGATTGGTCCTTCGCCGATTCCCAGGTCACCCCCGGCCAACCCCATGAGTATTCCCTCGTCCGCGAAGCCATCCCCACCTCCGTCAACGACCGCTACCTCCTCTGCGGCATCGATCTCCCCCCCACCGAATTCCGCGGAACCGCCCTCGTGCTCGTCGACCAAACCCTCGCCCCCAAACTCCGCGACGAACTCGATCAATACGCGGAGGATCTCACCGGCGACGGCTGGCACGTCCGCATCCGGGAAGCCCCCCGGCACAACGACGCCCAATGGTCCAACAATACCAACGCCATCACCCATATCCGCGAACTCGTCGATACCGAAGCCGTCAACTGCCAGGGCCGTCTGCGCCTCATCACCCTCATCGGACACGTCGCCATCCCCCACTCCGGCAACTGCAACCCCGACGGCCACCACTCCCGCCCGTTCCCCGTGGATTCCTACTACGGCGACCTCGTTCGCTCGACGAATGACTGGACCGACCTCAAGGACTTCCCCTCGTACCTTGGCCCCCGTGAACCTGCCAGCCATCGCGTGAAGAACGGTCCCGGTGACGGGTATTTCGACCAGGAGCTTTACCCCTCGCCCCTCGAAGCGGCTGTCGGGCGGATCGACTTCGCCGGTCTCCCCGCCTTCGAACGCGGCGGGACCAACCGTCTCCCTCCCCGCACCGAGATCGACCTGCTCCGCGGCTACCTCGACAAGCTGCATCGCTACCGCCTCGGCCAACTCGCTTTCCCCGACCGCATCGCGGTATTCTATCTCCCTTACCACACCTACGACGGAGTCGAGACCTACCGCCAGGCACTGCGCAACGGAGCCGCCTGGTTCGGTCCCGATCTCGCCCGATACCACGACCTGAATTTCTTCCGCGAGGCCGGCACCAACCGCTACCTCTGGGCGTGCCAGTTCGCCCCCAGCTCTTACACCGCCACCGGCGCCGGCAACCCCCGCGGATGGAGCGTCCAGGACCTCGTCGACCCCGCCAACGAACGCGCCGTCTTCGGCTATCTCCTCGATGGCTCTTTCATTGGCGACTGGGCCCCACTCCCCACCGGCGGCAAGGACAACTTCCTCCGCGCCCTTCTCGCCCAACCGGACTCCGGGTTCGTTGCCCTCTGGGGCCGGCTCAACTGGGGTGACGTCCTCCTGCAAAACGCCGGCTGGGGTGAACCCCTGGGCCGCGCCTGGATCGCCTCACTCAACAGCATCGACCGACGCGATTCCGATTACCACTACAGCACCGTCCATATCTCGTTCCTCGGCGACCCCGCACTCCGCCTCCGCCTGCCACCCCCCGTCGAGAACCTCCGCGCCGCCTCCCGCTCCGAGCGCGTGCTGCTCGCCTGGACCCCCCGCCCCGACCGCGCTGTCCACTACCATGTCTATCGCCTCAACGACCAGCCCGGCGAACCACCCGTCCGCCTGACAACCGAACCAGTCTCGCGCGGCCGGTTCGTCGACAATGTCCAACTGACCAACCAGGCAACCTACCTCGTGCGCACACTCCAAACCACCGTCACCGGCTGCGGATCCTACGGCAACCTCGGCCAGGCCGCCCGCGTCACGGTGTCTCCAGACCCACGGTGATCTCACGAGCGCGTCTTCCACTCCCTCCGTTCAAGCTTCGAAGTCCGATGTTCGACGTTCGACGCTCGATCTTGTTCACAATGGAGAATTGCTTCCCCGGCCCCCGCCGGCTATAAGGCGCGTCGACATGCCGACGGTTGCCCAGCAACTCCGCAGCGCCCGCGAAGCGCAGGGTCTCACCGTCCATCAAGTCGCCGAAATCACCAAGATCCGGACCGACCACCTCCGCGCCCTCGAGGAAGCCAACTACAGTTGCTTCGCCGCCCCCGTCTACATCCGCGGCTTCGCGCGCACCTACGCCCGACTCCTCCACCTCGACCCCGAAGCCGTCGTCCGCGACCTCGAGACCGAACTCGAACGCAGCGGCGAGTTCTCCGAACCAACCAACGCCCTCGGCGAACGCACCCTCCTCGACCTCTTCATGCTCCAGCTCTCCAGGGTCAACTGGCGCGTCGCCCTCCCCTCCCTCGGCGTCGCCCTCGCCCTCGGACTCGCCATCTTCGGATACCGCGCCTGGCGCCACCACCAGGCCCGCGACCCGCTCTCCCGGCTCGGCCCCGGTCTTCACCAGCCTGCCACCCCGCCCGCGGGGGATACCTTGCCGCTCCCCGGCGAAAACCCGCGACGCTGACTCCGCCCGTGCCCATGCCGCGCCACCCCCCCGTCAAGGTCGGCCTCGTCGCCCTCGGCTGCGCCAAAAACCTCGTCGACTCCGAAATCATGCTCGGC
>CAYSPU010000191.1:0-10528 GCA_964432995.1 uncultured Verrucomicrobiota bacterium
CTCAACCGAGCGACGGAACATCTGCTGGCCAAACGCTTCCTGTCGCGTCGATGCCGCGACCACCGAATTGGCGGCCTGCTGCGCCGCATCGCCGACCCGCTCTGGGTTCTCGGACCTTACGGCTTGCGCACAGAGGATGTTGGTGAGGAGGGGGCTGAAGACACCACGGCCTTCGACGAACGAGGATGTCACACCATCTACCGATCGAGGACAGCGCCCTCGAACACCGAAGTGACGGCCGTGGCCGCCGACCTGATTACGACTCGCCGGAAGGCGCGAGCAAGCGGGCAACGCCCGATCCTGGACGCCTACGCGCTGGCTCCGAGTCTCTGGTTGGGCGTTTCGCCAGGGGCTGCTTGGCTCGAGGGCCAACAAGGGTCTCCGGGGAGGTTTCTCGCCGCCCTCCACCGACACCTCTGGATGCTGACGGATTTGGCAGGGACCGCCAATGAACGTGCGGGCGCAGACAGGGACGAGTTCGACCTCACCTCGCGGCTCCTTGTGATGCAGGCTCTGCGCCGGGCGCTTTTGCGGGACTCCGTTTTGTTGCGGCTGCTCCCCACCCGTTCTGACCGCGAAGATTCTCGCTGGGACGAACTCCTGGTTGAACGCTTCTTCGGGAAACTCCCCGGCCAACAAGAGAGCATGGCGGACCGTTTGACGGTGTTCCTCGAAGACCTCCAAGCCTCCAGCGGTCACATCGCCAATCCTGCATCAGCCCGCGGCGCTCTGTACGAGGCAACTCGACTGCGCGACCAGCAGTTCGTTGCCCTGATCAGGGGCGGAGGCGGATCAAAGGAACATCGCACGCGCGATCGGGTCTTCACCGGCTTCAACACGCCGCTCCTGCCTGAAGTGCTGATCTGTACCCAGGTAGGGCAGGAAGGCATCGACCTCCACCGACACTGCCGCCATGTCGTTCACTATGACTTGGCGTGGAATCCAGCCGTACTCGAGCAACGCACGGGCCGGGCGGATCGGATCGGCAGTAAGACCTTCCGCGAGCGCAACGCCGCGGGAGCCCAGGCACCGGTTCACCTGGACATCGCCGTGCCGTTCCTGGCCGGCACCTATGATGAGCGGATGTACGAGGAACTCCGCTTGCGCGCCCAGACTTTCGAAGTGCTGACGGGTGGCGACTTCGCCGCAGACCATGCGGTCGGAGCAGACGACATCCGGGACCCTCAAGGCCACTCGTTGGGGGTATCCCTGACTCCCCTGCCCCAGATCATGGTCCAGGAACTCCGGGTGAACTTCGCGGTATGGAGCGATTGCATGTCGCTCGGAACCAAGGCTTAGGCTGGATCAAGGTATGTCGACTTGCATGAAATGGCTTACTTGACCGCGCGGTCAAGTGCGGTCAAAGGCGGGTCTTTACCCGAGCGCCGGACGTGTGCTGTTACGCAACGTGCGTAACGCAGGCAGCGTAAGATGAGGAACCCAGCCGAGGTCGCCGGCCTCAAAGTCTCCGACGTCTTCGGCCGCCGTTCGAGTCAGTAAGTGAGCGCGAAGCCGCCCGTGAAAAGAGGTATCGGACGCCGTGGCCGCCGGTGTCCGTTCCGCCTGGAGTGTCAGGGAAGCCCGCACTTCAGCGGCAACGGAGGTCAGCTTGGTGGTGGCCGGGACGGGGCCAGATCGGCGCCGCATCGAGGGCAGAAGTTGCTTTTGTCGGCGATCGTCGCGGCACATGCCGGACACGGTTTCATGGGAGTCGGCGGACGTTTTCGATCCACGGCTCGTAGTTCCGCCCCCAGGATACCCTCACCGCAAAGCGCGGTTCCGCCTCCGCTTCGGTTCGCTCTCCGCGCCCGCGCAGCCCCTGCAGCATCGCACTGTGCGGTTTGGGCACAAACACCTGGCTCGGTTGGACCATCAGAATCGAGCCATGCAAACGCGGCCGGGCCAGGAGCGTCTGACTCTCGAAGTCGCGATCCTGCCACAGAATCCGCACGATTCCCCGCGTGATGATGCAGCGATCGGTGTCGGGATGCTGTTCCCGCAACTGCCGCGGGTCGCACCCCGCATCGATCACGAAGAGATGCGTTCTTCTGCGGGCGCTGTCCGGCCCCACCTCCTTCCACCCTTCCCCTTCGAACTCGAGCACCAGGTAAACCAGACGGTGCGGCTGGGAACGGTAGTGGTCTCGGGCATCCGGACTCGTAACCGGCACATGGCAGTCGAACCCGAGCTCGGCCAACTTCTCCGCCGTCAACCAGCGGGGGAACGGGTGGTTCCCCTCGACCGGGAAGCCAACCGCCCAGTCCAGCTCCAAGGCCAGAACCGTGCTCTCGCCCATCAGGGATGGCAGCCGCAGTTCGCGCTCGGTCAGTTCCAGCGTGCCGCCCGTCGCCTCCGATTGGTTCCGCCGGGTGCCCACCAAAACCCACATGCTGGCGACGATCACCACGACAACCGCGGCCAGGACCAACGGGCGTTTCATGAGACCACCCTCCCCCTCATCCGGAGCCGCATGCGCCGGAAAACCAGCAACAACCCGACCGCAATCAACCCCACCAGGAAGAAGAACACATACTTGGGCATCCACTCCCACCACCAGGCGTGCAGCCGGACAAAAAGGAAGACGACAAAGCCCGCCGCGCCCAGATTGACCAGGCCGCCGCGGCCCAGGCGCAGACCGTGTGCCACGATTCCGGCGCTCGCCACCAGACCCACGATTTGGTAGAGCGCCTCCAAGGCGCGCGGCGGAAGGACCGAGCAGCACGGGTCTCCGCGCTGGGAAAGCACCATCAAGGCCACCAGCCCCACTACTCCTCCACACGCGCGGTAGACAAAATCGAAGTCGTGCGGATCCCGGTGTTTCCGCACCCCCGGCACCAGGTAGCACACCCCCGCCGCCGGGATCATGAACCCGGCCCGATCAAAGACGTTCGGCCAGAAACCCCCGCTCGCCGCAACCGCCAACGCGGCCGCATAGCCGCAGAGCAGGATGAGCCCTCCGCCCAGCAAAAGCCGATGCCCGTAAGCATACGCGACCAGGACCCCAAACACCGCCCAGGCCACCAACGCATGGGGCGAAGGCATGGCGTTGAGGACCGCGCCCAGGGAGCTCAGGCCCATCACGAAACCTACACCCGCGGCCAGCGCCAACAGCGCCGGGTAGAAACGATCCACACCCCGCCGCCACGCGAACTCCGCCGCTCCCAACAGCAGCAGCGGAATCCCCGTCAGCAAGACGACCTGCCCCCACAACGGCAGCACTCCCCAGACACGGTGCAGGAACAGAACCAGCGCCGCAAAGAACGCCACCCCTCCCAACAACGCCGCCACCCGCATCCCCCACGAGATCCGCTGGGCCGATTGCGTCACATCCACCCCAAACTCCGCCGCCAGACCGCGCGACACCCGATCCAGATGCGCTTCCATCCCGGCGCGTTGCTCCGGCGTCAAGGCCACCGCCCCCTCCCGCTCCAGTTCCGCAAGTTCCGCGCGAAACGCCGCGATGCGCTCGATCCGTTGCTGTGCCTGACGTTGATCGCTTCGATTCACGGAGCATCTCCCCGAAGCGGCGCCGACCTCGGAACGCGGCTTCGGCCGTGCTCGCACTCGACCACGAAACCTACCCGGACGCCAGACGAAAACCGCAGACGAACACCGCCGCGAAGCCGATCTCAGCATCTCCAGTCGGGTGCTACGCAGTGCGGAGGTTGTTCCCCGGGGATGGAAGAAGCCGGCATCCCCGGGGCGGTCCTGATCCCTGGGGAAATCGCCCGTTCTGGTTCACCGTCCAGAGCGGCCGGCCTTCCCGCTTTGACAACCATCATGGTTGCATCCAGGTTGCGGCCGTGAGCGTCAGTTTCACCATCAAAGACTGTCCCCGCGAGGTGAAGGCCGCCCTCCAATTCTCCGCACGTCTGAACCGCCGGAGCCAGAACGCCGAGGCCATCGTCTGGCTCGAGGAACGCGCGCGCGCCCTGCGCTCGCGCCCGGGCGAGGCAGAACTGCTGCGCCGCATCCAAGGCGTCAAGTGGAAGACCCGCCTGGCGATCGCCCTACCGTCGCACCGTCCCACCGTCCTCCGCCCTGCCGACCTGCCGACTTGCCGACCTGCCGACCTGCCGACTTGCCGGCGAACCGACGTGCCGGCGCACCGCGACCATCACGCCGGCTCGGCCCGGGGCTCACTGTTCCGCACCCCCAGGTTCCCATACCGGTGGTAGTCGATGCTGACGCTCTGCTCGTGGAGGTACCACAGCAATTCGACACGCCCCTCCTGCAGCACCGGCCGACTGACCACCGCCATCCCCGTCTCCGCCGATGCCTCCAGCACCCCCACCGGCACCCGGTCGGACGCCGCGTAGCGCACCCGGTCCGCTTGGCGCTCCCGAATGACCCGGGCCAACTGCTCGTCCGTCTCCTCGACAAACTCGATCGCGCCCGCCCACGACTCGGTCAACTCCTCGAGCAACTTCGCCGCCGGATTCGCCTGGCCCGGCGGTGTGCTGACCGTGACGTGGTTGCCCGCGGTGTGGGCCGCGCCCACTCGCGCGAACAAGTCGAACGCCGTGTCCTCGGGATGCGCGCGGACCCGCACCTCGCCAACGGGAAGGTAGCGACGGAAGTTGTCCTGCCCCACCAACCGGAAATGGTCGTGGCGTTGGTCGAACTCCTCGGCGTGGCTCCGTTCGTAGCTGACGAAAGCAGCATGAACTCTGGCCCGCTGCCGCTCGGCATCGGCACCGAGTTCCGATGCGCGCGCCCTCAACCCCTGACAGAGAGCCGCGAGCGTCGCCCGCTTCAATGCCCCGTCGGCCTTCGGCGCCGCGGCATCGGCAAGCCGCATCAGTTGGGTGACGTAATTGGGGCCGCCCGCCTTCAGGCCGGGACCGAACACGGACTTGCCAAAACCACCGAAGGGCTGGCGGAGAACGACGGCACCGGTCGTAACCCGGTTCAGGTACAAGTTACCTGCGTGGAGGTTCTCGACCCAATACTCCCATTCGCGCTCGTCGAGACTCTCGAGCCCCGAGGTCAGCCCGTAGCCCGTCTGGTTGACGAGGGCGACGGCCTCGCTGAGTTTCTCGAACCGCATCACGGCGAGTACCGGTCCGAAGAACTCGGTGAGATGGGTGTAGCTGCCGGGCCGCACGCCGTACTTGATGCCAGGTGACCAGAGATTCGGGTTGCCCTCGAGATTCCGCGGCATCAACGCCCATTCCTCCCCGGACTCGAGCACCTTCAACGCATTCTCCAGATCGCCCGTCGGCGGACGGATCAGGGGGCCCATCCGCGTCTCGAGGTCCCACGCCGAACCGACTCTCAAACTCGCCACCGCGTCGCAGAGCGTCTCCCGGAACTTCGGATCGTCGTATACCTCCGCCTCCAGCAGCAGCAGCGATGTCGCCGAACACTTCTGTCCGCTGTGGCTGAAGGCGGAGTGCAGCACGTGTTTGATGGCCTGGTCGCGATCCGCCAGGGCGGTCACGATGGTGGCATCCTTGCCGCCGGTCTCGGCAAAAAGACTCAGCCGCGGATTCTCCCGCAGCATTGCCTGGGCGGTCGCGGTCCCTCCCGTGAGAATGACCGCGTCGACCTGCAGGTGCCGCAGGAGCGCCCGCCCCTCCTGACCGCCGGAACACGGAACAAACTGGAGCACGCGCTTCGAGACGCCCGCCCGCCAGAAGCACTGGCAGAGCTCCCACGCGACCAACACCGCGTCCGAGGCGGGCTTCAGCACCACGGTGTTCCCCGCCGCCAGCGCGGCCGCGATCCCCCCACACGGAATGGCGATCGGGAAGTTCCACGGAGAAACCACCACCACCACCCCCAGACCGCGCGCGTTCAACCCGGGCATCTCCTGCCACCACCGGGCGTTGTCACGATAGAACTCCAGGAAGTCCACCGCCTCGGACACTTCGGGATCCGACTCCGGCAGCGTCTTGCCTCCGTTGGCCAGGGCGGCGCCCATCAGATCCCCGCGCGCCTTGCGGACCTCCTGCGCCACACGGCCCAGGATCTCCGCCCTCTCCCTGACCGACCGCGCGCGCCATCCGTCCGGGTCGGCCGCCGCACACGCCACGGCGCGCCCGATGTCGGCTTCCGTAGCCTGGCGATAGCGGCCGACAACCACTCCCGGACGCGACGGATCCAGGCACGGACGCACGGTGTGATCGGCAAGGATCTCCTCGCCCGCGATCACCAGCGGGATCTGGGGCGCCTCGCCGTCGAACCGCGGCCGCCATCGCTCCACGATCTGCTGCCCCCACTCGCCGTTGTGCGGCAGGGAGAAATCCGTGTCCGGTTCATTCACCAGATGCTGCCAACCGCGCGCCACCGCCTCGGGCGCTTCGGCTGGCGGCAGTTGTCGATTCTGCGTGCGCCGCGGGGCGTCGCTGACCTTCGGGAGGGCGTCGAAGGCGGCGAGGAAGCCTCGCTCGAGCGCTTCCCATTCCGGGCTCCCCACCTGGATCCTGAACGCGTGGCGCAGGAAGTTCTCCGGCCCGGTGTTCTCGTCCAACCGGCGAATCAGATAGCCGATGGCGTTGATGAAATTCTCCTTCCGGCAGGCAGGCGCGTAGAGCAGAACGTTGTCCGATACTTCAAACAGGGCGCGGCGCTGGTGATTGGCCATCCCCTCGAGCATCTCGAACTGCACCCGGTCCAGCGCCTGTCGCTCGTGGGCCACCACCAACCCGTAGGCGAGCTCGAAGAGATTGTGGGAGGCAATGCCCACGTCCATGGCCGCGAGGTTCTCGGGCTTCATCACCTCGTGAACCATCCGGCGGTAGTTGGCATCCGTCTCCGTCTTGGTCTTGTAGGGTGCCTGTGGCCAGCCGCGCAGCGAGGCCTCCACACGCTCCATCTCCATGTTGGCACCCTTGACCAGGCGGATCGTAATCCGGCCGCCGCCGCGGGCCACCCGCCGTCGGGCCCACTCCTGAATGCGCAGCAGCGTCCGGTAGGTGTCC
Organism: uncultured Verrucomicrobiota bacterium; assembly: GCA_964432995.1. GTDB lineage: Bacteria > Verrucomicrobiota > Verrucomicrobiia > Limisphaerales > JAHDYP01 > CAYSPU01. The sequence continues at coordinate 6,927 of CAYSPU010000191.1, forward strand.
GGGACATACGACTGGAGGGCAATCCCGGCGCGGACATTCTCCAAACCGGGCCGGTCAAGCGTGCGCATGAACACTTCCGCCGTCAGTTCCTTGTCCCGGTATTCCTCCATGTCCAGATACACGAACTTCGACACCACCGCGCCGTCCGGCCGCCGGAACGTGGCGCGCGCCGCCGTCCGAAACAGGCGCTCGATTCGATCGCACAACGTCGCCACCGTGTGCTCGCGCGCCAGGGCGGAGATCTGCGAGTAGACCGTCGAGATCTTGATGGACACCACTTCGATCTCGGGCCACTGGAGAACCTGGAGGTATTCCTGGAGGCGCAGTTCGGCCTCGCCTTCGCCGAGGATGGCCTCCCCCAGGCAATTGACATTCATGCGCACCCCTTCGCGGCTCCGCTCGCGCAGGTGGTGGGTGAGCATCGGTTTCTCGCCGGGCAGGATGACGTTCGCCGTCTCTTTCTGCATGTGCTCCTTGACCAGGGGCAAAGCCACGCCCGGCGCGTAGCCGCCAAACGACTGGAATCCCCGGAGCAACGTCCGGTCCACCGGATTGAAAAACCGCGGCACCCCCTGCACATCCAGAATGTGCACCAAGTGCCCCACCGCCCGCGACGGGGCCTTCGCCCGGAACGCCTGATCGGTCATCTGCGCCAAAGTGGACTTGTCCGAGGGCGTCTGCAGCATGCGGTCCAACTCGGCTTGCTGACGCCGCTCGGACGGCGTCTGGAGCTGCGTCGCCCGCTGCTGCAACCGGCGGGCGACAAACACCGCCTTCTGCACCGCAACCGATTGCGGCGAGGCGGGATCGGGAGTGAACCCGGACAACAACTCTTGGACCTGTTGGCTGGTATGGGAAGACTTCGTTGTGCTCATGAAAGGCGGGCCATTCCATGGCACAAGCGCCTACGTTTGCCAATAGCATTCGCCGCAACCTGTTGCCTGGAGAACGGCGGAGCGCTAACCTGTCCCCGTGAACCCGAGATCCTGTGGCCGTTGCCTGTCGTCGCTCGCCGCGGCGGCAATTCTCCTTCTCGGAGGCCTGCCTCCAGCCGGCGCCGCCTCCGATCGTCCCAACATCCTCTGGATCACCAGCGAGGACAACGGACCCCACCTCGGTTGCTACGGCGATACCAACGCCGTCACCCCCCACCTGGATGCCCTGGCCGCCAAAGGCGTGGTCTACCGCCATGTCTGGTGCGTCGCCCCCGTCTGCGCCCCGGCCCGCACCGCCATCATCACCGGCATGTATCCCAGTTCCACCGGCTCCGAACACATGCGAAGCCTCACCCGGCTCCCCGCCGGACTGAAGATGTTTCCCCAATACCTGCGGGAAGCCGGCTACTATTGCTCGAACAACAGCAAGGAGGACTACAACCTCGAGAAGCCCGGCCAGGTCTGGGACGAGTCCTCCACCAAGGCCCACTGGCGCAACCGGAAACCCGACCAACCCTTCTTCGCCGTCTTCAACCACGTCATCACTCACGAAAGCCAGGTCCGCACCCGCCCCCATCCACTCGTCCACGATCCCGCCCGGATCCGCCTCCCCGCCTATCACCCGGATGTCCCCCCCGTGCGCGCCGACTGGGCCCAATACTATGATCGCCTCACGGAAATGGACACGCTCGCCGGCGAGAACCTGCGGGAACTCGCCGCCGCCGGCCTCGCCGAAAACACCATCGTCTTCTACTTCGGCGACAACGGCCCGGGCCTGCCCCGCTCGAAGCGCTCCTGCAACGATTCCGGACTGCACGTCCCCCTCATCGTCTATGTCCCCCCGAAATACCGATCCCTGGCAACCAAGGACTACGCCCCGGGAACAATGTCCGATCGCCTCATCAGCTTCGTCGACTTCGCCCCCACCACGCTCAGCCTTGCGGGCATCCAACCCCCGAGCTTCATCCAGGGACGGGCCTTCCTCGGTCCGCACGCCGCACCACCGCGGCAGTTCCTCTTCGGACTGCGCGGACGCATGGACGAACGCTACGACTTCGTCCGGTCCGTTCGTGACGGCCGCTACGTTTACATCCGCAATTACCATCCCCACCGCATCCCCGGACAACACGTCGCCTACATGTTCGAAACGCCCACCACCCGGGTCTGGAAGGAGCTCTTCGACGCCGGACGCTTGCTCTCGACCCAGGCGCATTTCTGGCAACCCAAACCCGCCGAGGAACTCTACGATCTCCAGGCCGATCCCGACGAAGTCCGCAACCTCTCCACCTCCCCACAACACCTCAAAACCCTCGAACGCCTCCGCCGCGCCCACCGGGAACAGATCTTTTCCACCCGCGACCTCGGCTTCCTCCCCGAAGGCGAAATCCACAGCCGCTCCGCCGACAGCGCACCCTTGGAAATGGCGCGGGACGACCGGCGCTATCCCTTGAAACGCATCGTCGCCATGGCCGAACTCGCCGCGCACTCGGACCCGCTGGCTCTGCCGCGCCTCAAACGGGGTTTGACCGACAAAGACAGCGCCGTGCGCTATTGGGCGGCGATGGGCCTGCTCCTCCGCGGACAAGAAGGACTCAGCTCCGCGGACCGCAGTCTCCGCAAAACCCTTCAGGATCCGTCACCGCACGCGCGCATCGTCGCCGCCGAGGCCATCGGCAAATACGGGACTCCCGCCGATTCCCAAGCCGCCCTCGATGTCCTGCTCCCCTGCGCTGACCTCCGCCAAAACGACGTCTATGTCGCCGTGGCCGCCCTCAACGCCATCGACGCTCTCGACGGCCGGGCCGTCCTCCGCAAAGACGAAATCCAGAGCTTGCCCCGCCGCCACCCGTCCGTCCCTCCCCGAATGAGCGACCTCGTCGACCGCCTGCTCACCAAGATCCTCGCCGACCTCGATCCCACCCTTCCCCGCGAGTGAGGACCCACCCCCGTTTTGGCCCTTCCTGGAACGGAACGCACCGGCTAGCTTCCCTCCCATGAACACACTCCTGCGATGCGCCTGGGTGGTCCTCACCCTCTCCTGCGCCGCCGTCCGCGCGGCCGACACGAACGACTTCTTCCCCCTCATGGCCTGGAACTGGGTGCCGTCGGATGCCGCCACTTTCCAGAAAATGCGCGCCTGCGGTCTCACCGTCGCGGGCTTCGTCACCCCTCGCGAACTCGACCTCTGCCACGCCGCCGGTCTGCGAGCGATCGTCTCCGATCCCCGAACCTCCGGTTACGATTGGCGGAACGTGGACCCGGCGCAGGCGCGAAAGAACGTCGAAAGCATCGTCGCGGAAACGGCAAAACACCCGGCCGTTTACGGTTACTACCTGATCGACGAACCCAACGCCGCCCTGTTCCCGGGCCTCGCGAAGGTCGCCTCCCTCGTCCACGAAATGGCGCCGGGAAAATGGGCCTACATCAACCTCTTCCCGAACTACGCGAGCACCGCGCAATTGGGCAACCCCAATTACGCCGCCCATCTCGAGGAGTTCGTCGCCACCGTCCGACCCACGCAGCTCAGTTACGACCATTACGCCTTGATGGACGACGGCTCGCTCCGCGACGGCTATTGGCAGAACCTCGAAGCCATGCGCTCCGCCGCCCTCCGCCACAACCTCCCCTTCTGGAACATTGTGCTGACCGTGGCCCATTTCAATTACC
>CAYSPU010000191.1:10538-11951 GCA_964432995.1 uncultured Verrucomicrobiota bacterium
CGTTTCCAGGTCTACACCACGCTCGCCTACGGCGGACGCGGCCTGGCCTACTTCACCTACTTCGCACCGCAGGTCGGTAACTACCGCGCCGCCCCGGTCGATCAGTTCGGCAACCCCACCCCAACGTGGGCGAACCTCCAAAACGTCAACCTCCAGGTGGGCAAGCTCGCCCCCACACTCCTCCAGTTGCGCTCCGACGATGTCTATCACCTCGGAGACGTGCCCAAGGAGTGCCACGGCCCCGGAGAAACCAACCTCCTCAAAACCATGAATGCCCCCAGCTTCGTCGCCGGGGATTTCACCCATACCGACGGCAGCCGCTACGTGCTCCTCGTCAACAAGGACCTGGTGAAATCGCATCCCTGTCATCCGCAGTTCCACAACCCGCCCCGGCAGGTCCGCCTGGTGTCGCCCTACACCGGCGCCCTGACGCCCTTCGGCGGCGAACACCTGTGGCTCGCCGCCGGTCAAGGCGCCTTGCTCCGACTGGACTGATCCGCTATTCTGTTGCCATGGCTCTGATCGACTGCCCCGAATGCGGGAAACCTGTGTCCACCGCCGCCAACGCGTGTCCCAACTGCGGTTACCCGGTCGCGGAGAAGTCCGCCAACGGCTCCGCCACCCCCGTGGCCCCTCGCGCCGAAGGACCGCGCGAGCCCCTCGCCGAAATCCGGCCCTCCTGGTGGCTCTACTTCTGGCACCTCTTCTTCTTCTTCCTCGTCATCCCGCCGATTGTCGCCTACTTCCGCCGTGCCTCGACGATCCTGCGGATCTTCCCGGATCGCATCACGGTCGAACACGGGATCTTCTCGAAGTCCTACCAGGACTATAACCCCCGCGACATCCGGTCGATCGACATCGACCAGGGCTTCGGCCAGCGCCTGGTCGGCATCGGCGACATGACCATCTCCACAGCCGCCACCGAGGAAGGAGCCGAGCAGATCCGAGGCATACCCGACCCGAAGGACGTGCGCGAACTGATCCTCGGCCAACGCGGTGAACGATCGAATGACTAACCTCAGGTTCACGCGCCTCCCGCGCAGCGAACCTCCGTACCATGTTCCTGTCCAGCGTGATCGCCACCATCGGCCGCCCCACCCTGGCCCGATCCGTGGAGAGCATCCTCTCACAGGAAATCGCACCGCCGGACTTCGAAGTCATCGTGGTCAATGACTCCGGACGTTCCCTCAACCCCGCCGATTGGCAGCGGTCAGATCAAGTCACCATCCTGCACACGCCTCGACGCGAGCGGTGCGGTACAGGGCTGCGCCCGTCTCGGGCGCAGGGAGCACCGCAGCGGAGCAGGGATCCGGTCGGAGGTTCGTAGGTGCGTCCGGCGTATGGGGCTGCTGCCCGCTGGGACGTCGGGCGGTCCGTGACCGGAGCGCGACCGGTCCCTCGGTCGCAGCAGCA
>CAYSPU010000192.1:0-11827 GCA_964432995.1 uncultured Verrucomicrobiota bacterium
GTCCCGGCTGACGGGGGAGATCGGCTCCTCCTCGAATCCGATCTCGGGGATGACGGTGGCGACGCTGCTGCTGACATGTCTGATCTTCCTCGTGGTCGACTGGCGGGGAGGCACGTATTTCGTCACCGCCCTGAGCATCGGTGGCATCGTCTGCATCGCCGCCTCCAACGGCGGCACGACATCGCAGGATCTGAAGACCGGGTATCTGGTGGGTGGCACGCCGCGTTACCAACAGATTGCGATTCTCTGCGGCGCCCTCGCCTCCGCGCTGGTCCTCGGGCCGATTCTCCTGGTCTTGAACGACAACGCCACCGTCTACGTGCCGGCCGCCAAAGTCGCCCCCGGGCTGCGGTTGGAAGCGGGGCAAGCCCAGGGCGCCGAACGTCTGGCCGGCCCCATGACCGGCACCGACACGCGCACCTACCGCACCTGGCACAACACGGACCCGGCCCGCGGCCCCGAAGGCAAGTACCTGGTGGGCGACGACGGCGTTCCCGTCTGGTATGTGGACCCGGGCATCAACGGCAACGAGGAGAGACTCCCAGACGGCACGGCGGTTCGGAAGTTCCAGGCGCCCAAGGCGGTTCTCATGAGCTACATCATCAAGGGGATCCTCGACCAGCGACTGCCGTGGGCGCTTGTGTTGTTGGGCGTGATGATCTCCGTCACGCTCGAACTCTGCGGTGTCTCGTCGCTGGCGTTTGCCGTCGGCGTCTACCTGCCGCTGGCCTCGTCGATGCCCATCTTCCTGGGCGGCCTCATCCGCTGGCTGGTCGATCATCACGCCCGCAAGAAACACGCCCACGCGAACGCCTCGCCCGAGGAGTTGGCCGCCGAGAGCGACAAGAGCCCCGGCGTGCTCATGGCCTCGGGCTACATCGCCGGCGGGGCCATCGCCGGGATCGCCATCGCCTTCATGGGCGGCGTCCTCACCGACCTGACCGGACGAATCGACGCCTGGTCGGAAGCCTGCAATCCATTCTACTCGAGCGCAACGTGGAACGGCCTGCGAGGCGACATCCTCTCGTTGATCCCGTTCCTGGGGCTGATGACCGTGCTCTACCTGACGGGGCGGGAAGTGCTGTTTGCCGGGGGCAAGGCAGAGGACCGCGCTGCCCGGTGAAGCCATGAGGTAGGGACGCCCGGCTCGTGCGTCCTTGAAGACCATGCACCGCTGCGCGCAGGTGGGGCGCGATCTCCGCATCGCGCCGGAAGCACGAGATTCGGAGAGTGCGCGTGGTGGCGCCCTCGGAGAGGTCGCCCTACCCGCTGCTGACGGTTATCAGCAAGATCGCGGCGCTGTCGTGCAAGAGTTCGACGATCCGATCACACTCTCGGCCGTCACTCGACGTGGATCTTCTCGCCCTTGGCCTGGGTTCCGGAGACCTGCTCGATTCTCGCATCCAGGATCGCTCGCAGCCCCTTCAGCAGCTCGACCCGCGCGGTATCGAAGTGCCGCCGGGCCGCATCCGGCGGTCCCACTCGCCGGAAGAACTCGGTCAGGGCGGGGCCGAGCCCCTGACACCAGCACGCCCCACACCCCGTTCCCCGTTCGCCGCTCGCTGTCTTCGTTCGTTTTCGGTTCATGTCGCCTCCTGCAATTCCACCACCAGAGTCCCGCCGTCGAGTCGGGCCCGACCCGGCGACAGCTTCGACATCGAGGTGGGCAAGCCAACGTGGCGCCGCACCGAACCCACCTCAATCACCAACTCCTCCCCTTTCTTGAACAGGCCGACTTCGCCCTTGGCCGCGAAGGGAGCCTGCAACCGCACTTCATAGTGACTGTCGGTCTTGCGAAAGGCATACGGTCGCTCGGTGCGCGTTACCGCCGCGGGGTCTTCGTCGCGCCCAAACAGCGCCTGGGCCAGCGTCCGAATCCGGTCGTAACCGACGACTTCGTTGGGAAAGAGCGGTACCTGGCGGGTCGGCACCGGCGTGAAGTAGGCCTCGATTTCCTTCAAGAACCGTTCTTGGGTGGCGCGCCACCCACGGAAGAAATCGTCACGCACGTCGTCCGGAAGCACACGGTTGACGATCACTTGGTCCACCGTCAGACCGTGCAGGCAGAAATAGACGAACGCCCGCTGGGTTTCGCGCACCACCATCTTCTCGGCGTTGGTGACGAGGCGCACGCTGGTGACCGCCGGGTTCTCCATCAGCTCGTCGATGCCCTCGATCTTGTTGAAGAGCTCCTTGACGTTCGCGAAGTAGCTGTCCGGCGGCAACTCGAAGGGGGCCACACGGTTGGCGACCGGCCGCACGGCGCGCAGCAGACCGCGCTGCACAGGAAAGACATGCTCCATGTACCATTTCAGCGTGGTGGGCATCGAAACAAACCGCAGGCTCTCGGCCGTGGGCGCACAGTCGAGTACAACCGCCTCGAACCGCCGTTCCTTGTGCCAGGCGTTCACGTAGAGCAGGGCACTGAGTTCTTCCATTCCCGGGAAGATTGCCATCTCCTCCGCCTCGACGTCGTTGAGTCCCGAGGTGCGCAGGAGGCTGCTGATGTACGCCCAGATCTGCTGCCAGTGCCGCTTGATTTCCTTCTGCACATTGACTTCGTGAATCCAGAGGCGATCCGCCACCCGGCAAGGATCCGACGTTCCGGCGTCGAACAGCCCCGCCTCGAGGTCGAAGGAGTCCGCGAGGGAGTGGGCGGGGTCCACGCTCATGACCAGCGTGCGATAGCCGAGTTCGGCCAGGCGCACCCCGGTGGCGGCCGCCAGGCTGGTCTTGCCCACGCCACCTTTGCCGCTGAGGAGCAGGATTCTCATGATCCCCCCAGCATACTCGAATCCGGCAACAAAGGCGAATCCGTCCAAGCTACCGCCGACGGGCGTGGCGGGGGGGAGGAGCAGGGAATCCCTCGGTCCCTGTTGATCCGCGGTCAGCCGAGCACGTCTCGGATCTTGCGAACGAGTTCCTTGGGGGTGAACGGTTTCGCCAGGAAGACAACGCCATCGTCGAGGACGCCGTGCCGGCCGATTTCCTCCGCGGGATAGCCGGAGATGTAGAGCACCCGGAGTTCGGGCCGGCGATCCCGGAGCTGCCGGCAGAGCTCCCGGCAACTGAGCCCCGCCATGACGACGTCGCTCAGCAGGAGGCGAATCGTGCCCGGGTAGCCGTCGGCCAGGGCCAACGCCTCCTGCCCGCTTCCGGCGGCGAGCACGGTGTAGCCGTGGCGCTCCAGCATCCGCTGCGTCACGCTGCGCACTGCCGCCTGATCCTCGACCAACAAGACGCAGCCGTTGCCGGCCCTGGCAGTGATGAACTCCGTATCCGGCACCGTCTCTCCCCCGTCCGCAACTTCCTTGGCGGGGAGATAGACATGGAACGCGGTTCCGCGCCCCGGGGCGCTGTCCAGGTCGATCCACCCGCCGTGCTGCCGCACAATGCCATAGACGGTCGAGAGCCCGAGCCCGGTTCCGCGCCCGAGTTCTTTGGTGGTGAAGAACGGTTCGAAAATCCGCACCCGCGTCTCGGCGTCCATCCCGATCCCGGTGTCGCGAACCAGCAAGCGCACGTAGGTTCCCGCCGGAACGTCGGCCCCGCTCTCCTCCTTCCGACACATCGCGGTCTCAATCCGCAGCGTGCCGCCGTCGGGCATGGCGTCCTGGGCGTTGAGGACCAGGTTCAGCAGCACCTGCTCGATCTGCCCGGTGTCGCCTTCCACGACGCCCAGGTGGGGAGCAAGGCCCAATTGCAGATCGATGTTCTCGCGCAGCGTGCGTTCGAGCATGCGGCACAGCCCGATCACCACCTGGTTCAGGTCCACCGGCTTCAGCGTGAGTGTCTGCTTGCGGGCGAACGCCAGCAGTTGCCGCGTCAGGTCGCGAGCCCGCTGCGCGGCGCGGACGATCTCATCCAGGTCCACCCGGCGCGGATCGTCGGGCGGCATGTCGTCCTGCATCATGATCGCATAGTTCAGGATGGGAGTGAGCACGTTGTTGAAGTCGTGCGCGACGCCGCCGGCCAACTGGCCGATCGATTCCATGCGCCGGGACTGAGCCAACTGCTCCTCGAGGCGCCGTTGCTCGCGCTCCGCCTGCTTGCGTTCGGAAATGTCCCGCACGACGGCCACGATCATCGGGCGGTTCTTCCAAACGGCGCGGCGCAGGGCCATCTCGGCGTCGAACAGACTGCCGTCGAGGGGACGACGCGCCTGCGACTCGAAGACGAGGTCGGCCGGTTCCGAGTGCACGGTCTTCAGAATGGCCGCGATCCGCTCTTGCCATGCGCCGGGAGCGGAATAGTCGGCCATGGTGAAACCGAGGGCCTGCTCCCGGGAGACGCGATAGAGCCGCAGCATCGACTCGTTCACATCCTCCACCCGGCCTTCGGCGTCGTGGATGATAATCGCATCGTGGACGCTGTGAAAGACCGTGCGCAGATCCGCTTCGGAAGCCTTGAGCTCCTCGAGTCGTTTCTGCAGCTCGGCGTAGTAGCTCTTGCGGGCCGAGGATTCGCCCAGCCCGATGATGCTGGCGCGCGCCGCCTGCCAGGCTTGCGACCTCGATTCCATCACAGCGATTCCTCGAGGATGACCTCGAGATCGCGAGCGCACGGCGGTCGCGGGTTGGTGGCGTTGCACGGATCGCGCAGGGCCTTGTCGGCGAGCACCGGCACATCCGTTGAACCCAGGCCTCGCTGTCCCAGCGCTCCCCGAATCCCCAGACTCTCACGCAGCTCGATCAAGAACTGCCGCAACGCCCGGCGGGCCTCCGACGTCGTTCGGCGTTCAAGGTCGCACCCGAGCAACCGGCCGAGCACGGCATACCGCTCCGGCGCCGCTTCGTAGTTGAAGTCCACCACCTGGGGCAGCAAGAGGGCGTTGCATTCGCCGTGGGGCAGATCCAGATAGCCGCCGAGGCTGTGCGCCAACGCGTGCACGCAGCCCAGGCTCGCGTTGGAAAACGCCAGTCCCGCCTCGAGGCTCCCCAACATCACCGCCGAGCGCTCATCCAGATCGTCCGCATGGGCCAGCGACGCCGCCAGATGCCCGTGCAGGAGTCGAATGGCTTCCACGGCGTGCAGATCCGTGAGCGGGCTGGAGGCGTTGGAGACGAACGCCTCGATGGCATGCACCAGGGCGTCCATTCCCGTGCAGGCCCCCAGGTAGGCGTCCACCGTCGTCAACGTCTTCGGATCCACCAGCGCCACGTCCGGCACCAACGCCTTGCTGATGATCGCGATCTTCACCCGGCCGGTCGTGTGGTTGATGATGGCAAACTGCGACACGTCCGCCGAGGTGCCCCCTGTCGTCGGGACGCAAATCAGTGGGGGCATGGGGTTCTTGACCCGGTCCACTCCCTCGAACTTGAGGATATGCTCGTGGTTGGAGGCCACAATCCCAATCCCTTTGGCCGCGTCCATCACGCTGCCGCCGCCCACGGCCGCCAGGGAATCACACGCCTCCTGCCGAAAGACCTCCACGCCGGCCATGACTTCGTGGTCGCGCGGGTTTGGGGAAATCCCGTGAAACGTCACCACTTGCACCCCTTCCCGCCGGAGACCCTCGGCCACCTCCTCGGACCAGCCGGCGCGGGCCACTCCCGGATCGCTGACCAGCAGCATCTTCCGCACGCCCCAGTTCCGGGCATACCGCCCCGCCAGCAACCGGGCGTCCACGCCAAACACCAGTTCCGGGGCGACAAACTTCCGCAGCTCCCTGACCGGGCTGTCGACTGGAGCCTGGCTCATGGCCGTACTCTACCCTCGGTCGTAGTGCGGTCAAGCCGGGTCCGACGGCGGGTGGGCCCGACGGGGCGGTGGGGGCAGCCCCTTCCGGCGTTGATCGCGGAACAGCGAACCGTGAACGCGGGAGAAGGGAAGCGCGAACGCGGGGGAAGGGAACGGCGCAAAACAAGGGCCTGCAAAACTTTGTTGCAGGTGCAACAAAGTTTTGCAGGCGACACAAAGTCCTGCACGCATCGGCTTCCAGTCAACGGCCGTCCTCGCTGCAGAATCGGTCGCCGCCGCGACCAACGGGAACGCAGACTTGTCCCACCCACGAACACACCTGTTCGAGGGCGGCGGCGTCGACGTCGTCCAACGCCGCCACGGTGTCGGAGTCGACGTCCAACACCGCGCAGAGGCGACCCGTGGGGTCGAGGACCGGGACCACGATTTCCGAGAGGGTCGACGTTGCGCACGCAATGTGCGCGGTGTCCTGCCGCACATCGGCGACGATTTGCGTGCGGGCTTCGCGCGCGCAGCGGCCGCAGACGCCCGCCGTGAAGGGGATCGTCAGGCACCCGTGACCGCCCTGGTATGGCCCGATCTTCAGCAGCCCCGGTGCCGTGACCCGATAGAACCCCACCCAGTCGAAGTGCTCGAGGCCGTGGTAGAGCTCGCAGACGACGGTGGCCATGACTGCGATCTCGTCCGTCTCGCCCGAGATCACTGCGCGGATGCGCTGGAGAACGGAGGCGTAGGCGTCCGTCTTGGGCGGCATAGTCTGCAATTACCGGAGGCACGGAGGGAACGAGGCGCCCGCGGACAGGTCGCCCTGCCCCATGCTTCATGCAAAGGCGGTCGGAGCGCCCCGTTATTCACGCGCGTGATCGGCGGGTTTCAGGCCAGGTTTGAACTTGTTGAACCCAAACCAGGTTGGCGCGTAGGTCCCGACGTAGTCCACGTTGCTCTTGGCGGGAATGCGGTCGGTTAGTCCGAGTGTCCAGTAGCAGGCGTTCACCAACAGCCGCCGCAGCCCTTCGCTCTGCAGGTCCACGGACGCGCCCATGGTGGTGGTGACGATCTTCGAGATCTTGCCGGATTCACCCCGGTAGTCGCGGACCCAGACAATGGGCGTGAGGGGATCGTTCTTCCGGCCCGCGACCGGTGGGTCGTCGGCTTTCATGCCGGCGAGAACCTGCCCGTGCACCAGCACCGTGACGTCCGCGGGCAGGTGCGCCAGGCCGTAGACGTCGGTTGGGCCCCAGATATCGTCGACTCCGCGGAGGATGGGATGGCTCTTCATGGCGGGGTTGATGACCCCGCGGGTGCTTTCCTTGCCGTGATCGCCGTGATGGTTTACCCAGGTGTCGCCGAGCACCTGCTGACCGAAACCGCCTGGCCACTCTTTGCTCTGCCAGTCGTAGCGGGCGTAGCGGCTTTGGGGATTCTTCGCGTAGGCGAAGGCATGGGTGGCCGTCCGGAGGGCCACAATCGGTTTGCCGGAGTTCACGTAGTCCACGAAGTGCTTCATCTGGTCATCGGGCAGCTCGCGGAAGCGGAGGAGCATCACGACAAGGTCGGCGGTGGCGAGCTGGTCCATGCCGGGAATGTTGTTGAGGATGTTGGGCGCGATGCAGCCGGTGGCGGGATCGATCGAGAACAGGACGGTGCAGCGGAACCCGTGGCGCGTGGCGAGGATCCTGGCCAACATGGGAAGGCCCTCCTCGGAGCGGTACTCCTCGTCCCCGGTCAGGAAGACAATGTGCTTGCCGCGGCCGGGGCCCTCGCGGCCCTCATAGACGAGAAGCTCACCCGCCAGGGTGACGGTCGCGGTCCAAAGAAGTGCCAAGGCGCCAAGCCGGGCGATCGATCGAGGGAGTCGGTTCATGAGGGGAGGCAGATGCGCAGTCACGTTGTCTGTGGTGCCGAACGTTCCTCCGTGTATCCGATTTTGGCATCCATGACAAGATCTGGTGGCACCAGGACCGGCGCCGTCCCGGCGGTGGACGGACGGCAGCCCCACCTGCCGCGCGCCGCTCCCGAACCACCGATTGCCTTCCGCCTGCGATTTACTTTGTGGGCGCCGGCTGCTAGAAGCGACGCGTGCTGCCGACGCAGAGCCAGCTTTGGAAGGTCCTGACCAACCCGCGGAGGTTGTTCCTGATTGCCGGTCCGTGTGTGATCGAGAGCGAGGCGCTCTGCCGGGAAGTGGCCGAGCGGCTCGTCAAGACCTGTGCGCGGCTGCGCCTCCCGCTGGTCTTCAAGGCGAGCTACGACAAGGCCAACCGCACCTCGGGCAAGTCGTTCCGCGGTCCCGGGCTCGAGGCGGGCCTGGCGATCCTGGCTCGCATCCGTGAGGAGTTACAGGTGCCGGTGCTGACCGATGTTCACACGGAAGCGCAAGCGCAGGCGGCCGGGCCGGTGGCGGACATCATTCAGATTCCAGCATTCCTTTGTCGGCAGACCGATCTGTTGGTTGCGGCCGTCCGGACGGGGCGCATAGTGAACATCAAGAAAGGCCAGTTCCTCTCCCCGGCGGAGATGGGACCGGTGGTTCGCAAGGCGACCGATGCCGGCGGACGACGACTGGTTCTGACCGAGCGCGGCACGACCTTTGGCTACCAGAACCTGGTGGCCGATCTGCGCTCCATTCCCATTCTCCGGCGGCTGGGTTTCCCCGTGGTTTTCGACGCCACGCACTCGGTGCAGTTGCCGGGTGGGTCTGGCGATCGGTCGGCGGGCCAGGGGGAGTTCGCCCCGGTGCTGGCCCGCGCCGCCGTGGCGGCGGGGGCCAACGGCCTCTTCGTGGAGACACACCCCCATCCCGACGCCGCTCTCAGCGACGGCCCCAACATGATCCCGCTGGCCGATATGCCGGCGTTTCTGAAGAGCGTACAGAGGGTGTTCGAGGCCGTCCGGTAGCCAGGAGTGCCAGGCGCGAACCTCAGGTGGGGCGACCCTAGCTTCTCTCGGTCTTCTCGCCGGCCGCTTTCCAGCCGGAGATGCCCGCCCGCAGGTGCTTGACGTTGGTGTAACCGAGGTCCTTCGCCGCTTTGGCGGCCGCCCGGTAAGCGCCGCACTGCGGTCCGCCACAGTAAGCGACGATCAGGGCGTTCTTGTCCTTCGGCAGTTTGCTGGCAAGCTGGCCTTTTGTGGCGACGTAGTCCACGGCGCCAGGGATGCGCCCTTGCTTCCACGAGTCCGTGCCGTTCACATCCAGCAGGGTGACTTTCTTGTCGGCAATGGCTTCCTTGAGCTCGGTGATGCCGATTTCAGGGAACTCGGCCGCCTGCAGACCGGCGGCGAGCAACAGGGTGGCGAGGCACAACAGCGATTTCTTCATCATACAGGTTCGGTTTCGTTGGTCGTTCACGTTTCGTTTCCTCGTCGGCGGCCTTCGGGGACGCGCCCGGGATGAGCGCCCCGGTGCGCCCCGCCGATCCGACGCGCCGTAACGTTGCGCAGTTTTCGCATCGCGCAAGTAGGAGATTGCCAGCAGATCGCTCCGGCCAAATCCACGCCCAACTGCCGTGGCCGTGCCGCGGGCAAGCCTCGAGGGGCGCGCGCTTGCGCCGCAACGCTGGGCTGCGGCGCGGGATCAGGGGGGAAGATGCCCGGCGCTCTTGACGCGTCACCCGCCCCCCGCTATCTATCCACCATCGGCGCTCTTGTGCCCGTGCCGCTGTCCATGCGTGTCGGGGCCGGCTCCGATGGCGCAAGATTGTGCACGGCGGCAGGGGCGGGGGGCGCACCAGGAACACTCATGGAACCGGACATCCGAACAGCGAGCATCCCGTCCCAGATCGTGGAGATCTGGCAGCGGTTGGTTGATTCCATGTCCGTCCTTCTCTCGGTGCCGAGCGTGATGATCAACCGGCTTGAGCCCCCGGACTTGGAGGTATTTCGCTCGAACGTCAGTCGCGCCAATCCATTTCCCTCGGGCACTCGCATGCCGATGATGGGGGTGTACTGCGAGACCGCCGCCCGGAAGCGGCAGAGCATCCGGGTCGAAGATGCCCGGAAGGACCCGGTTTGGGCCGATTCCCCGACGGCGAAGGCCGGGATCTTTGCCTATTTGGGTTTCCCGGTGTTCTGGCCGGACGGTGAGGTCTTCGGGACCATCTGCGCCATCGACACCAAGGAAAACCGATGGGTATCGCCGTCCGCGGATCTGCTCCGGACGATCAAGGATGCGGTGGAGGCGCACCTGGCTTTGGTGGCGACCACGGCGGAGCTGAACCGGAAGAACCAGGAACTCGAGCGCACCCTCAGCGAGGTGCGAACGCTCCAGGGGCTTCTGCCCATCTGCGCCGCCTGCAAAAAGGTTCGGGATGACAAGGGATACTGGAACCAGATCGAGAAGTACATCACGGAGCATTCGGAAGCGCAGTTCAGTCACTCGATCTGTCCGGAGTGCGCCCAGAAGCTCTACGGCGAGTATCTCTGACCGGATCTTCCTTGACGGGGGCGGGGTGAGCTGTCGGGAGTGGGCGGGTGCACGCGCAGGGCTCGATTCGTTGGTGGCCGGCCATCCTGATCCTCGGCGGGGCCGCATCGGCCGCCTTGGCGGTCCACCGGTTGGGGGGAGGTTCGTTCCAGCAGCGGAACATCGTGACGATGCTCATCGTGGTGGGGACCATCCTGCTGCTGGTCGTCTGGCTGCTCGTCGGGGCGCGACTTCGGGCGAAGACCCGCTGGGGAATGGCGGCCGGTCTGTTGGCGGTGTGCGGACTGGTTCCCGTTCTGTTCGAGATCGAGGGGGTAACGGGTGATGTGCTGCCGATCCTCCGGTTGCGCTGGGCGAAACCGGTTGTTGCCGGAGAGAGGCTGGCGGGGGCGGACCCAGCTGCCGTCGTGGCGCGGCCGGGTTCGGCGCGAGGCGACTTCCCGCAGTTCCTGGGGCCAAATCGGAACGCGATCGTCGCGGATGGAACTCGGTTGGCGCGCGATTGGCATGGGCGCCCGCCGCAGTTGGTGTGGCGCCAGACCGTGGGGGCGGCGTGGTCGGGCTTTGCGGTCGTGGGCGACCGGGCGATCACTCAGGAACAGCGGGGCGAAGAAGAGACAGTGGTCTGCTACGGGCTGGGAACGGGCGGGGAGCTGTGGATGCACGCCGACTTGGCTCGCTACCACACGACCACGGCCGGGGAAGGGCCGCGCTGCACGCCGACCGTGACGGGCGATCGGGTCCTGACACTGGGCGCAACGGGGATTCTGAACTGCCTGGACCTCGGGACGGGGCGTCGGATTTGGTCGACGAACATCGTGGAGGCGAACGAGGCGCGGCTGGTCGGGTGGGGGGCGGCGGGGTCGCCGCTGGTGCTGGGGGCCCCCCCTCCCGGTGGGGGGGGGGGGCGTTCTCTGGTGGCGTATGACCTGGCGACTGGGGCGTTTGTTTGGGGTGGAGGCGATGATCCGGCGAGTTACAGTTCACCGTGCACCGGAGTGCTGGGGGGCGTATCGCAGGTATTGATTTTCAACCAGCCGGCGGTGGTGGGGCACGAGGCGGCGACGGGGCGCGTGCTCTGGCGGTATGGCTGGGGGATCGGCCAGCCGCACGTGGCGCTGCCGCTGGTGCTGCCCGGGGACCGGGTGCTCGTCAGCAGCGGCTACGGCGTGGGGAGCGAGTTGCTCCAGATCCGTCGGCTCGAGGACGGCGCGTTCGACGTCCAACGGGTCTGGAAGAGCATCCGGCTGAAGTCGAAGTTCAATAACCTCGTCGAGAAGGGCGGGTATGTGTATGGGCTGGACGATGGGATCCTGGTGTGTCTCGAGGTGGCAACGGGGGAGCTGCAGTGGAAGGGGGCGCGCTACGGGCACGGTCAGTTTCTGTTGGTGAGCGATCTGCTGCTGGTGACGGCCGAGAACGGTGACGTCGTCATGATCGAGCCCGTGCCCGATGAACCGCGGGAACTGGGGCGGTTTGCGGCGCTTCGGGGAAAGACCTGGAATCCGCCGGCGCTGGCGGGGGAATGGCTGTTGATGCGGAACCATCGCGAGGCGGCGTGTTGGCGTCTGCCGGCGGACGGCACGTCGGCAAGTCGGCAAGTCGGCAAGTCGGCAAGTCGGCAAGTCGGCACGTCGGCAAGTCGGAGATCAGAGGTCAGCACCTCAATCGCCGTTGGCGACGGAATGAGGCAAGTAACTTGAT
>CAYSPU010000193.1:0-11721 GCA_964432995.1 uncultured Verrucomicrobiota bacterium
ACGGCGCAAGAGGTTTGGATGCGATGGGCGAAGGGAGCGGACATGCGGCGGACGATCCAGCCGTTGCCTTCGGGCCAGGTGAGCACTTCGTGGGCGGCGGCGTTGTCGGCTTCGCCGGTGCGCGAGGCGAAGTAGTGGAGGCCGGCCCAGGCGGAGACCTGGTCGGCGCCGGCGCCGTAGTCGTCGCGGCAGCAGTAATCGACGTACCAGCGCAGGGGGGTCGAATCCCAGCCGTGATCGCGGAGGTATTCGGCCATGGTGCCGGAGTCCAGGCGGTGGATCTCGGGGTCAGTCGAGCTGTCGTCCAGCGGGAGGGCGAAGGCGGGGCGTCCGTCGTGGCCGCGGGTGTTTTGCCAGCGCTTGATGTCCGCGAAGAAGGCGTTGTATTGACGGAGGTCGCGGCTGTGGACACCGGCCAGGGGGAGCATGCCTTCCTGCCAACGGCCTTGGAAGAAGAGGCGTTCCATGGGATCGGCGCACAAGAACTCCTCCCGGTAGATCGGCCGGCCGGCCCGGTAGCCGGTGATCACTCCGAGTTCCTCCAGCAGCTTCCGGATTTCCACCAGCTCCGGTCCCGGCAACGGCAGGTAATGGGCGCCCCAGGGAAAGGCGGAGACTTCGTTGGCGCCCGAGAGGGCGTTGCCGCCGATGGCCGCTTCGAGTTCCAGGAGCACGAAATCGCGCTGGCCCCGCTGCCAGAGGCGGCGCGCCGCTGCCAACCCGCTGATGCCGCCGCCGACGATGACCACGCCCACCGGCTCGATGTCGGCGGGAGGGGCGACCGGGACTTCCTCGTCCCGCACCAGATGGCCGAGGGCCGAGCTGCCGCCGAGGATGCCGCCGGGGAACGGGCTGGGGGTGGGCGTTGGGGGCTGTCTGGTGCAGAGGGCAGCGGCGGCTCCGGCGGCGCTGGCGGCCAGGAACGAGCGGCGTGTGAGTTGGCGGCACCGAGGGGTCATTGGCTCGATTCGTCCATGGAGCCCGGAAATCTCATGCGCTCATCCATCGTGAGATTTGCGGGCTAGTGGACATAGTGGGCCCATTCCTCCTCGAAGTAGCGGACGAGGATTTGGTTGTTGAGGCGGTTGACCTCGGTGGGGACCTCGGCCATGTCGGGCGGGAACCGAAACAAGTCGCGCCAGGAGTCGGTGCGGACATAGCGCAGTCCATCGGGCAGGTGCAACTCGGAGGGGAGCGGTTGGAGCGACGCCAGGACGAACCCCCACTCGCCGAAGGAGGGAACGAACAGGTGGTAGGGTTCGGTGAGGAAGCCGCAGTGGCGCAAGGTTTCGTTGATGCACCAGAAGGAGCGTCGGGCGACGTAGGGCGACGTGCTTTGGACGACCAGGGCGCCTGCGGGCCGGAGCACGGAGTGGACACGCCGGTAGAACGCGGTCGTGTAGAGCTTGCCCAACGAGAAATTCGAGGGATCGGGGAAATCGGCCACCACGAAGTCGAAGCGGTTGGTCTGGTTCTGGAGCCAGGTGAAGGCGTCGGCGTTGACGATTTCGACGCGCGGCGAGTGGAGGGCGGCCTGGTTGAGGTTGGTGAGCAGGGATTGCGAGGCGAAGAGACGCGTCATGGCCGGATCCAGGTCCACCAGGGTGACGCGCTCGACTTGCGGGTGGCGCAGGATCTCCCGGATGGCGAGGCCGTCGCCGCCGCCGAGCACGAGGGCGTCGCGGGCGTTGGGCAACCGGGCGAGTCCGGGATGCACCAGGGCTTCGTGATAGCGGTATTCGTCTCGCGAGCTGAACTGGAGGTTGCCGTTCAGGTGGAGGCGCAGGTCGTTGCCGCTCCGGGTGAGCACGATGCGCTGGTAGGGAGAGGAGGTGGCGTAGATCACCGGGTCGACGTACGCGGCACGCTCCGACCAGGCCAGGAGGCGATCCGCGCCGGCGAATCCGCCTCCCAGCGCAGCCAGGATGACGAGCCCGGCGGCTTCGAGCCACGGCGCGCCGGGGACTTCCGACCGCAACAGGCGGAGGGTGGCGAGACCGACGAGGGCGTTGAGGATGCCGAAAAGGAAGCTGGAGCGCACCAAGCCGAGGTGCGGGACCAGCAGGAGCGGAAACAGCAGCGAGGCCAACAGCGCGCCAATGTAATCCAGAGTGAACACTCGCGAGACAAGGTCGCGGAACTCGAGGCGGCCCTTCAGGATCCGCAGCAGCAGGGGAATCTCGAGGCCCACCAGCGCCCCGATCACCAGGACCAGGCCGTAGAGCAGCACGCGGAACGAGCCGACGTAGGGGAACAGCACGAAGAGCAGCGCCGCGGAGACGCCGCCCACCAGCCCGATCAACAGTTCCACCTGGACAAAGAGACCGATCAGATTGCGGCGGACGAACTTCGACAGGTACGAGCCGACCCCCATGGCGAAGAGGTAGACACCGATGACGGTCGAGAACTGCGTGACCGAATCTCCGAGGAGATAGCTGGCGAGCGTGCCGTCAATCAGTTCGTAGATCAGCCCGCAGGTGGCGATTACGAACACCGACAGCAGCAGCAGGAACTTGATGCCGCGGTCTGTCATCGCCGCTCAGCCGTGCACGGCGGCGGCAATGATCAGGCAGATCCCGATCGAGACCAGGCCGACGACGATGGCCACGGCGGTGTTCTTCTTCTCCACCAGTTCCTGCCAGAGGTTGTAGGGCGTGAGCTTGTCGATGACAACGAAGCCGACGCAGAACACCACCAGGCCGAAGACGGAGAAGACCAGGGAATTGAGCAGGGCGTTCCAGTTCATGGTTTGGGGTCGTTCATTTGTGGTAGCTGCCGGGGGTGCTGGGGTTCCAGGCGTGCGGCAGAGCGGCATACAGCAGGCTCCAACCGCGATGGTTGGCCACCGCCAGGGTGACGCAGACCAGCAACCCATACAACAGGTAGAGCGAACGGAGATTCTTCATGTCCACCTCAATTCTCGTCCTCGCTTTCCTTCGACTGGCCCAGGGGCGAGTAATCGCTTTCCGACCAGCGCGCGCTCTCGAAGGTGACGTGCCGGAAGAACGCGTAGACCGGATACACCAGCAACAGACCCAAACCGAGCCAGAAATTCGACCAGACCGGCACGTCGCGAATCACCGCCACCGCATACGGCATCTCCACCACCCCCGGATCCGCCGTCGGCTCAATCCGCAACACATAACGCCCCGGGGCCACCCCCGGCAGGATCGTGTCCGCCGTCGGCTTCCCCTCCGTCCACGGCCCATCGTCGTAGCCCGAGTATTGCTCGATCCCCTGCTCGAGCGACCGCGTCTGCTGCGTCTCCGTGTCCACCAGGTCGAAGCCGAGGGCGATCCAGTTGTTGTTGACGTTCGCGCGGCTGGAGAAGCGCAGGGCCTGTCGCCCCCCGGGAATCTCGAACGGTTCCGTGACCACCGTGCGATTCGTGTCCGCAACGCGGTAGAGGAACTCGCCCGCGAACACTTGTCGGCGGGCCGCCCGGTTGGCGGAGACCAACTCGATCACGAGCAGCGCCAGCACCAACGCCGGGGCCATCCAGCGGACGCGTCGCCAGCGCTCGCCAAACGGGTTGGTCTGGTTCAGGTAGATTCCGGTTCGCTCCGGCAGCGGCTGGGAAAGGCCAAACGCCGTCTCGATCGCGCGCGGCTCAACGTATTCCCCCTGCGACCAGGTCTCCTCGAGAAGCTCGGGATAACGCTCGGAAGAGAGGATGCGGGGCGGGCAGACGTAGTCGCAAAGGTAGGTCGTCTCCCCGACGCGTGTTTGCCAGTAGAACTCGCCGAGGACGTAGGTAACGATGGCGCCGCCCCGGGCGAATAACCGGTAGGTCTCGCCGCGAAACGCGATCCGGCGGACGTCCTGGTCCGGCGGGCCGGTGTCGGGCCGCTCGATCAGGGCCGTGACGAACGACCAGTGGCCCTGGTAATTCACCAGCCAGCGAAATCCTTCCCACGGATTGAACAGCAGATACTCGTACCAGGCGGCGTAAGCGTCCTTGCGCTCGAGAAAACCGATGATCTCCCACGGCGTGCCGAACAACGTGCCGCGCGTTCCCAGCGGCAGCAGCGGTTCGATCCGCTGTTGCGCCTGCGCCCGTTCGATCAGTTGCAGTTGCGCGTCCGAGGTGTCCAGGAGCGAACCGCACGAGGGACAGACGGCGGACATCGTCAACCCGGCGGCCCGCAATTCCATCGGGGCGCCGCACGCGGGGCACGAACACGCCCCCGTGGCGCCACGGCGCGCGTCGGCCTCGACTCCCGGCGTCCAGCCCGGCACCGGTCGCAGATCCGTCGCTTCGAGCTCGTTCAGCCGGGCATAGCGTCCCAGATACAGCCGCGCTCCCGCATCCGAATACTCGACGCACGCGAAGGCGCCGCCAGCGCCCATGCAATCGACCGTGACTCCCTTGCGCCCCGCTACGGCCACGAAAGGGAGCTCGCCTTCGCTCCCGACGCAGTGATTCTCCTTGATATCGACCACCCGATACTCCCGGTCGGCGAGGGTCAGGGTCGTCCCGGGCGAGAGATCTCCCCGCGACGGCAGATCGTCCGGCGGGGCATACTCGAAGCTGACCATGAAGAAGCCCTGGGCTTCGGCTACCCAGCCATATCGCTGGTCGCCAAACCACGCGCACCACTCCGTCCAGCTCCCTTCCTCCCACCGGAGCCGGACGCGGCCCACCAGCGTGAACGCATGGCCGTCGAAGCTGCCGCGCGTACCGATCCGCAACGGGCTCAGATCCGGAGGCAGCTCCGCCATCTTCCCCAACTGCTCGATCGCCACGTCCTTTCGAACCACCGTTGACCGACAGAACGGGCAAACCGCAAAGACAGCGACACTCGACTGAAACGTCACCTTCGCTCCGCAGTTGGGGCAATCGTAGGCGTGCATCGTCGAGGTTGGCTGGGACGCCAGAGTAGAGTGCGCCTTCGCGCTGACAATGAAAATGCGTGCGGGGAAGTGTAATCGGACGCCGCCGACGAGCAGGAACGCCGAACACTGAACAGCGAACGTCGAACAGCGAACGGATGCCTGCAGGTCGACGTGGGACGCTGCGACGTTCCTCCTTCCGGACCGCGGGTCTTCCGACCCGCAGTGGCGGCGCGGTACGAGGTCGGTGGAGCAGGCGGATGCGTGAAAGCGGCACGGCCGCGCAGCTCCATCCGGTCGGCAGGAGAAGGTGCGTGCTCTGGCTGGACGCCCGAGCCGGGCGTCCGCATCCCAGCCCCGCTACGCGGAACGGCGCGGGAACAACTCGAGGAACCACGAGGGCGGTCGAATGGCCTTCCCGGCGCGATCGGCAAACGCGTGGATGGTGTAACCCCGCGCCACCGGCTGCCGCGTCTCCGCCTGCACAATGTCCGCCCGACACCGCAGTCGAGCCCGCCCTTCGAAGTTCGCGGCAGTTGTGATCTCGAGCGGATCGTCGTAGCGCGCGCGGCCGAGGAACTCGACGTGCGCCTCCACGAGCGGCAGAAACACCCCGCGCTCCTCCATCGTGGCGTAAGGCAGCCCCGCGCTCCGCAGCAGCTCGGTCCGGCCGCATTCGAACCACTCCAGCGCCCGCGAGTTGTAGAAGGTCCCCATCTGATCGGTCTCGCTGTACCGGACGCGCAACCGCAGCGTGTGGCGCAGGACAAGTTGGGTCGCCTCCGATTCGGTCGGAGCGGCGGCGGGGGTGTCGGGGGGGAGCGAGGGCGAGGAATCCGGCGTGTTTTCGGCGGGCGCCATGGGGCGAGTGGAGCAGAAGCGTGCCGTGCGATCAAGCCGATCGCTGCCGCGACCGCGGAGCAACAGCGACGTGAAGCAGGCTGCGGAGGGTGGAGACGCGAATTTCGCGAATGCGCGTCCGTCTTTCTTAACCACGGATGAACACGGGTGGACACGGATTCGTTCACCGCGTCCATCCGTGGTTCGACAAGACTGGCTTGCGGCACTATGTTGTCCGCGATTCGCTGCTCGGTGAGGATTCGGTGTGGGGCAGCTCTTGGGTAACCTGTAGGCGATCGACTATGAGACAGACTCCGTTGGGATCGGTGAGTCCGGAAGAACTGCAGCGTCGTTTGCAGGAACTGATGCGCGGTTCGTTCGGCATCCACGCGGCGCCGCCGCCTCCGGCCTCGGGCGCGGCTTCCGGACCGGGGGGCGCAGCCAAGTCGGAAGAGTCGGCACCGCCATTCCGGTTCGATCTGCGGCCGCGCGAGGTCAAGGCTTACCTGGACCGGTTTGTGATCAAACAGGACGAGGCCAAGAAGGTTCTGAGCGTGGCCTTGTGCGATCATTACCACCAGGCGCGCCTGGCTCTCGAGGGCAAGCCCACCCCCAACTACACGAAACAGAACATCCTGCTCCTGGGTCCCACCGGCGTGGGCAAGACCTACCTGATCCGCAGCCTGGCGGAGTTGGTCGGCGTTCCCTTCGTGAAGGCCGACGCCACCAAGTTCTCCGAAACCGGTTACGTGGGCGGCGACGTCGAGGACCTGGTGCGCGATCTGGTGCGGCGGGCGGACGGCAACGTGGAGCGGGCACAGTACGGGATCATCTACCTGGACGAAGTGGACAAGATCGCGGCGGCACTGGGCGGTTCGGGGCGGGATGTGAGCGGGCGCGGGGTCCAGACGAACCTGCTGAAGTTGATGGAAGAGACGGAGGTGCCGGCGCGGGCGCCGCACGATCTGGCGGGCCAGTTGCAGGCGATGATGGACATGACCCAGGGGCGGGCGCGGCAGCAGCCGCCGGTGATCAACACGCGTCACATCCTGTTTGTGGTGAGCGGCGCGTTCAGCGGGCTCGAGACTTTGGTGCGCCGGCGGGTCCGCGAGGCGACGATCGGTTTTGCCGCCACCGCGCCGAGCACGGACGAGGAGCAGGTGCTCGACCAGGCGGAGACGCGGGATTTCATCGAGTATGGGTTTGAGCCGGAGTTCATCGGGCGCCTGCCGGTGCGGGTGGTGTGCCAGCCGCTGAACGTGGAGGACCTGTTTCAGGTATTGCGGAGTTCCGAGGGCAGCATCATCCGGCAGTACGAGCAGGCCTTCGCCGCCTACGGGATCGAGGTGCTCTTTCGCGAGGACGGCTTGCGGCGGATCGCGGAGCTGGCGGCGGGGGAGAAGACCGGGGCGCGGGGGCTGATGACCGCGTGCGAACGGATCTTCCGCGACTGGAAGTTCGAGCTGCCCTCGACCTCGGTGAAGCGATTCGAGGTGACGCGGGAATTGGTGGACGCGCCGCGTCCGGTGCTGGAGCGGTTGCTCGCCGAACAGCAGAGTGAGGAGCGCCGGTTGATGCGCGACGTGGTGGGGGAGTTCGCCCAGCGGTTTGGGGAATCGCACGGACTGCGGCTGCGGTTCACCGCAGCGGCGGCGGACCGGTTGGTCCAACTCTCGCTCGAGCGGGAGATGCCCGTGCGGGATTTGTGTGCCGAGCGCTTCAAGGATTTCCAGTTCGGGCTGCGGTTGATCCACCAGAATACCGGGCAGCAGGAGTTCCTGTTGGACGAGGAAACGGTGTTGCACCCGGACGCGACGCTGAGCGCGTGGGTGGTGGCCAGTTACCGTCCCGGCTCGGGGGAATCGGGGGCCTGACGATTCCTGCTGTTGACCATTTGCGGTGCCGCCGTTAAACCATCTCCATCAATTGCGGAACCGCAAAGGGTAATGAACATGCTTGGATTCCTGCTCGCCAACACGGACGTCGAGCTCGTCTTCATCTGGAACAAGGCGACGCCCGAGGGCAAGGCGATCATTGTCATCCTGCTGTTCTTCTCCATCTTCGCGTGGTCGGTCATGGCGTCGAAGGCCGTGCAGATGCGAAGGGCCCGCCGCCTGAACCGGCTTTTCGACACCGAGTTCCGTTCGCAGGGACGGGTGCTGGACATCTTCGATCGCCGGGTGCAGGCGGAGGGTTGTCCGCTGTTTGCCGTCTATCAAGCAGGGAGCCTTGAATTGGACGCGCGCCTCCGCGGGACGAGCGGCAGCGGCCGGCGCCCCTGGCTCTCCCTGAAATCGATGGAGCACGTGAAGCGCACCCTCGAACGCGCCGTGGCCCAGGAATCCCTGCGGCTCGAGTCCGGACTCATCCTGCTGGCGATCGCGGTCAGCGGCGCTCCGTTTCTGGGCTTGCTGGGGACGGTCTGGGGCGTCATGAGCGCCTTTGGGCATGTGGCTCTGAAAGCGGCCGCCGGAGGACGGCCCGATCTGGCCACCATGGCGCCCGGCGTGGCCGCGGCGCTGATCACCACCATCGCCGGCCTCCTCGTCGCGATTCCCTCCATGTTCGGTTACAACTGGCTGGTCCACCACCTGCGCGTGTTTACGGTCGAACTCGACAACTTCGCCCAGGAACTGGCGTCGAAGATGGAGACCGAGTTCCTGCGCGACGACGAGGTGGTCGAACCCGGACCGCCCGCCGAAGGGCTTGGATAAGCGGCCCACAGCGATTCCGGAATCGACATGCGCCGATTCTCCCAACGCAGCCACTTGGTGACGCTGAGCGAGATCAACATCACCCCGCTGCTGGACCTCGCGTTCGTGTTGCTGATCATCTTCGTGATCACCACGCCGCTGCTCGAACAAGGGCTCGAGTTGAAGCTGCCGCAAGGTGGACGCCCGGATGACCAACTGCGCCGCGACGACTATCGCACCGTCGAGGTCGGGGGCGGTTTCTACTTGCTCGAAGGCCGGCAGATGGGCTTGGGCCAACTCCGTCAGGAACTGGGTCTGATCGCACGGTCCAATCCGAACACGAGCATCTTTCTCCGGGCGGACCGGTCGACGCCGTTTGACGCGGTCTTTCAGGTGTTCGATGTTTGTGCTGACCTCGGCCTGGCGGTATCGTGCCGCTCAGAGCCGCGCACGACAACGCGATGAACCGGCTGCAACAGAGATGTCTTCTGGTCTCCGGCGCTGCCCACGGGGCGCTGCTGCTGGTCCTGGTTCTGTCGTCGGCCTTTGTCCGCTCGAAACCCGCCCCCCAACCCACGGAGCTGCCGATCCTGCGCGTCATCCCGCGGAAGCTGATCGATCAGGCGGCCTACAATTCCGGCAATCCCCCGGCTCCAGTCACACCCGCCCCGCCCGCGGTCCAGCCGCCGCCCGCTCAGCCCGCGCCCGTGGTCCGCCCGGTCACACCACCGCCCCGGCGACAACCGGAGCCGACACCGCCTGCGCCGGAGCCCGAGCCCGAGCCTCGGACCGTTCGACGGCCGGAGAGCGCCCCCAGCGACGCCCTCACCAGCAAGGCCCCGTCCACCAGCACGCTGCCGAAGAGACACACCCCGACGGTCAGCAAGGAGATCGTCCGGCGCGGGACATCCTCGCCGGCGACGTCGCGTCCACGGCCGCCAACGCGTGACACGACCAGCGAGGCGCGCCGTCGCGCCGAGGAATCCGCGCAGCAACTGCGGAACGTCCGGTCCGAGTTGCAGAGCGCCCTGAAGAACCTCAATGAGAACCTCTCCGGGGAGACCACGATCGACGTGCCGGGTGTCGGGGGTGAGGCCTACGCGAACTATGCTCAGGCCGTCGTCAGCATCTACGAGCGCGCCTGGAGCAAGCCGATCGGCATCGAGCAGGTGCACGTGGTTCGGGTCGAGGTCGTGGTGGCGCGGGATGGCCGCGTGATCTCGTCACGCATCACGGGCCGCTGTCGCCAGGCGACCGTCGATCGATCCGTGGAGGACGTGCTGCAGCGGGTGCGCAAGCTCCCCCCGTTTCCGGAGGGGACGAGCGATCCGAGCCGGACATTCAACATTCAATTCGAACTGAAACCGAGCCACTGGCGGGGGTGAACATGGCGAGAGGGAACATGGTTGGACGAACGTACTGCATTGTCGGGATGATCGGTCTCATCGCATCGCTGGGCAGTCTGCGGGCTGCCGACGCCGAGGGGACGCTGCGGGTCGAAGGCTACAGCGAACCGTCGAAGTTGATTCCGATCGCCATCGAGGGGTTGTCGGGAGAGGCGCTCTCGGTCCTGACGTTCGACCTGGAGATCGCGGGCTTCACCATCGTCCCGGTCGACCGGGCGCCGTACGTGGCCAGCGGCACCCGTGGATCCAGCCTGGTGGGCCGGTTGACCGATCGCGCGGCGCAGGCGGTCAAGGTGTCCAAGGAATACTCCGGAGGCAGCGTGCGCGCCCAAGCGCACGCGTTCGCCGACGACGTCGTGGAGCAGTTCCCCAATCGCCGCGGCATCGCCCGCACCCGGATCCTCTTCCGGATGGAAGCCAACAAGAACAGCGAGATCTACCTGGCCGACTACGACGGCTACAACGCGATGGCGGTGACGCGGGACAACACGATTTCGCGCGACCCGGCCTGGATGCCGGGACACGGCGCCATCTACTACACCTCGTACCGCACCGGCAACCCGTTCGTCTACCGCCAGGAGTTGCGCACCGGTGAACGCCGGATCATCGCCGGATACGCCGGCTTGAATGCCGCCCCGGCCATCTCCCCCGATGGACGGCGCCTGGCCCTGATCCTCAGCAAGAGCGGAAGCCCGGACCTCTTTGTGGCCAACTCCGACGGCACGAACCTCAAGCAGTTGACCCAGACGCGCGAAGACGAGTCCTCGCCCTGTTGGTCCCCCGACGGCCGCGATCTCTGTGTGGTGTCGCGCGTCAGCGGCCGCGCCGCCCTGTACCTGATCAGCGCCTCCGGCGGGGGCGCCCTGCGTCGTCTCCGGACCGAAGGAGCCATCAATGCCACCGAGCCGAGTTGGTCGCCGGACGGCACGGCTATCGCCTTCACGGCGAGCATGGGGGGATTCCAGATCTGCGTGGTTCCCGCTGCCGGAGGCGAAGCCGAGGTGTTGGTTGGGGGCGAAGACCCGAGTTGGGCCCCGGATTCGCGCCGTCTCATCTTTACGCGCCGCGTAGGGGGAGGCCGTGTCCTCTCTTTGCTTGACGTGCCCACCAAACGGGTCAAGGATATCCGCCGACTTTCCGGAAGTTGTTCGCAAGCAGATTGGTCCAAATAAGGTCGTTCCAGACGACACACATTTGTTACGATGAAACATCCCTTTTCCATTGGTCTCTTGGTGGTGGCTTTACTGATCGTTGGCGGAACCGCCGGCTGCAAACAGAAACCCAAAGGCGTCACCGCCTTGCCGGCCATCAGCCGGACCACGACCGCGCAGAAGCCTGACGTTGCCCCGATACGGGGTGGCCCCGGCACACCCACCTCCCCCGGCACGCCCGTCGTGGACACCACCCGCACCACCACGACGGAGGCCCCGGTTCCTACGCCGGTGGAAGGCCCGAGTGGCATCCCGTTGCCGGACGGCCCGATCGACGACACCGGCTACGTCCGCGACGAGAACATCTTCAAGCCCTACACGGTCTACTTCGACTTCGACAAGTCCACCGTCAAGGCCGGGGAGCGATCCAAAGTGGAGACGGTGGCCAACCACCTCAAGGCAAACGCGACCCAGAAAGTGAAGGTGGAAGGGCATTGTGACGAACGCGGGACCGAAGGTTACAATCTCTCTTTGGGCGACCGCCGGGCGCTGGCGATCCGGGAGTATCTCATCCGCCTCGGCATTGCGTCCGAGCGCATTTACAACATCAGTTTCGGCGAATCGCGACCGGTTGCGGAAGGCCACGACGAGTCGGCGTGGTCCCAGAATCGCCGCGGCGAGTTCATTCTACTCCTGCCGAAAGAGTAGGTGCGCGCGGCTGTGGCGCGGCGCGCCCCGCTTCGACAGCCGCGCCCCAGGCGACGAGGGGAGGATCGGCCTCCGGCGGAGGCGGTGCGA
>CAYSPU010000194.1:0-11671 GCA_964432995.1 uncultured Verrucomicrobiota bacterium
TCAGACCATGGCTGTTCCACTTGACGCGGACATCTGACGGCCATTCGGTTCCGCCTCTGCCGCCGCCTCGCCTATAGAGTCCTTGAATCCTCAGACGCCGAATTCAGAACTTGATCTGTCAACAACGTGTTTTGAGCTTCAAGGACTCTAGGGTCCGGGGGTTCTGGCGCCGTAGCGTTCGCGCAGGGCGGCTTCCACCTCGGCTGCGTTCTTGCTCTCGGCGGCGGTGAACAGACCGGCGGCCGCACCGGTGATGTAGGCGGTGGCGTAGGACGTTCCGGTTCCCAGGTAGGTCTGCGCGTCAAAATGCACGATGCTCGTCCCCGGTGCGACCAGGTCGACGAACGTCCCGCGATTGGCGTAGGCGGCCACCTGCCCGGAGCGATCGCCGGCGGTCACCGCCAGCGTCGTCGAGTAGGCGGCCGGGTAGGTGGGGTTGGTGACGGGTTCGTTCCCGGCGGCGGCCACCACGAGCACCCCCTGTTTGGCGAGCGACTCGACCGTCTCGCGCAGCAGTGGGCTGTCGCCGCTGCTGCCGAGGCTCAGATTGACGACGGCGGGTCCATGTTCCGCCGCGGCATACAAACCGCGCACGACCTCGAAGGTCGTGGTGGACGCGCTGCCCCCATAGATGTCGACGGGCAGGATGCGTACGGGGGATCCGGCGGGATCCGACGCGGCCTGCGACAGCGAGCGGAGGATGGTCTCGACCATGGCGGTGCCGTGGGTCAGGTCGGACTGGCCGGAGTCTCCGGTGCTGCCGGTTACGGAGACCGACGGCAGCAGGAAGTCCTTGATCCCCGCCTGCCCGGGAGTGACCGGGGTGTCCAGCAAGGCCACGACGGTGTACGCGTCATTCGGCAGCACCTTGGGCTTGAGCGAGATGGGGCCCGCCGAACTCATGGCCAGGGGCTGCAGCCGCGATGGGGGTGAGATCGCGTAGTTCGACTCGGTGGACGCCACGTCGTCGTTGTCCGCCAGTTCCTCCCGGGCGGCCTGCGCCGCGGATTCGCTGGCGAACTGGAGCCGGTAGGCATGCTGCCCGTCCAGCCGGCCAACAATCTTGGCGCCCAGACGTTTCGCGAGGTTCTCGATGGATTCGCCCGCGCCGGGTTTGAGGCGGACGACGAGTTCGTTGGGGATGGGTTCCGGATCGGCGGAGGGTGGTGGTGGGCGCACCGGTTGGGTGGCCGCCTGGACGGAGCTGCGGAAGACGAACAGCTTGGCTGGGGCGTTGGTTTGGGGCAGAAGCGCGAAGCTGAGCCCGCCCAGCAGGTGGCGAAGGGCTTCCGCGGGTCGGAGGTCGCGGAAGCGCGTGGCGACCTGTTGCCCGCTGACCTCGGGTTCGAGATAGACCTGCCAGCCCGTGGCGGCGGCGACCGACTCGAGGACTCTGGAGACCGGCCAGCCGGGAATGTCGGCGTTCACCGTTTGGCTGGTGGACTTCCAGACGAGAGCTGGCGCGGCGGTCCAGGCGTCCGGCGTTCCGATCCCGGGGAGCAGCAGGAGGATCCAGAGGAACTGGGGGAGCAGCCTTCGATGTCGAGCCATGGCGG
The DNA here is from genome assembly GCA_964432995.1 of uncultured Verrucomicrobiota bacterium. GTDB lineage: Bacteria > Verrucomicrobiota > Verrucomicrobiia > Limisphaerales > JAHDYP01 > CAYSPU01. The sequence goes on from CAYSPU010000194.1 coordinate 1,557, forward strand.
GGTGAATATAGCCGCAGTCCCGGCGGAACACACCTGAGAAATCGTCGGCCCGGGTGTTTCAGGGCGTGGTTCTTCCGGGGGGGCGTCGGTTGTTGGCGATCATCGGATCAACTCGCGACCGAGCTGTCCAGGGCCTCCCTCACCTTCTCCGTCAGGCTGTGAACCGTGAACGGCTTCGGCAGGAAATGCAGCCCCTCGTCGAGCACACCGTGGTGGGCGATCGCGTCGGAGGGGTAGCCCGACATGAACAAGCACTTGAGTTTTGGGTGGCTGATGCGGAGGCGATCGCGGAGGGCTTTCCCGTTCATCCCCGGCATGATCACGTCGGTGACGAGGAGGTGAATTGGGTCGGCGTGTTCCGCCGCCAGGCTGAGGGCGGCTTCCGGGGAGGGGGCGCTGACCACCCGGTAGCCGTACTGCAGCAGGATCCGCCGGCCCAAGTGGAGCACCTGCGGTTCGTCTTCGACCAACAACACGGTCTCGGTGCCGCGCGGTGGCCGATGCGCGGGTGGTGCGACCGCGGGTTCCGCGGGCGCTTCCGAGCGGGGGAAGTGGATCTTGACGGAGGTGCCGTGGCCGGGGGCGGAGACCACGTCGATGAACCCTCCGTTTTGGTGAACGATGCCGAACACGGTGGCCAGGCCGAGGCCGGTGCCTTTCCCCACGCCTTTGGTGGTGAAGAACGGCTCGAAGAGGTGGCCGCGGATTTCGGTGTCCATGCCGCAACCGGTGTCGCTGACCGAGAGCGCCACGTATTCACCCGCCCGCCACCCGGTATGGTGGCGGACCACGGCGGTGTCCAGCACCGCATTGGCGGTCTCGATCGTGACCTTGCCCGTGCTGGTGATGGCGTCCCGGGCGTTGACCGTCAGGTTGGCGAGGATTTGGTCAATCTGGCTCGGATCCATCAGGACCGGCCAGAGGTTGGTGCCGGGCTGCCAGACGAGCTGGATGTTCTCGCCGATCAACCGCTGGAGCATCTTCAGCATCCCGGAGACCGTGTCATTGAGATCGAGCACCCGAGGGCTGATCGTCTGCCGGCGGGCGAAGGCCAGCAGTTGCCGCGTCAGGTCGGTCGAACGGCGGGCGGCTTTCTGGATCTCGAAGAGTTCCTCCTGCAGGCGGCTCGGGGCCGGCGCATCGTCGAGGGCCAACTCCACGTTGCCCAGGATGGCCTGGAGCATGTTGTTGAAATCATGGGCCACGCCTCCTGCCAGGCGGCCGACCGATTCCATCTTCTGCGCCTGAACAAACTGGGCCTGCAGCTTCTCTTTCTCCAGCTCCATCCGCTTGCGCTCGCTGACGTCCTGCAGGATGATGATACCGGCCACGACGGCGCCGTCCGATCCCCGGATGGGGGCCGCGTTGACGGAGATCCAACGGGTCTCGCCGTGGGCCGGGCGGACGATGACTTCTTCGTTGCGGCTGATTTCCCCCTTGAGGACCGCCCGGAAGAGCGGCGACTCTTGGGCGGGATAGGGGGAACCATCGGCGCGGAACATCTGCCAACGCTCCGCCGGCAGGTTCACTTCGATGCCCTGGTGCAGCCGGTCGGTTTCGCCCAGAATGCTCAAGGCGGCGGCGTTGGCCCAACGGATGGCAACCTCCGGGCCTTCAGCGATCAGGATTCCCGAGGGCGACTGGGCGATGCAGGCCTCGAACAACGCCAGAGCCCGTCGCGTCTGCTCGGTTCGCTCCCGGACCAGGCGGTCGAGATCCTCGACCCGGTACTGGATCTGGCGATTCAGATCCCACTTCCTGGTCAAGGCATGGGCCAGTTGGAGCACCTCCACGTTGTCGAAGGGCTTCTTCAGGATGACCATGCTGTCCGTCTCGCCCAGGGCTTGTCGGATTTCCTCCCAGGCGTAGTCCGAGTAGGCGGTGCAGAGGACAACCTGCAGGTCCGACTGTTCCTTCCAGAGGTGGCTGACGGTCTCCACGCCGTCCCAGCCGGGCGGCATGCGCAGGTCGATGAAGGCCAGGGAATAGGGCCGGCCGTCGGCGAGCGCCCGGCGCGCCAGCGCGAGTCCTTCTTGTCCCTGGGAAGCGCAGTCGATTTCGAACGTGGTCCCCAGGCGCGCCGCGGGCTGGGAACCGAACAGGGCCGAATGCAGTCCGCGGAGGGTGGCCTGCGCGGGACTGATCTCGATGAGGATCTTGCGGAAGTCCTCGTGGATGGCGGCGTTGTCGTCAATGACGAGAACGCGGCAGACGCGGTTGCCGGGGAGAGTGGTCATTGGGGAGCCGAGGGTTCACAGGGTAATTGAAGGGTGAAGGTGGCGCCGAGGCCGGGTCCGGGACTGGTCACGGTGAGCGATCCGCCCAGTTCCCTGGCGGCGAGGGCGGCGCTGTGCAGGCCGAAGCCGTGCCCCTCCTGCCGGGTGGTGAAGCCGTGGGAGAAGATCTTCACCAGGTTTTCCGGGGGGATGCCCACGCCGTTGTCGGCCACCTGGACGTGGACGAAGTCCGGTTGTGGACGAGCGACGCGCAGGGTGAGAACCTTGGGCTGAGCGCCGCCTTCGTCGCACGCGTATTTGGCGTTGCGGATCAGGTTGAGGAGAATCTGCAGCACCTTGTGTTTGTCCGTGGTCACCCGAGGCACTTCCGCGTAGTGGCGGACCACGGTGATGCCATGGCGGGCCAAGGCTCCAGAGTTCAGCTTGATCGCGTCATCGGTCAACTGGGTGACGGAGAGCAGGTCCATCACGCCGGCGATGCGGGCGTAGTCCTGCTGCATGGCCACGATTTCCTTGATGTGATCGATTCGATCGCGCAGCGAGTTTAGTTCCTCGAGAGTGAGGGAGTGCTCCTCCGACAGCACCTGTGCCAGGGAGCGGAGGTAGCCGGGAACCTGCCGGCCGCGCGGATCCCGCGCGAAGAACTCGGCGAGATGGCCGTCGTGGGTTTCGAGCAGGGTGACCAACTGGGAAAGGCCGGCGAGCTCCGAGCGTCGGACGCGATCCTGCACGAGGTTGCAGGAGACATTGACGCTGTTGAGCACGTTGCCGACGTTGTGGAGGACGCCCGTGGCCACCTCGGCCATGCCGGCCCTCCGGGAAACGTCCATCAGACTCTGCTGCGCCTCCGCCAGGTCGGCATGGGCTTGTTCCTTCGCCGCAATCTGCTCCCGCAGCTCGCGGGTGCGCTCGATGACGCGCTGCTCCAGGCCTTCCTTGGCTTCGACCAACGCATCCCGCGCGCACTGCCGCGCGATGGCGGAACCGAGCATGTCCGCGACCGCGCGGAAACTGTCCCGCTCCGCGTCGGTCCACACCCGATCCGGCTCCGGCGCCGCGAAACAGAGGAATCCCCACCACTCGCCCTCCGCGCGGATGGGCAGCACCGCCAGGACGCGCAAACCGAGTTGGCCGGCGAGCTGGCGCATCAGGGGGGGCATCGCGGACGCTTGCGGCGCCAGCATCTCTCCGTGCCGCAGCGCGCCTTCCCACGCCTCGAACCCGGAGTCGCTCCAGGCGAAACGCGGCCCCTGCTCCGGAGGATTCGCGCCGGTGGCGGCGTTCATGGTCCAGGCGTGACACTCCCGGGAGGCGAAAGTGCCGTCGGGATCGAGTTCGTTCCGGAAAAGGCAGACCCGGGCCAGCCGGGCGGCCCGTCCCATGTTGGCCAGCACTTCATCGACGATGGCTTGCCACGCTACGGTGCTGAGGAACTGCTGCGCGGTGAAGCGGACGCTTTGCAGAATCTGGTCCCGACGCAAGAGCGCTTCGGTCATCAGGTTGACGGAGACGGCCAGGCTGCCCAGCTCGTCGCCGCGGCCGATGGCGACCCGGGCCGAGAGGTCGCCGCCGGCGATCTTCTCGACGGCGGTTCGCAGAGTGAGGACAGGGCGGACGAGCTTCCGGGCGTTGACCACGGAGGCGAGGAGGCTCAGCGCGACGCAGAGAACGGCTAACAGGCCCGTGCGCTGGTAGACCTCGGCCACGCTGCGGTCGTAGCTTTCCAGAGAGAGTCCCACGTGGATCCAGCCCCATTGGATGCCGGAGTAGTCGAACGGCTGAGAGAAGTGGAAGACCCGCTGTTGAAAACGCGGGACGACGCCAATCCCGCTGGAAGGCTCGCGCACGGCCGGCCGCCACCTCTCGTCGAGCGTTTCCGGGTTCCACTTCGGGGCGACCTGTTGCCAGACCTGGGCCGTGCCGTCGTTTTTGACGAGCACGAGGTAATCGATCGTCTTGTCGCCGCTCAGGACGCTGAGCCCGTGATCCACCAGCGTGGGGTAATCCTCGTTGACGACCGCCCCCGCCGCCACCCCGTGCACCGAGGCCACCAGGGCCTGGGCCTTCGACCGGAGGTTCAATTCGAACGTTCGTTTCTGTTGCGGAATGATGAACACGACAAAGATGACGAGCGTGGCGACCGCCACCAGCCAGGAGAACAGGGCGGTGCGCAGGGTGATCCCCATGCTCTTGCGCTTGGGCAGTGCCTGCGTCATCGGAGTTCGACCAGCGCCCGGAGTAGCCGGCGTCCGGGTTCCCGCCTTGAGCCCGCTCGCCGATGGTGGGTCCGGAGTTTCTCCTTTCATTCACTGCTCCTCTTCCGGGGGGGTGTCCAGCCCCCTGCTCGCGGCGCCGGTCCCGACGGAGTTCGTCCCGGGTGACAAGCGCTCGTGCCGCGCCAGCAGCGAGAAGGCGCTCTCCAGGCAGGAAAGCGGATGGGCTTCGAGGGATTCGCACTGGAAGAGCGTCAGAACCTGGGCCCCGGCCGGAGAGTCGCGGATCTTCGCCAACTCGGAGACGATGATGTCCTTCAGCGGATCCTGGTAGTCGCGGCGGAAGCAAAACCCGGTGGGCACGAACTCGGGCGATGTCGCCAGGACCTTCAGGCTCTGGCCCACCTGCGGGTTGAGTTCGCTCATCATCGCCAGGCCGCGGCGACTGACCAGGCAGCCCTCGGCCTGCCGAAAGAACACGGCCAGAACCGCCTTGGAGAGCTTGTTGGCGAGGGTCACTCGACAGAACTCCTTGGCGCGCGGGAGGCCGCCCTCGGCCAGCACGGTGTCCAGCCAGGCGACCGCCAGGGACATGCGTGGAGAATGCAGCACCGTCAAGGCACGCCCGCGCAGATCCTGGCCCAGCCGCCAGTACTCGTCCGTGTTCAGCACGATCGCTTCGACGCGTTGTTCGCGCAGCGCTCGGGCTATCGCCGCCTCGTCCTTCAGGATCGTCGGATCCGGATCCACGGGGAGGCCGCGCTCTTGGAACAGCATTCGCGCCCAGACCTTGATCGAAGCCTTGGCGTCGTTCTCGTTGACGCCCGCAAAGGAGGCCGAGGAGAAGCCGAATCGAAAGGGCGTGCCATCGACTTGGTAGGAGGGGCTGTTGCCTCCCGGAGTAGTCGCGGCGCCGGACTGGGTCCAGGGATCCAGCAGGAATAGACCGATACCGACGACCAGATTCTGCCGCAAGAGTCGGGCGATCGCGGATCCGGAGAGCCGGTGCCAGAGACTTCGATGCGGAACCTGACTGTTCATTGGCCAAGTGCCGGCGAGGCCGAGGTTTCCGCCGCCACGGGCGGGGAACCTCCGTTCCCGTTCGCGGCGTCGGTCAGTCGGTGGTGCTTCGCCAATAACGCCAGGGCGTTGTCCAGGCAGGAGCCGGGGCGATCCTCGATGCGGTCCGCCTGGGTCAGCGCCAGGATCTGCTGGCCCGCCGGGCTCTGATCCAATCGTGCCATCTCCTCCAGCATCTGCGAGCGATGCGGAGACACGTAATCGGCGCGGAAGGCGAAGAAGGAGGCCACGAACGGGGGGGAAGCGGCCAGGATGCGCAACTGTTGATGGAGCTGGGGGTTGAGTTCGCCCATCAGTTCGTAGCTGCGGCGGTTCATCAGGCAGGCGTCGGCTTGGCGGAAGAAAACCGGCAAGGCCACCCGCGAGGCCTTGTTGGCCGTCGTGACGCGCCCAAAAAACTCGATGCTGCGCTTCGCGCGCCCCTCCAGCAGGATCGTGTCGAGCCAGACCAAGGCCAGACTCATGCGCGGGTTCTGCAAGACGTTGAGCGAGCACCCCTGCAACTGGTCGAGACGTTCCCGACCGCTGTCAGGACGGACCACGAGCACATATTCGTCGGTGATACTCCCGCCCCGCGAGCCCACGGCAAAGCGGTCGAATTTCGTCTCCTGGCACAGGCGCTCATATTCGGGTGTCACCACGCCCACTCCGTCCACGAGATCGGAACGGATGGCTGCGGCGGCCTCTTCCACCGTTCGGAGCAGGCGCGGTTCGGGATCCACGGGAATGTGGCGCTCCTGGGCCACGGTCATGATCCAGACTTTCATGGCGGCGCGGGCATCGCTCTCGTTCACTTCGGTGAACATGCTCGACGTGAAACCGAGCCGGAAGGGGCGGTTGGTGAGGCTGGCGTCGACGGCGTCGGCCGCGATCAGGGGGAGGGAGGTGCCGGCCCAGACCAGGAACAGACCGCAGAGCGGCAGACCCGGGCGCCGCCGCGGGTGTCGTCTCCGCGGTGTTGCTCGTTGTGTGGAGTCGGATTCGGTCATCTGGCTTCCAGCATTTTCAGCACCTCGGTCCCCACCTGCACGTTGAGTTGGGACTGCAAGGCGACGTGGTCGTAGCGGGCCTTGTAGTGCTGAGCGCACATCAAGGCTTCCATCAGTTGGGCGCGGATGACCTTCTCGGTCTCCACAAGTTCGTCCTGGTAGGCCCGGGTGTTGAGGTCGCGATTCTCCGTGGAGGCCTTCATCGCGTCCAGGGTGGCCTGATGGGACTTCTCCGCCGCGTTCACGGCAAGGAAGGTGTCGCGGATCTGGAGGCCGATCCCCTCTTTGAGGAGGATTTGTTGTTCCTTGATTCGGGCCACGCGCGCACGGGTCTCGGCCACCTTGTTTCTGGTGAGGAACCCGTTGAAGAGGGGGATCTCGACGCCGACGCCGACGCTCCACCCTTCCTTGTTGCGGTCGGTGGCCATGCCGGCCTCGTAGTCGTTCCACCATTTGTGGAGCTCGCCGGTCACTGCCAGCCGGGGGTGGTAATCGCTCTTCGCCGTCCGCACCGCCCCTTCGGCCGCGCGGATGGCGGCTTCCACCTTGTTCCAGTCGGGACTGAACCGATACGCGGTGCCGACCAGCCCGTCCAGTTGGCTCAGGAAGGGCGTGAACGGGATCTCCTGGTCAACGGGTTGCACACTCGCGTCCCACGACAGCCCCATCGTGTTGGCGAGGGCGGCTTGGGACATCAGCTCGTTCTTCTCGAGCAGGGCGACCATGGAGCGCAGCGATTCCACCATGACCTTGTTGTCGAGCCAGTCGGTCTTCTTCACCCTGCCGCTGCCCTCGCGGTACATGGTCTCGGTCAGGCTCAACGTGGCTCCCATCCGCGCCAGCGTGTCCTTGCCGACCTGATGGACTTGCCGCGCCAGCACGGCGCCGTAGTACAGCCGCTTCACGCTGTCGACGATCTCCAGGTCTGTGCGGCGCGATTCCTGTCTCATCATGTCGGTGAGCCCCCTGGCTTGTTGACGAAAGCCCTTCCGCATGCCGCCGTCGTACAACAACCAGGTCGCGTTCACTGAGGCCACGAAATTGTCGGGATCCATCAGCTTGATGTCCTGAGCGGGGATGTCGATGTTCTGCGCGGGGACGGGGAACGAGTTTACCGGGACGGTGCCCACTCCGGGGATGGTCACCGGGATGGTGCCGCCCATCGGAATGCTGATGGTCTGGGCGGGCACCGAGAAGGACGCGGCGGGGAACAGGAAGTGCGGCGACTCGTCCATGCGCTGGTATCCGCCCCGGGCGCTGATCTGCGGCCAGTAGGCGGCCAGCGCCTGCCGATGCTGCGCCTCCGCCATGGCCACGGCATACTCGGAAGCCGGGCGGCGACGGTTGTTCTGCATGGCGATCCGGAGACACTCCTCCAGCGTTGCCTCGCGCTTCTGCCCGCCGGCTTCGTCGCCGGCGGCGGTGGCGGCGTTCGCGCCTAACGAGTTGATGGTGAGGAAAATGGTCGCGAAGGAGATTGCTCTGCCGGTTCTCTGAAGAGGGCACTTGCTCATAGTCGAGCCACACTCTGCTTGTGTGGGGTGGAATGGATGAGTGCAGCCGCATCACCAGCCACTCCGGGGACGCCGGCCGGGCTACGACTCCCCGTCGGTCACAGTCGGCGAGACCCGCAGGTGTATCGGCATAATCCCGTTGGACTTAAACGGGAATCCGAAGCCGAATCTCCGTCGGGCGACATCGCCAAAGCCCGCCCCCCTCCGCTGCGGCCTTGACGCGGACCAGGGCGAAGGTGTCGGATGAAGGCCGGAACCTTCCCCGAGTGTAGGTTGGCGTGAAACGAGCCCGGAATTGGCTGGTTTGGCTGCTGCGGGTGACCGGAGTGCTGATGTTGCTCGCGCTGCCGGCCGTGGTCATGCCGTTCGCGTGGATGGATGCCATCCACCGAGAACTCGGCATGGGAGCACTGCCGAACACGCCCATCGTCGGTTACCTGACGCGCTCCTGCTCCGCGCTGTATGCGCTTCACGGGGCATTGCTGCTGTTCCTCTCGCTGGATGTGGTGCGCTACCTTCCCGCAATCCGCTTTCTGGCCATCGTCGGCATGGTGTTTGGCGCGGCGATGGCGGGCATCGACTGGACTGTGGGAATGCCCTTCTCTTGGGCGCTGAGCGAAGGGCCGTGGGTGGTGACGGAATCTCTGGTGTTCTGGTGGTTGGCAGGCCGGGTGGCGCGGGACGTCCGGGAACCCGCGAGATCGGCGGCTGGCCAAGCCTGAGCGTGTTGGCGGAGGCGGGAGGCCTCTCAACTCGAAACATTCACTTTCAATCCAACGCATGAAATCAAGAGTGGTCCTGACGACGCTGCTCGTCGCAGTGGCGGGTGCTCTGCTCCTTTGGCAGCAGAGCCAACTCCGGTCGTTGTCCGCGGAGAACGCGGAATTGCGCCGCCCGGGAGCGGCACTCTCCGTCCCACGCCGCGCGCCCACCCGCACCACCACCACGGAGGCCGATCCGGCGGAACTCCAGCGATTGCGCGACGCCGAGCAGGAACTCAAACTCGAGGTGGCGCGGTTGCGCAACCGCCTGAGTTCGGCGCTCCGTTCCCAGGCCGAGGCGGAGACGCGGCGACTGGCCACACCGCTGGCCGACGCCGGGGAGAGTGCCGGAGACTCCACGAACGCGTTCTCGAGAGGGATGGGGGAGGCGATGAAAGGAGTGATTGCCAATCAGCTCGAGGGGCGATTCGCCCGTCTGAAACAGAAGGTCCACCTGACGCCGGAACAGGAGACGGCCATGCGCGAGATCATGGCCAAACAGGTGGAGGTCGCGGCCGGCGCCGCGCAGAAGGTCCTCGCCGGCAAGATGACCCGCGAGGAGATGCGGCGGGTGCAGGAATCGACGGGAAACCCGGAGGAACAGATCAAGGCCTTGCTGACGCCGGACCAGCAATCGGCCTATCAGGAGTATCATCAGGAAGAAAACCGGTCGACGGCTCGGATGGCGGCCAATGCCGAACTGCTGCAGTTGCAGAGCACGCTCCAGTTGTCCGAGGAGCAGGAGAACCAGGTGTTCGCGACCATCTACGATCAGACGCTCAGCACGATGGAGGGCGGGGCGGCACTGGCGCTTCCGGCCGGTGCGGACCCGGCGGCTGTTTTGGAGTGGCAGATGAACCAGAAGGCCAAGGCGCTGGAGGGTGTGCTCACCGCCGAGCAGATGGAGAGCTACCAGAGGTATCAGCAGAACCAACTCAAGTTCCTCAAGATGATGATGCCGCAGGAGACCGCCGAAGGCGGACCGTAACCGGCCGTCGGAACCGCCGCACGGTGACACTGGCGCGGATCGCCGCCAAAGGGGTGAAACTGGAGCATGGGATGCGATGTCACCGAGAAGAAGCGGAGTCGAATGTGAAGGCACGAGTGAAACACACACGCTTGGTATTCCTTCTTGTTGTGTTGATCATTACGGCTGCAGTGTCGATTCGTGGGTCGTGGCGAGCGAGAGCAGAGCGACGGGCGCCACTTGTTGGGGTGCTGAACAACTTGCGGGTCCTGGAAACCGGAAAGAGCTTGTACGCCAGTCTGCCAAGGGCGAAGTGAAACTGGCCCAAAACGGGCGGTTTGAAATGGGATCTTC
>CAYSPU010000195.1:0-11650 GCA_964432995.1 uncultured Verrucomicrobiota bacterium
TGAGCGAATAATACTTGGCACGCCGATTGTTCTCGGACTTCCCCCAGGCGGCAGCGATCCAGCCCTTCTCTTCCATCCGGTACAGGGCCGGATACAGCGAGCCCTCTTCGACCACGAGCACGTCGTCCGAACGCTGTTGAATGCGCTGGGCGATGGCGTAGCCGTGGAGCGGCCCGGGGGCGAGGGTCTTCAGGACGAGCAGATCGAGGGTCCCCTGGAGCAGTTCGGCTTTGGTGGTGGGCATGGCGTGTCCTAGATGTTCTAGGGGAGACTAGGACGTCCACACCTAGACTGTCAAGGGGAACCCGGAACTCATTTCGCACCGCAGCTCATCCTCGGCCCTCCATAGTCCCGCTGCGGCGGGACGGAGGCGGCTTGAGCCGCAGCAAAGGCTGTGTGCGGTCTGCTGCGGGTCAGAAGACCCGCGGTCCGAACGAACTGGCAGTCCTGCGGGCGCAGCAAGACACGAGACAACCCGCGAGGTCGCGCGCTGCGCCTCAAGACGAAGGGCGGTGCGGCTTGTTCGCGGACTACTTCTTGCGCGCAAGCGCTTTCAAGGCGACATAGGCCTTGTCGGCCGCGGCGACGTTGTCAAAGCCAAGATAACAGATGAATTTCCTGCCCAGGACGGCGGCGGAGACACCGCGGAGGCTGACGCCGGCGGCGCCGATCGCGCGGGTGATCTTGGCTCCCAGGCCGGCCCGATCGCCACCTTCGACCTTCAGCGTGGCGACGCGTTGGGTCTCTCGAAATCCCCTGGCGCCGGCGGCGGCGAGGACGCGTTTGCCCTTCAACGGCGTGACGAACACCACTCCTTTGCCGGGCTTGTCGGGCTGACGACGGGCGATCAGGCACTCGAGGCTGGCGCCGGCGCCGGCGATGCTATCGAGGACATCTGCCAGCCCGCCGGGGCGGTCTTCAATATCGGTGGCCCACACATGGGTCTTGGTGATCTTCAGCGTCATGGCTTGGCTCCTTTGGTTGGTTTTGGAACATGGACCACGGTATACCCTCGGCGCCGGGCTAAATCCATCCCATTCTGAGGGCACGAAGGACGCGCCCCGAATCCCTGGCACCGCCGCGAGTTTCTCCCTCTCGCGACACAAACATCGAACATCCAACTTCGAACATCGAATCGCAGGCTTCAGTTCAGAGTTCGATGTTCGAAGTTGGATGTTCGATGTTCAGTGTCTGTAGACCGCCAGTATGTTCTCGGGAGGCACATCGGGTTGGAAGCGGTGCGCCGGTGCCAGGATGTAGCCCCCGCCCATTCACAGTAGCTCACTGCAGCGGCGAACCGTTGCGACGACTTCGGTGGCGCTCGCCGTCGGCAGCAGGCGCTGCATGTCGATGCCTCCGTGCGAGCAATCGTCGGAGGGCTGGGGGTTCGGCCCAGAAATCGCGCGGGGTGCGGTCGGGCTGCTCGTGCCGCAACGCCGTGAGCACTCGCTCGCGTGAGGTCATGGCTGCGAATATGGATGTAGCCCCACTCGAAAAGCAGCGACCGCTGTCAGGGGGAACAGACCGTGGCGCCATTCGCTCCGGCGGGCATGCGTGACCGATTATTCGTGCATATGCACGATTCATCCGCACGTGGCCGAACGGCGATGTCGGATGCCACGTCAGGTAGGGCGCCCTCTCCGAGGGCGCCGGAAGACGCAGTCGACCGCGAACTGCCGGCACAGGCGTCGGACCAAACGGTTCTCTTCGCTCTTCATCCGGCGCCGCGCCGCGGCGTGGTGGTCGTCATGGCCCAGCAGGTGAAGAATGCCGTGAACAGCGTAGCGGACGACTTCCTGCGCGGGAGTGGTGCGGAAGCGTCGCGATTGGCGGAGGGCAACGTCGAGGCCAATGAAGATCTCGCCGTGGAGCGGTTGCCGTCTTTCCGCAAGAGCGCTTGGCGCATCAGATGGCGGCACTTGGTGGATGGCAGGACGCGACTCGGATCCGAACTCGCGAGCGGGTTGCCGCAAGGGGCCGGGGGGCGGCGCGCCGTAGTCGAACGCGAGCACGTCGGTCGGACCGGCGTGCTGGAGGTATCGCTCGTTGAGGCGTTGGATTTCCGCGTCACCGACGAGGCAAATCCCGAGATCCCAAGCGGGAAGTTTCAGTTCACGCTGCAGGAGGTGACGGACGATGCGGCGGAAGAGGCGGAGGTCCGGGCGGCGGCCGGGGGCCGAGTGGCGGAGGGCCAGGGTCCTCATGGGGCGGGGTTTTGGCGTCCGCGGTGTTCCTCGTAGGCGTGGATGATGCGCTGGACGAGCGGGTGGCGGACGACATCGCGGCGGGTGAACTCGACGCAAGCGACGCCTTCGACGTTTTTGAGGGCGCGGACGGCCTCGACGAGGCCGGAGGGTTTGTGGGAGGGGAGGTCGATCTGGGTGATGTCGCCGGTGACGACCGCCTTGGAGTTGAAGCCGAGGCGGGTGAGGAACATGAACATCTGTTCCATCGTACAGTTTTGGGCCTCGTCGAGGATGATGAAGGCGTTGTTGAGGGTGCGGCCGCGCATGTAGGCGAGGGGGGCGATTTCGATGGTGCCGCGTTCGCGGTGGCGTTCGATTTCCTCGGCGGGGACCATGTCGTGGAGGGCGTCGTGCAGGGGGCGGAGATAGGGGGCGATCTTCTCGTAGAGATCCCCGGGGAGAAAGCCGAGGGCTTCGCCGGCTTCCACGGCGGGGCGGGTGAGGATAATGCGGGAGACGCGTTCTTCGCGGAGGGCGACGACGGCCATGGCCATGGCGAGGTAGGTTTTGCCGGTGCCGGCCGGGCCGGTGGCCAGGGTGAGATCGTGGTCGCGGATGGCCTGGACGTAGCGTTTTTGGCCGACGGTCTTGGGGGTGACGTTGGCCTTCCGGGCGGAGGTTTGGATGCGTTCGCCGAGAAGCTCGCGCAGGGCGGAGGCGCCTTCCTGGCGCACGACGTTGAGGGCGTAGGCGAACTCACGGTTGCGCAAGGGGTTCCCGGCTCGGAGCGAAGACTCGAGCAACAGGAACATCGTGCGGACCTGTTCGACGGCGTTCTCGGGGCCATCGAGTTTGATCCAGCCTTCGCGGGTGGTGACGCGGACGCCGAGTTGTTCTTCGAGGGACTGGAGATTGCGGGGCTCGTTGTTGAAGAGCTGTTGGGCGAGCCGGGCGCTCTCGAAGTGGAGCGTTTCAGTGGCCATGTGGAGTCAGCGGGCGAGGGCGGCGCGCAGTTGGGCCGCCAGGTCTGTCAGAGCCTGAGGCACAACCGTGGTGCCGGCGAGGACGGGCATGAAGTTGGTATCGCCATTCCAGCGGGGAACGACGTGGAGGTGGAGATGTTCGGTGACCCCGGCGCCGGCGCAACGGCCGAGGTTGAAGCCGACGTTGAAGCCGTCGGGTTTCATCACTTCGCGGAGGGCCTGGACGCACCGCCGGGTGAGCCGCATGAGGTCGGTCATCTCGTCGTCCGTCAGGTCGGTGAGATCCCCGACCTGGTGGTAAGGAACGACGAGCAGGTGTCCCCCGGTGTACGGGTAGGTGTTCAGCAGGGCGAAGGAGCTGCGGGTTCTGGCGATGACGTGGTGCGCCACGTCGTCGGAGGACTGGGCGATGCGGGCGAAGAGGGAGACATCGCTGGCGGGCGGTTTCGGCGCGAGGATGTACTCGATGCGCCAGGGGGCGTGCAGGGCTTCCATATCACGGGCGCGGATCGGCGAGCTGGGCCCTGAGGATGTGGGTGATGGCCTTGACAGCGAGTTCCATGAACAGGAAGGGTTTGGCGATGAGATCGTTGGCTCCGCTCAACGTGGAACGGGCTCGGCTCTCGAAGTCGGTCAGACCGGTGACGAAGATCACCGGCGTCTTGCTGCACGTGGGGAACGTCCGCAACCGGGTGCAGAGTTCGAACCCGTTCATCCCCGGCATGTCGACGTCAAGGAAGACCAGGTCAAATCGGTTCTCGGCGAGCATCTTCAGGGCGGCGTTGGGGTCTTCGACGCTGGCGCATCTGAGGTTGGCCTTTTCGAGCGCGTAGATGACGGCCCGGCGGGAGATGGCTTCGTCATCCACCACGAGGATGTTGGGCGGGGCGCAGGCATCCGAGTCCACCGTGCTGCTGCGATCGATGAGGACCGCCAGAAAATCGATGGTTTGCGCGAGGGTGCGCACGGTGGAGGCGTTGATGTTCTTGGGTTTCTCGTAGAGTTCCTTGCAGAGGGCTTCGAGGGCGGCACAGAGACGGGAGATGGAGTTCAGGCCGGCGACGGCGGCGTTGCTGGTAACCGAGTGCACCCGCCGATACAGGGTGAAGAGGTTGGGCAAACGGGTCGAGTCCCCCTCACTCTTGATGAAGGCCTGGAGCATGGCCCGCAACTGGGCCAGGATTTCCGGCGCGCTGTTCAGAAACGTGAGGCGCAACTCGGCCTGGAAGGCGCCATCGTCCGCGGCCGGGGCCACCGGGGCCACCGGCGCCACCGGAGCCGCTAGGGCCGCCGGCGCCGCAGCGGGGGCGGGGACGGGGACGGGCGCGGGCGCGCCGCCGACGCCCAGGGTCTTGTAAAGCACCTCGATGAGGTGCTTGGGAGTGCAGTTGGCCTTGATCAGGCACTGGTTGGCGCCAGCGTTCCACGCCTCCTGCACCAGGCTGCTGAGATACGCGTTGGAGAGCACGATCACCGGCAGACTCTGGGTCTCCGGCTTCGCTCGCAGGCGCCGCAGAACCTCCACGCCGTTCAGCCGGGGAAGCATCAGGTCGAGGATGACCACGTCGGGCTTGAAATCGGCGACCGCCTTGTAGCCGGTCTCGCCATCTCCGGCCAGCGCCACCTGGAATCCCTCCACCTGGAACTTGTGACGGTAGATGTTCCCGACGATCTGGTCGTCTTCGACGATGAGGACCCTCTTCATGGCGGGTTTCCGTTGCTCCGGGAGCGGAGTGCGGCGAGATGCTCCGCGAGAAACGCGCGGACGTTCTCGAGCTTGTGGTTGACCTCTTCGAACAGCGCACAGGCGTTTTCCAGGCGGCCTTCGCGTCCGAGCCGTTCGAGTTCGCGGAAGGCCGGCACGACGGCAACGATCCCGCAGGTGGAACTGGCGCCGGCCGCCTTGTGGGCCACACGCTCCACCTCGCGGGCATCGCCGGCCGCAATGGCCTGGCGCAGTTCCTGGAGTTGCTCGCCGGTTTGCAGGAGGTAGAGGTCAGTTAGTTCGCGAACGCTGGGCTCATCGGTTCCGGACATCTCCGTGAGACGCTCGAGGTCCACGGGCGCTTCCGGGGCAACCGAAGGCTCGGGTGGCGCTGGCGGGACTGGCGGGGGCGCCGGTTCGGCCGCGCGAACACTCGTGTCGCGCGTGCCGGCGGTGCGCGGGCCGGGCCGCGAAACCTGGGGCCCCCAGCGTTCGAGGGCGGACTGCACCGCTTCCGGGCGCACGGGCTTGGCGAGGTAGTCGTCCATGCCGGCGTCCAGACACCGCTCACGGTCCCCGCTCATGGCGCTCGCCGTCATGGCGATGATCACGCTGCGCGGCTTTCCCGATTCCCGTTCGATTTCGCGAATGCGTCGGGTGGCCTCCAAGCCGTTCATCTCCGGCATCTGCACGTCCATGAAGATGATGTCGTAGGCGTGCGCGCGCACCGCTTCGATGGCTTCGTGACCGTCGGCCGCGATGTCGATGTGATAGCCCATCTGGTCAAAGAGCCGGAGCGCCACCTTCTGGTTCACGGCGTTGTCGTCCGCCATCAGCAGGTGCATGGGGAGGCGGTGGGCCAGCGTGGGGTCGAGCTTGTTGCCGGACTCGACTTTGCGGGTGGCGCGTTTGGGGCCTCCCAAGACCTGGACCATGATGTCATGGAGCTGGTTCTGGCGGACGGGCTTGGTAATGCAGGCCGCGAACTGGGCCAGGGCCTGCTCGCCGGCATCGGCGCGGATGCTCATCGAGCTGAGCAGGATGAGGGGCAGGGTCGCGGCCCCCGGCAGCTTGCGGATCTCCGTCCCGAGCGTGAGGCCATCCATGTCCGGCATCTGCATGTCGAGGATGGCCAGGTCGAATTGTCTTCCCTGACGCAGCAGTTCGAGGCCGCGGGGGCCGCTCTCGACATCGCATGAGATCATGCCCCATCGCTGGGATTGAAGCGTCAGCACCCGGCGGTTGGTGGGGTTGTCGTCGACGATGAGCAACCGCATGCCGGCCAACTGGGGCTGCGGGCCGGCCAACCGCTGCGGCGGCGCATCCGGGCAAGCTTGCACCGCCAGGGTGAAGTGAAAGGTCGACCCCTGTCCGACGGTGCTTTCGACCCACATCGTGCCGCCCATGAGTTCGGCGAGGCTCTTGCTGATCGCCAGGCCCAGACCGGTCCCACCATACTGCCGCGTCGTCGACGCGTCCGCCTGGCTGTAGGATCTGAACAATCGCTGGATCCGGTCGGGCGGGATGCCGATGCCGGTGTCGCGCACGGCGAAATGCAGCTCCAGGCGGCCGGCCCCCGCGGACGGACCGGCACCGCCGGGCCCCGGTCCGGAACCGAGTCCGGCCTCGATGACGACCTCGCCCTTGGCCGTGAATTTGACGGCATTCCCGACGAGGTTGACCAGGATCTGGCGCAAGCGGGTGACATCCCCCACCACCTGGGGCGGCACGTCATCGGCCAACTGATAGCCAAGGTCGATCTTCTTCTCGCCGGCACGCGGCGCCAGAAGATCGAGCGAGTCCTCGACACAGGTCCTCACGTCAAAAGGCTGGTTCTCGAGCTCGAGTTTCCCCGATTCGATCTTCGAGAAATCGAGGATGTCGTTGATGATGGTGAGCAGGGTATCGCCGCTATTGCGGATGGTCTCGACCAGTTCGCGTTGTTGGGCGGTGAGCTCGGTCTCGAGGAGAAGCCCGGTCATGGCGATCACGCCATTCATCGGGGTGCGGATTTCGTGGCTCATGTTGGCCAGGAATTCCGACTTGGCCCGGGTGGCCGCCTCGGCCGCCTGACGGGCCGACTCCAGGTTGCGGTTGGCGGTGGTGATTTCGTCCTGGAGCAACTTGGCGCGGAGAACCGCCTTCAGCCGGGCACGCAGCTCGGCCAGTTCGTACGGTTTGGTAATGTAGTCGCTGGCGCCCAACTCGAAGCCGCGGAGCTTGTCAGCCGTGCTGCCCGAGGCGGTCACAATGATGACCGGCACGTTCCGGAGCCTCGCGTCGCGCTGCGATTCCTTCAGAATGGCAAAACCGTCCTGACCGGGGAGGCCGAGGTCGAGGAGAATGGCGTGAACCGTCTCCTGGCGCGCCAACTGCATGGCGGCCTCGCCGTTCCGGGCGCAGAGCAGGCGGAGATTGTCCGCTTGGAGACCGGCGGCCAACGACTCATGGACTTCCGGGTCATCATCAATCAGGAGCACCCGGCATGGCTC
Source organism: uncultured Verrucomicrobiota bacterium (assembly GCA_964432995.1). Classification (GTDB taxonomy): domain Bacteria; phylum Verrucomicrobiota; class Verrucomicrobiia; order Limisphaerales; family JAHDYP01; genus CAYSPU01. The sequence goes on from CAYSPU010000195.1 coordinate 7,367, forward strand.
CCTGCTTGCCGGATCCACGGGCCCACTGAATACGGTCGTAGTCACTCCGTGTTATAATGGCGCACTCTTCTGTTTTTTCGCCTCCTGCTCAAGGAGAAAACGGACCTGCTGGAACTCCGCGTCCACCTGCGGCACCAGGCGGACGGCAGCGGGCAGATCGTTCTGTTTGGCCGCGGCTTCGAGGCGCGCACAGACCGCCGCCAACCGCCGGGCGCCCAGGTTGTTCGCCGATCCTTTCAGACTGTGGGCCGCCTTGCGCAAACCCGCCGCGTCCCCCACCTCGACCGCCCGTTGGATGGCCTCCACGCGCGGGGGTGTGTCCTGCAAAAACAGTTGGCCAAGCTCCACCAGCGGGTCGGGTTGCCCGGGTTCGTGCAGCTCACGCAAGGCGGCAAATGTGGAAAGGTCGATGACGGGTTCCTCCCGGGGGACTTCGGCGCTGACGGCGGAGGCTGGCGGCCGGGCGCCGAGCCGGGACCGCGCCCGCTCCAAGGCCGCGAGGAGATCGGGGAGCTTCACCGGTTTGCCGACGTAATCGTTCATGCCCGCCGCCAGGCAGGCCTCGCGATCGCTTTCCATCGCATTCGCCGTGAGTGCGATGATGTAGAAGGAACGGCACCCCGCACTCCCGATGGCACTCTCCATCTGCCGGATCTGACGCGTCGCCTGGTAGCCGTCCAGCTCCGGCATCTGGCAGTCCATCAGCACCACGTCGTAGGGAATCCGCCGCAAGGCGTCGATGGCTTCACGGCCATTCGCCACCGCATCGGCGCGACAACCCAGTTTCTTCAACTGACGCAGCGTGATCTTCTGGTTGACCACATTGTCGTCGGCCAGCAGGACGCGGAGCGGGACGCCTTCGGACAATGGCGCCGCGTCCCCCGGCGGCAGCGCCGCGACCCCCTCGACCGGCGCGGCGGTCGTGGGGACCAGCACCCGCAGGAGGCACTCCCGCAATCGCTGCTGCCGAACCGGTTTGACCAGGTAGGCGTCGGCCCCGACGCCTCGCCAAGCCTCGGAGCTCAGGTGCAGAGCCATGGTCGTCAGGATGACCAGCCGCAGACCCTGGAGGGCGGGATCGGCGCGAATCTGTTGCGCCAGTTGGAGTCCCGCCGTCTCTTCGAGTTGCAGGTCCAGCAGAACGAAGTCGAATGGGGTCCCGGCCGCGGCGGCCTTGTGGAGTCGCTGCCGCACCCCGGCCGTGTCGCCGGTGGACGCGGCGGCCATCAGCCAGGCTTCGACCACTTCGGTCAGAACCTGGCGGGTGGTGGCGTGGTCGTCGACGATCAGGATGCGCTTCCCTGCTAGGGGCGCGGTCGCGGGACTCTCGGGGGGACGTGCGGGCGTCTGTTTCTCGAGGGTGATCGAGAACCAGAAGGTGGAACCTTCCCCAGGGGTGCTGCGGACGCCAATGTGTCCGCCCATCATTTCGACGAGTTCCTTGGAGATGGCGAGCCCGAGCCCAGTGCCGCCGTATTTGCGGGACAGCGAGCCATCGGCCTGGGTGAAGGCCTTGAAGAGACGATCGCGAGCCTCCGGGGCAATGCCGATGCCGGTGTCCGAAATCTCGAACTGCACCCGAACGTTCGAGTCGGTCTCCTCGAGGCGGAGCAGCCGGAGCACCACTTCACCGCGTTCGGTGAACTTGATCGCATTGCCAATGAGGTTGGTGAGCACTTGGCGAATCCGGCCCGGATCGCCACGCACCAGTCGCGGCACGTCCCGGGCAATCCACGGCACCAGATCCAGGCCCTTCGAGTCCGCCCGCTCCGCCAGGAGCTCGACCGTGCTTTCCACGGTCTCGAGCAGATCGACGTCGATGTGCTCGACACTCAGCTTGCCGGCCTCGTATTTCGAGAAGTCCAGAATATCGTTGATCAGCGTGAGCAGAGCGTCGGCACTGCTGCGGATCGTCTCCGTGAAATCGCGTTGCTCGTCGGTGAGCGTCGTGTCGAGCAGAAGCCCGGTCATGCCGATGATGCAGTTCATCGGCGTCCGGATCTCGTGGCTCATGTTGGCGAGGAACTCGGCCTTCACGCGGGCCAGTTCCAGCGCCGAATCCCGCGCCAGGGAAAGCTGCCCCTCGGCATGCTTCAGCGCCGTGATGTCCCGGGAAATCCCAAACGTGCCGATGATCTCGCCGTTCTCGTTCCGCAGCGGCATCTTGGTGGTCAACACCCACGTGTCCTCCCGCCCGGGCCACGTCTCGCGCTCGGCTTTCGCGATGATCGGCTGGCCCGTGCCGATGATCGACTGCTCGTCCGCAAACGCCGCCTGGGCGTGCTCCGCGGAGAAGAAATCAAAATCCGTCTTCCCAATGCCGGCCTCGGGATCTTCCAGCCCAAAGCTGCGCGCCTGCACGCGGCTCATCCGCAAAAACCGCGACTCCCGGTCCTTGAAGTAGATGGCATCCGGCATGTTGTCGAGCAGCGCCCGGAGCAGCTCCCGCTCGTGGGCCAAAGCGTGCTCCATCCGCCGGCGCTCCGTCACGTCCCAGAACATCCCCTGCACCCCAATCACCTGGCCGTCGGCGTCGATCAACGGCGTCTTGACCACTTGGACGTAGCTCGTGTCGCCGCTCGGCGTGCGGTTCTCTTCGACCGTCTCGAAGGCCTCGCGCGTCTCCATCACGTGCTGGTCGTCCCGCTGGTATTTCCGCGCGAGCTCTTGCGGGTAGAAATCGAAATCCGTGCGGCCCACCAGCGCCTCGAGGGGGCGACCCAGAGCCTCGCAGAACTTCCGGTTGGCAAAAGTGAAGCGACCCTCGCGATCCTTGCGGAAGATGTTCTGCGGCAGAGCTTCCACCAGCGAGTGGTAGAGTATCTCCGACCGCCGCAAGGCCTCTTCCGCCCGCTTCTGATCCGTCACGTCCTCCACCGTGCCTTCCAGGTAGAGGATCCGGCCATCCGCGTCCCGAACCGCCCGCACGGATTCCGAGGTCCAGATCACCTCGCCATCCCGCCGATAGACCTCCGACTCGAAACGGGAGACGGTGCCGTGCTGTTCCAGAAGACGGACCAGCTCCGCCCGGCGCCCCGGCCGCACGTAGACCTGGCGGTCGATATCATGCACCGCTTCCATGAGCTCGGCCGGCGTGGCGTAACCATACATCCGCGCGAGCATGGGATTCGCCGAGATATACTTGCCTTCCAGCGTCGTCTGGAAGATCCCCTCCATGACGTTCTCGAAGATCTGACGATACTTGGCCTCGGCCACCCGCAAGGCTTCCTCCGCCTGGAGGTGTCCGGTCACGGACCGCTCGAGGGCGTCCAGATTCCGACGCAACTCGAGGTGCGTCACCACTTGGTGGGCCAGAATCCGCAGCGCCTCCGCTTGCTCGCTGCTCAACCGGCGCGGACGACTGTCGAAGACACACAGCGCCCCCACCGCCAAACCCTCCTCTGGCGTGCACAACGGCATCGCCGCACAAAACCGCAGCCCCAACGCCCCCTTCACCTGCGGGTGCTCGCGAAACCGCTCGTCCTGAGTTGCGTCTTCCACCCAGAAGACATCGCGCTGTTGCACCGCGTGGGTCGCAAAGGCCTGGGACCGATCCACCTCCCCTCCCGGAATGCCCCCGAGGCTCGACTTGATCCAAAACCGATCCGCGTCCAGAAACCCAATCACCGCCACCGGCGTCTCGCAGATCTGCGCCGCCAGACGCGTCAGATCGTCGAACGCTTCCTCCGGGGGCGTATCCAGGACACCATAAGCGTGCAAGGCGCGAAGCCGGTCGGCTTCACCAGGAGGCGGTGCTGAGGCATTCACGGTTCAAACCCAGGATCGCGAGCTCGCCACGTCCGCGGAACCGCCCACTTCGGAACCGAATCCGCGTTCTCCAGCGGCACCAAGAGGCGAGCCGACGCTCGACGCAATCTAGGCATGCACTGCCCCACTCACAACCCCAATCCGCTGAGCCCAGACGGCGGCACGGCGGCAAGTCGGCACGGCGGCAAGTCGGCACGGCGGCAAGTCGGCACGGCGGCAAGTCGGCACGGCGGTAACTTCAGATGAAAGGTAGGGCGACCTCTCCGAGGGCGCCGCGACTGCCCCCACTCCGATGGGGTGGGTTTCGGCGGGGTGGCCCCGAACTACAGACATTCCGCCCCGGATGGGGCGGGGAACCGCTGGTCTCCAGGGACCGGCTATTGCCACCTCGCCTCTCGCAGACCTGACGGCCTTCGTCTCGTCAGGGGCGGAATGCCGGTCGTCTGCGCCCACAGCGTGAACCCTGAACCCTGAACCTCCCAACCGCTGAACCCTGAACCTCCCAACCGCTGAACC
>CAYSPU010000196.1:0-11590 GCA_964432995.1 uncultured Verrucomicrobiota bacterium
GGGTTCTAGTCGCTGACCCACTTCAACCGCGTGTTCAAGAAGATATTGGGTGTCTCGCCGACGCGGTATCGGGCCCGCCTGCCGGGCCGGTGAGCGTTCGGCGTGTTCCGCGGGCACCAAACAACCGGGCGGGCGCGGTGCCGCTCCCGGGCGGATGCGCATTTGGGTCCCTGGAGTCCCGTGCGTTCCGGACCGCGGGTCTTCTGACCCGCAGCGAAACGCACACCGCATTGGCTGGCTCAAGCCGCCTCCGTCCCGCCGTCGCGGGACTACGGCGGGCCGAGGAGGGGCCGAGGTCCGAACCTTCGGCCGTCTGCCGCCCGCCCGTGGCTGCTGCGACCGGAGACCGGTCGCGCTCCGTCGGACCGCCCGCCGTCCCGGCGGGCAGCAGTTCCGCTGGCCGAATACGCTCGCGAATCCTCAGTTGGATGCCGCCCGCCTGTGGCTGCTGCGACCCGAGGCCGTGTCGCGCTCCGGTCACTGGCTCGCCGGCAGGCCCAGGCTTCGGCGCACGAGCTCAAGCAGATAGCGCGGCGGCACGCACCCGTGCGCGAGCACGGCCTCGTGGAAGCGGCCCAGAACAAAGGCGGCTCCCAGCTCCGTCTGGATTTCCCGGCGCACGCGGTCGAGGGCCATGCGGCCGACGAAGTAGGTGGAGAGTTGCCCGGCGCTCTGTTGCGAACGGATGACTTTGAGCCGGGCCTCGCCTTCGCTCTGGAAGGCATCGCGCATCAGCAGTTCGAGCGCCTGGTCGTCGGTCATTTGGGTGCAGTGCATCCGATGGTCGAGGAGGGCGTTCACCACGGCCCGCAGATAGAACTTGAGCTGCATCAAGCGCAACCGCAGGTCGCCGTCGCCGTAGCCTTCATTGAGCATGGTTTGCTCCGTGTAGACCGCCCAGCCCTCGATGAAGGGGCCGGATTGGATCACCCGCCGGATGGGCGAGGGGTGGCGATTCGCGTATTCCAGTTGGACGTAGTGTCCCGGGTAGGCCTCGTGGAGGCTGAGGATGTGCAGCATGTGGGTGTTGTACTCCTCGAGATAGCTGCGGACGCGCTCGGGGCTCCAGTCGGAGGGCGGCGGACTGACGGCGTAGTAGCTGCTCGCCTCTGGGTCGAGCGGCGGGGCTGAACTGAGGTAAGCCGTCGAGTTCCCGCGCTGGAACTCGGGCATCTCGATGACCGCGCACTGGTCCGGATCCGGCAGCCGCAAGAAGTCGCGTTCGCGGATGAACCGTTTGAGGCTCACCACGATGCGCCGCGCATCGCGGACCAGGTGTTCGGGCTTTCCGTGTTCGGCGCCGACGTCCTGCATGACGCGCGCGATGGTGGCGCGCCGCCCGTCCGGGTGGTCCGGGGGGAGCGCCTCGGCCGGGTGATAGCGGCTCCAGAGTTGCCGCGCCACGACGTACAGCTCGGCTTGGACTCGCTGGAACTCGCTTTCGGCTTGGGCGAGGACTTCGTCGGCCGAGAGACCGGCGTTCAGGTCGAGGGCCAGTTTCTCGCGGAACCGAGTCGCGCCCAGGCGCCAGTCGCCGTCGGCCTTCGGGAGCAGTTCTTTTTCAAGGAACTCCTGGTACCCGCGCAGCGTTGCGGCCACGCGCCGGCCTTCCGCGCGCAGTGCGGCCAACTGGCGGCTCCCGCGGGCCAGACCAGGCAAGTCGGTTTCGTAGAAGCTAATGGCTCCCAGGTTCTGGCGGATGGCGGTCTCGGTGTGGGTACGGGGTGGCCGGGTCAGGTTCTTCCTCGCCGCGTCCACGATCCCAGGGATGGCCTGCATGCGCGCTAGGCAGTTGGCCACGTTGGTTTCCAGCGGGAGCGTCGACTGCGTGAGCGGCAGAAAGACGCTGTCCGAGATGTACTCGCTGTAAACTCGCGGGTCTTCCGCGAGTGGGCGGGTGTTTTCCTCGAGCCAGAGGGACCGGCGCAGGTCGTGCTCGAGAATCTCGTAATCGATGGCGCCGTCGCGCGAGAGAGTGGATCGAGTCACTCGGCGAGGAAGGTTCTCCAGGGTGTCGCGGAGGGATTGCCGGCGGCGGTCTTGCGCCGCGGAGGACAGATCCTCGAGGCGGTCATCGAAGCGATGGTCGCCGAGGCGGGTGGCTTCGAAGGGGCGCTCGCGGAGCCAGGCATCCAGGTACTGCTGGAAGAACGCGTAGAGGGCGGCGTCGGCGGGGTGGGTCGCGGTCGGCCTCGCGGTGGCGGCGGGCAGAGGCACCGTGGCCAGCAGGAGGAAGAGTGCCGCTGCGATAAGGAGCATCCACCGGAACGGGCGTCGCGGGGGCGGAGCGAACTGAGCCAGGGCTTTCATGGGCGGCCATTCCACTGCAGTCCGCCTGCTGGTGTCAACCTTCGCGGGTGTCACCCGTCCGCTCGGAGCGGCTGCGACCGGAGACCTGCCTCCGCCAGAGCTTTGGCAAGGCAGGCCGGCCCCGCTCCGGACCGCCCGCCGTCCCGGCGGGCAGCAGCAGCGCCGGCCGAATGGGCTCGCGGTGACTATTCACGTGGACCACGTTGAACCGCGAAATACGCGAAATACGGGAACCCGGAGCAGGCAGTGGGAGTGCAGCGTCTTGCCCTTTTCGCGTGTTTGGCGTGTTTCGCGGTTTACCCTCCTGAACAGTTACGGCTCGCGAACCTTCAGTTGGATGCCGCGCGCTCGTGGCTGCTGCGAACGGAGGCCGCAAGGCGCCGTAAGGTCCAGGCCTTTAGAAATTAGATTTGGGTGTTTGCCGCACGCACCTTGCTGGCGCTGCCAGTGACTCCACCTGGAATAGTTGAGCTGCGCGCCAGGCCGTATTCCCTTGCTGCGCTGCGCCTCGGCCCGCAATTCTAACTTCTAAAGACCTGACCCTCAGCCTGGATGACCCTCAGCCTGGACCCAGGCCACGCCGGTGCCGCTCCGCCCTGATCGGCCCTGCGGGCGGACATTTCACTCAGGGAGCGTGCAGTGAGTGTCCGGCTCAGAACACGTAGACCGTGCCGTCCGTGCCGGGGACGTGGAGGTGTCCGGCGGGGCTGAAGGACGGTCGCGCCTGGAGGGAGCGAGGGCATTCGAAGAGAACGCGGCCTTCTCCTGTTGACCGGACTTCGTGCACGTGGCCCAGCGGGTCACCGATCCAGATCGTGCCGCCCGCGTCGGTTACGGGGCCCGCGAGAAAGTAATCCGCGTTTCCTGAGTATTGCCAGCGGACGGCCCCTTCCACCGGGTCCAGGGTGTGGAGGGTCCCGGCGAGGTCGGCCACGACGATGGCGCCGTCGGGCAGGAGGGCGGGGGTGGCTGTGGAGCAGTGCGGCAGCGATTGCGACCAGAGCACGCGGCTGGCGGCGAGCGACCAGCAGAGGAGAGCGGCGCCACGTTCCCGGTTGAGCAACGCGTAGACTCGAGCGCGCTCCGCGTCGAGCACCGGAGCGGCGACGACGGGGACGCGGCGAATCCAGTCTTCCGAAGCCGGTTCCGTGTGCAGGATCGACTCTGCGCCGTCCGGGCGGACGGAGACCAGTTCGACACCGTTGCGGGGAACAGCGCGGAGGCAGAAGCAGGGGCCGGAGCTGTCCGCGGTGGCCGCTGACGCCGGGGTGCGTCCGGAGTTCCACGTGGCTTTCGTGGTGCCGGAGGCGGCGTCTAGCGCGTGGAACTGAGCGCCCCAACTGCTGCACACCACGCTGTCAGCGGTCGCCCAGTAGAGGAGATCGGAGAGAACACGCGGGTCACTGGCGGTCGGCAGGCGGTGTTCCCAACGGAGTCGGCCGGTGGCCGCCTCGACGGCGTGGACGGTGCCGGCGAACGTGCCGACGAACAGGGCTTCGTCATCAGCGGAAAGGGCAGGGGAGGCGACGACGCCTGCGGGGAGGGAGAGACGCCAGCGGACGCTTCCATCCGGTGCGAAGGCGAGAAGCGTTCCGGACATATCCGCCACGAACGCCGTTCCGCTCCCATCGAACACTACGGATGCCTGGACCGCGGCTGTGGCGCGAAGTCCGCGTCGCGGTTGACTGGCTGGCTCTGCCCGCTGGGCGAAGCGGCCGGATCGGCTGTGATCACCCCCGGCGGTTCGCCAGATTCGTGGTCCCACGTTGAGGTGTACTGCGGAACCATCTTCGCGGTTCTTCGCGGCCTTCTGTTCAAAACGGAGATGCATGGTTCCGGTTCAGGGCGCCGTTCGGCGATACGTCGGCTGGAAAGTGAACCGGGCGGTGTCGAGGTCGAGGCCGACGACCTCGAGTTCGCGCAGGCGGTTTTCGCCGAGACCGCGGTTTCGGGCGAGCGCCAAGTAGTTGGTGCCATTGACGAAGGGCAGTTGGCGGTCGGGGGCATCGGGGTCGAAGCCCATGACGGCGGCGCCGACGGCGTCGGTGCAAACGGGGTTGCGTCCGGCGAGGAGGAGGCCGGGACGGGTGATGGAGACCATCGAGCCGATCCACCAACCTTCGACGGTCTGGATGGTGCTGATGGCGTCGACCACGACGAGGTCGATGGGGAATGCGGCGGTGAGGTCGACGATGAAGCGGGGGACATTGTGGCCGTGCTCGCCGCGGATGGTACGGCCGGTGAAGGTGGACGTCGAGGTGCGGGGGAGGTCCGTCGCGTCGTGGAGCACGCGGTTGCGGTAGCCCACGGCGTTCTCGTCGGGTTCGTCTTTCAGGTCGTCGCCGTAGAGGCTGCTGGGGGGCACGCCGAAGAGGTTCTTCATGCCGGCGGTGATGCCGCCGGAGACATGGCTCTTGAGCTTGCCGAGCGAGATCAGGACATCGGTGTCGGTGTAGGCCCAGTTGACTTCCCAGGACGAGGCGAGATCGCCTCCGCCCGGGACGCGGACGATGGCGTAGTCGCGGTGCGGGCTGCGGTTGCGGGTGTTGTGGAAGCGGGCCCGGCCGCGCAGGGCGTCGTTGAATTCGGCGAGGCGGAAGCCGTATCCGGCGAAGGCGGCCGCGTCGGGCGTCCGGAAGGGGAGTTGTTCACAGAAGGTGACGCGGCGGGCGCCGTATTGGACGAGCAGACTGCCGAGGGCCATGGCGACGGTGGGATGGACGGTCACGGTCAGCCAGAGCGGCACGCCGGCGAGATCGGCGTCGGAGCTGTTGACCAGATTGACCTTCACCGCCACGTGCTTGCGGCGCACCAGGCGCCGGACATTGTCCAGGGAATCGAGCATGGTGCCCAGGGCGCTTCGCACTTCCTGGTAGTCGTAGCGTCGACAGAAGGCGAGGGCGGTGGGTGCGCGCGGGATGGAGAGGCGCCCGGTCTGCTTCGGTGCGGAGAAGGCGCCGGTGACCACGGGCCAGGCGGCCGCACTGGCGGTCGCGGCTTTGATGAAGTCGCGGCGGCTGAGAACGCCGCCGGGGCAGCGGGGGATCGGATGGCTGGGGTCCGCGTGCATTGGTCTTTCCAGCGATACTGATACACTCGATTGGGGAGTTGGGAAAGCCCGCAGGTAGGGACGGCCGGTTCGGGTTCTCGCAAGGTGCAGGCACCGGTAGCCGGCAATCGTCCATCCGCCCGAGGCCGCGCCTCCCTCCCTGTTGAGCATCCAAGTTGGCACGTTGTTCCGGCACGCCCGGAGGCCCGCTCGCGAGCTTTGCTCGGAGCCTGCTCGCGAGTCCTCCTCGGAGTCGCGCCCTACCCGTTTCCGGAGTAAGCCTAGCCGCGGACGTCAGTCCGCGGCGACTTCTCGGGGAAAGGGGATGTGCGCCGACTGACGTCGGCGGCCACGAAGTTCATGGACGGGCGGAGTCGGGTGGAGAGTGTGCGGGCCGGTGTGCAACCTTTTGTTGCAGTTGCAACAAAAGGTTGCAGGGGACAGGGCGAGGAGTCCGTCAGGTTCATTTCCGGTCCGCTCGGGCGCGTTCGAGGCATTCCTCGTAGAACAGGCGGACGGGGGCGCCGCCCATGGCGATGGCGGACCAGGCGGCTTCGTCGAGTTCGGCCTGGGTGAGGCCCATGGCGCGCGCCCTGCGGTAGTGGTCGTCGAAGCACGGTGCGCAACGGGCGAGGACCACCAGGCTGAAGAGGATGAGTTCGCGGGTCTTTTCCGGGAGCGCGCCGCCGGTCTGGATGGATCGCATCAAGGTGCCGAAGGCACGTCGCGACTCGGCGACGGTGTCGGCCGGCCCGGCCGGAGGCGGGGTGGCAGCAAAGATATCGGCGCAACATCCGGCATGCGAATCCGTCTCCGCCGCGGGGGCGGCGGGTGGGGTCGGGGCCGCGGCGCGGGGTTGGGGGACCAGGGGTGGGCTGGATGGTGTCGTGTCCGCGGATGCGGCCGAGGCGGCGAGGAAGATGCGGCCGTTGGAGTTTTCGGTGATCCGTCCGATGACGGTGCCGGTGACGTTGCGGCGGCCAAAGGCGGCCTGGAGTTGGGGCAGGCGCGTTGGAGATACGGCGAGGAGCAGGCCGCCGGAGGTCTGGGCATCGAAGCCGAGGTGCAGTGCGGCTTCATCGGCCGTGTGTTCGAGGGTGAGGTCTTCGCCGACGTATTCGCGGTTGCGTTCGACTGCGCCGGGGATGACGCCCTGCCGGAGAGCTTCCAGCGCGGCGGGGAGGGCGGGGAGGGCATCGGCCCAGATGTGGGCGGTGAGACGCGCTTGGCGGAGCATGCGAATGAGGTGGCCGAAGAGGCCGAAGCCGGTGACATCGGTGCAAGCGGAGGCGCCGGCTTCCTTCATGGCTTCGGCGGCATCGCGGTTGAGTTGGGCCATGGAGGCTTCGGCGGCGGCGAAGTCTTGGGGGCGGCAGCGGCCGATCTGGCGGGCGAAGGTGAGGACGCCGGTGCCGAGCGGCTTGGTCAAGACCAGCAGGTCGCCCACCTGCGGACGTTCGAGGGCGGCGGCGACGGCTGGATCGATCAACCCCGTGATGGCAAACCCCAGTTTGATCTCATCGTCCTTGATGCTGTGACCGCCGATGAGGGCGACTCCGGCGGCGCCCAGGGTGGTCATCGCCCCGGCGAGCATCCGGTGCATGATCTCGCCGGACAGAGTGTCCGAGGGGAAGCCGAGGATGCTGAGGGCAGTGCGCGGTTGGCCGCCCATGGCATAGACATCCGAGAGACAATTGGCGGCGCAGATGCGGCCGAAGCTCTCCGGGTCGTCCACGCACGGGGTGAAGACGTCCACGGTCTGGACCAGGCAGAGGTTGTCGGCGATGCGGTAGATGGCGGCGTCGTCGCCGGCCGCGAGGCCGCTGAGGACCGCGGGATCGGTGACGGCCGGGAGGCGGGTGAGGACGGCGTCGAGGTCGGCGGGGGCGATTTTGGAGGCGCAGCCCGCGTTGTGCACCAGCGTGGTGAGGCGGACTTGGGCGGGATCGACCGGATCCGGACGTTCTCCGGCGCACGGGCAGATGCCTTGGGTGGTGAACACGTCGCAGGGACAGGGCCGATGGGGGTCGCAGATGCAGTGTCCGAGGAGGCGCGACCGTTCCATGACCCGGCGGCGTTTGGCGATATCGATCTTCATGGCATGCTTCGCTGAGCGGTTCGGGTGAGAGTAGGGAGCCAGAGGGTAGCGATCAACTGTGATTGCAGAAGGCACTGCCGTGCCGGTGCATCCGGAGGCTGTCGGGCACCAGTCCTTGTCGGTGGGCGGTCGGGAGCGCGACCGGCCTGCCAAGCCGCAGCCGCAGGGGTGGTGTGTGCGCTTTGCAGCGGGTCGAGAGGACCCGCGGTCCGGAAGGGGAAGCACTCGTGGCTTGTTGGGTCGAGCGCGTGCCCGCCAGGGTTGGGACCGCGGCTCGTCTTGAGCCGCAGGCAGAGGTGAGTGCGCTTTGCTGCGCCCGTCTCGGGCGCAGGAAGCTTTGCAGCGGGACAGCGCTCCGATTTCAGGAGCCGCTCTCGTCTGGTCGGGCGTTTCTGCACCGCCCGAGCGGCGCAGCCCTACCGCTATCGGTGCCAGACGGTGCTGGCCGCCCACCGACAACCTGGGGCTACACCGAACGGAAAGGGGGATTCATCGGAACTCGCGAAGTAGTGGACGCTGGGGGCAGGTATCTGGTAGAGGACGCAGGTGGGATCGGGTCATGGAGATTGGAGATGAGAGAGGGTTGGCAATGTCATCCGGGCGGGAACGGCCTTCGGGCACGGTGGCGTTTGGGGACAGTGCTGGCGGTGGTGGCGGTGCTACTGTTGGCAGGGGCGGCTAGCGGGGAAGAAGACTACGTGGTGCGGCGCGGGGAGACGCTCACGGGGATTGCGCGTCGGGAGGGGGTGACCGTTGAGGAGTTGGCGCGGCACAACGGGATCCGTTCGCAGTCGAAGTTGCGGGTGGGACAACGCTTGCGGATACCGCGGCCGGCACCGGTGCCGTTGCCGGCGGCGCTGTCGAAGGAGGTGCGGGAGGCGTTGGAGCGCGCCGAGGTTCAGCCGGGCGGCTGGAAGCACATCGTGGTTCACCACAGCGCGATGCGGTCCGGATCGGCGCGGGAGATGGATGAGTATCATCGGCACGAGCGGCATATGACGAACGGGCTGGCGTATCATTTTGTGATTGGGAACGGACGCGGGATGCGGGACGGGGAGGTGGCGGTTGGGGGGCGCTGGGTTGGCCAGTTGGCCGGGGGGCATTTGTGTTCGGAGGCGCTGAACCGGGTGAGTCTGGGAATCTGTTTGGTGGGGAATTTCGAGAAGGACCGGCCGACGACGGCCCAACTGCGGAGTCTGACCCTGCTGGTGGACGCGTTGCGGAAGCGCTGCGGCGTGGCGGCGGACGACGTGACCACGCATCAGCGGATCAGCCCGGTCTACACGTTGTGTCCGGGACGCAACTTCCCGACGTCGCAGTTTCTCCGGACGGTGGCGGCCCGGTCGCGTGGGGAAACCGCGGAGGGAGCGGGGGGGAGATGATCCGTTCGCCGCGCCCGACGTCTCGGCGGGCAGCAGCTTCGCTGCCGGACGCGCATCCGAGGTCTTCTGTGCCTTCCGCCTTGTCGCCGCTGCTGCGACCCGGGACGGGTCGCGCTCCGCCGCGAGTCTCGTGGGGTTTGTCGAAAACGGTCGTGGACTTCGATGTGTGCGATTCCGGTTTGACCGCGGATGGGCGCGGATGGGCGCGGAGGAGAAGGCCCCGGAACTGGTCCTTGTGCCGCCCCTCTTGTGTCCCTGCGGTTTCCCGGGCTTGCTTCACGGCGACGGGATGGCTGCACAAATGGCTGGCCGCGGGGGTGGATTTGGGGTAAGAGGTATCATCCTGCTGACGATCTGTGGTGTGGCGCGCCGTTGGCGGCAGGCCGATGCATGAGTCGTTTTCGCAACCTCGAGTTTGAGGATTCCGCGGAGGAGCAACGCGGGCAACACGCCCCGCTGCGCGAGGCGGCGGTGTGCTTGCAGGAGGCGCGGGGCGCCTTTGAATCGGGAAGGTTCGAGCAGAGCCTGCGCTACTATGCGAAGGCGCTCGAGCACGATCCGCGCAGTGCGGCGGCGTGGTTGGGGCAGGTGCAGGTGCTGATCGAGTTGGGGGAGTTTCGGGAGGCGCGGTTATGGGCGGACAAGGGGCTGGAGGTCTTGCCGCAGGAGGCCGAGTTGCTGGCGGCGAAGGCCGTGGCGCTGGCGCGGGGTGGGGATCTGAAGGGCGCGATTTCCTTTTCGGACGCGGCGGTGGAGGAACGTGGGAACACGCCGTATGTCTGGCTGGCGCGGGCGGACGTTTTGTTGGCGTGCAAGGAGCGGCGGGCGGAGTTTTGCGTCGAGAAGGCCCTGGCGCTGGCGCCGGCCCGGTGGTTTTACCTCTGGCTGGCATCGCGGATGTATGCGTTTCACCGGCAGTTCGCCCGGGCGCTGCAGTTGGCGCGGGAGGGGCTGGAGTCGGCGGCGGACCGGGCGGTGGTGTGGCTGCAGGTGGCGGAATGCCAGGTGGCCTTGGGTCTGCCGGGGGCGGCGCGGGTTTCTTGTGAGCAGGCGAGGCAGTTGGACCCCGACTGTGCGGCGGGCGGGGTGTTGCGGGCGGTGGACGGGGTGGGGGTGGGGGGGCGGTTGCGGGGGATTTGGCGGCGATGGCGGGGGAGATGAGCATGCGAACACTGGACCAGTTGCTGGTGGAGGCGGCGGAGTTGGAGGCATCCGACTTGCACCTGATCGCCGGGGTGCCGCCGGCATTCCGGGTGAACGGCGACATCATCTTCGCGGACACGGACGCGCTGTCGCACGAGGAGGTCTCGGGGATCGCGTATGGTTTGCTGAACGAGGAACAGCGGCACGTGTTCGGTCAGGAGTGGGAGTTGTGCATCTCGATGGCACATCCGGTGGCGGGGCGGGTGCGGGTGACGTTTTATCGGCGGAATGGGTATCCGGAGATGAGTGTGCGGTTTTGCGGCAAGCGGATCCCGACTCGGGAGCAGTTGGGGTTGCCGGCGCGGGTGGACGAGTTGGCGCGGCGGCCGAACGGTCTGGTGCTGATTACCGGGCCGACGGGGTCGGGGAAGACGACGACGCTGAACTACATGATCGACCTGATCAACAGCGAGCGGCGCTGCAAGATCGTGACGATCGAGGATCCGATCGAGTTTGTGCACGAGAACAAGAAGGCGATTGTGATTCAGCAGGAGGTGTTGACGGACACGCATTCGTTTTCGAGGGCGTTGATCCATGTGTTGCGGCAGGATCCGGATGTGATTGTGGTGGGGGAGATGCGGGATCACGAGGCGATCTCGGCGGCGCTGACGGCGGCGGAGACGGGGCATCTGGTGTTGGCGACGATGCATTCGCCGAGTGTGAGTCACGCGTTCGAGCGGATCACCGGGGTGTTTGAAGGGGCGATGCAGCGGCAGATCATTGTGCAGTTGGCGAACTCGCTGCAGGGGGTGATCGCGCAGGACCTGTTACCGGCGGTGGACCGGAGTCGGCGGGTGTTGGCCTACGAGCTGTTGGTGGCCAACAGCGCGGTGCGCAACCTGATTCGGGAGGACCACAAGCACATGCTGGAGACCGCGATTCAGACGGGCGGGAAGGACGGGATGATCCTGATGGACGCGTGTCTGCACGATCTTTACTGCCGTTGTCTGATCAGCTACGACACGGCGCTGAGCCGGGCGACGAACCCGGACCGGATTGCGAAGAAGGGGGCGGCTACTGAGCCGTAGTGAGGAGGACGCCGTAGATCTGCTTGTCGATCTCGCTGGCGGTATCGACGTCGGCGGCGCCGGACTTGGAGCGGGCCTGGATGTGGACTTGGGTGATGCGGGGATCGGAGTTGTCGATCTTGATCCAGATCTTGCGGTTGTTGACGACGCCCTGGAGGACGAAGGTGACGGAATCGTCGTTGGTGAGTTGCCCCTCGCGTTTCAGGACTTCGCGTGCCGCGTCGCGCACTTTCTGCCAGGGCACCTCGTAGCGGCTGGTGATGGTATCTTTGGCGAACGGGACGCCGGCGCGGACGCCGCCTTCTTGCGTGGAGTAACAGCCGGTGCCGCCCAGGAGGAGGAGGGTGAGGAGACCGCAGACCAGGAGCCGTAGATTCATGGTGTGTATGCAACCACATCCGGGGGGATCGTCAAGCCCGAAGCAGGGTCAAGTGGTTGGCGCCCAATTATCTTCGGGCAAGGCGCGGAATTGCTTGTCACGGCGCCGAAGAGCGATAGCCTTCCGAGAGTCATGTTGCAG
>CAYSPU010000197.1:0-11523 GCA_964432995.1 uncultured Verrucomicrobiota bacterium
GGCGCTTCGGAGTGGATCCGGAGTCAGTGGCCCGGCCCGGCTGGCCTCAGCGTTGGCCTGCTCGGCGCGGGGTGCTCGCGGGGTGTCTTGACCGAGTTGGGCGTCGCTCGTAGGGTTTTGCGCATGAGACAGGTTCTGATCCACCCCGGGGAGGACGGCTATTGGGTTGCCGAGTGTCCCAGCCTGCCGGGGTGCGTTTCGCAGGGTGGGACGCGCGAGGAGGCGATCCGCAACGTGAAAGAGGCGATCGAAGGATACATCCTCGCCCTTCAGGAGGACGGGATTGCGGTGCCGGAGGACAAGCTGGATGCACTGTTGCTCGCAGTATGAGCAAGCTGCCGAGGGTGTCCGGGGCGGAGGTGGTGACAGCCCTGCAGCGGGTGGGATTTCGGGTGCGGCGTCAGCATGGGAGTCACATCATTCTGCGACGAGACGATCCGTTTGCGCAGACGGTGGTGCCGGCGCATCGGGAGCTGGATCGCGGCACACTCCGGGCGATTCTGAGGCAGATCGATTTGAGCGTGGAGGACTTTGTTCGCTTGCTCTGAGGCAGGCCAACCAGACGCTCCACCGAATGGCGGCCCCGCCACACTACTTGGCACTTGCTCTGCGGGGTCGGACCACAGCAACGGCTTGTGGCTGTGGAGGATTGGGTGGTTTTGGACCTCGGAAAAGTGCCTTGCAGGCGATTTTGTGGCCGGTTTCTTCGCCGCAAACAGAGCCCCCAAAAGGCGTCACCCCTCGAAGGCCAACTCCCCGACCGGGTGGCGGCCGCACGGGGCGTGTCGGTCCACGGGCAACTCGCCGTCCGGGACGCCTTGGGATCACAGGCATTTCGCATTTCGCACTTGCAGTCCACCCGCCAAAGCATCGAAGTAGCGGCGCCGAACCGTCTATGCGTGTCTATCTGGTCGATGTGCGGGATCCTGACTTCTGCCGGCCACTCCCGGCGGACCGGCGATCGTCCGCCGCGACGACCAACCGCATCCAGGTGATGGCGTTCCCGCCGATCGGGATCCAGACTCTGGCCCCTGTCCTGCGCCAACACGGCCACGAGGTGCGCCTCTTCGACACCTGCCACCCGCAGATGACGGTCGAGCATATCGCCCGGGCCGCCGCCACCGAGCGCCCGAATGCCATCGGACTCTCGTTTCTCTCCGCCACCACCTATCCCACCACCAAAGCTGCCGCCCTCCGCCTCAAGCAGTCCGTCCCCGAAATCCCCATCATCATCGGCGGCGCGTTCGCCTCCATGAATGCCGCCCACATACTGCGCGACTGCCCGTCCATTGACTGTGTCGGCGTTGGGGAAGGCGAGGGACTGCTTCCGGACTACCTGGATCATCTGGGCGATCCGGGGGCGGTAGCGGGTCTGGTCTGGCGCCACGGCGCCGAGGTGGTGACCAACCCGCGGCGGCCGTTGCTCCGGGACCTCGACCGGTTCCCCTACCCCGATCGCACCAGTCTGCCGATCGACTACATCGAGTCCCTGCCGCTGGATGTGCCGGCGGTGCTCTCCCTGGACAAGTTCTGCACGGTGCAAACCTCGCGCGGCTGCCCCTACGGCTGCGTCTACTGCGACATCCCGGTCCTCTTCGAAGGCAAGTGGCGCTGCCGCTCCCCGCAGCACGTGCTCGGCGAACTGCAGCAACTGCACGACCAGGGCTACCGCTCGATCTACCTCACCGACGACCATTTCCTCGTCAGACGCAACCGGATCCAGGAAATCTGCCAGGGCATCATCGACCGCAACCTCGCCTTTCACTGGGGCTGCGAAGGCCGCGTCGATTCCGTGGGCGTCGACCAACTCCCCCTCATGAAGCGGGCCCGCTGCGACATGCTCGCCTTCGGCGTGGAAGCCGGCACGCAGAAGGTCCTGGACCGCCTCCGCAAACGCCAAACCCTCGCCCAGATCGAAAACGCCGTCGCCCAAGCCAAACACCATGGCATCGCCCGCGTCCACGGCTTCTTCGTCATCGGTTCCCCCGACGAGACCGAGGCGGACATCATCGAGAGCTTTCGTTTTGCCGCGCGCCTCGAACTCGACACCTTCGGCTTCAACCGTCTGTGCGCCTACCGCGGCACCCCGCTCTGGAAGGAATACGTCGAGCGCGGGATCATCGATGACGACCGCGACTGGTTCAAGTGGTTCAAGTGCACGGATATCGATCCCACGGCCTTGCCGGGTGCCGTGGTGAACCGCGCTCGGCAGAAGGGCTACGCGATTCTATTCGCGCACCGCATCTTCAAGCGGCCTCTGCGCACCGCCCGGTTGCTCCGCGACTTCGGCCGGCACATGAAGAAGACCGACATGCTGCGCCTGCTGGCCAGTCCCTTCCAGCATCGCACCTTGACGCGACGGCCGGATCTCCCCGCCCGCATGTTGGATCTCGGGCTTGCCGAACCCGTCCGGGCAGCCGCCACCGCGACCGGCACCGCCACCCGCGAGCCTGTCTGAAGCTCCCTCCGTTCCTCCGGTCGAAACCGATCTGCCGCCCGCCCGAGTGCCGGGCGTCAATCCAGTTGGGCGAGCTTCTCGCGAATGGCGGCGAAGTTGGGCAGATCCTTCGGGGTGGGGGTCTGCTCGCTGTATTGGATGACGCCGGCCTTGTCGACCACGAAGGCGGCCCGCGCACTGGTCGACCCCAAACCCAGGAGGTCCGGCAGCAGCACGCCGTAGGACGCCGCCACCTGCTTGTTCAGGTCGCTGGCCAGACGCACGGCGATCTTCTCCTTCTGCGCCCAGGCCTCCTGCGCGAACGGACTGTCGACGCTGATGCCGAGGACCTCGGCGTTGAGTCCGGCGAACGCGTTGAGCCCGGACGTGATGTCGCACATTTCCTGGGTGCAGACGCCGGTAAAGGCGAGCGGGAAGAAGAGGAGCACGGTCTTCTTCCTGCCGAAGTGATCGCTGAGTTTCACGTCCACGAGCCCCGCGGGCTGCTTGGATTTCAGGGTGAAGTCCGGCGCTTGGCTACCGATTGGCAATGGCATGTCGTTCTGGTGGTTGGTGTTGTTCGGCCCGTTTCCGCCAAACCTATAGGACGGGGTATCGCTCGTGTCAAACGACCCGGCCCCCGCTCGCCCGCCATCGGCGCATCCCAATAGCGCCGGTGCAACCTTTTGTCGTAGCTACGACAAAAGGTTGCACATCCGCTCCTCGAGGGGAATGGGTGTTTCTCCGGCACGCGCGGTGTTCCGCCGCCTACTTGGGCCGGCCCGGCCGCGGGGCCGGCGAACTCGCCGGACTGGCCGCCAACTGCCGGAACCCGGCCACGAAGTAAATCACCCCGGATATCCCCGTGCAGATCGCCGCCCCCAGCGACAACGGGAAGAGCCAGTCCGCCCGAAACCGGAAGAGCGCCCACAGCACGCACGACATCTGCAGCACCGTCGCCACCTTGCCAATCCAATGAGGGCGAACCACCACCTTACCGCCCACATAGTGGATCACCACCGCGCCGAGGAAGAGCACCACGTCGCGTCCGATCACCGTGCCGGCCAGCCACAGGGGAAGACGCGACAGGTACTGCTCGTTGTGCAGACTCAACAGCACCACTCCCGAGACCAGGAGCAGTTTGTCCGCCAGCGGATCGAGGACCGCGCCCAGCTCGCTGTGCTGGTGGTAGCGCCGGGCGAGATAACCGTCGAGACCATCGCTGAGCGCGGCGATGGCGAAGGACAAGACCGCCAGAAACCGGTGCCATTCGTCGCCGCTGTCAATGTAGTACAGCACCTGCACCACAAAGAACGGAACCAACAGAATCCGGACAAAAGTCACCTTGTTGGCTGTCGTCATGGCCGCAGACTCCGTTGCCCACCACCGCCCAAGCTCAATCGGCGCGGGGTTCCCGGGGCGGACCGTTTCCCGCCAACCGCCGCCGCCGGAACACCACGCGGCCCAGTCTGGCAAAGGACGAGCCCCCGAGGCAACCGCAGATTGGAGTCCCAAATCCGCGCCCAACCCCGGCATCGCGATTCCAGCGGGTGCCCCTCGGGTGAGCTTCGGGGAGAACGGCCGTTGCCAAGCCGGGGCTGCAGACCCACTATGGCCGGCGACCGAGGTCTTTCATGGAAAAGCCTGTCATCGCCGTTTTGGACGGATACACGCTGAACCCGGGGGACTTGTCGTGGGCCGGTCTGGAGGCCCTGGGGTCCTGCACCATTCATGACCGCACGGCTCCGGCCGAGGTGCTCCCCCGGGCGCAGGGCGCCGCGATCGTTCTGACGAACAAGGTCGCGCTCTCTTCCGAAACCCTTCGGGCCCTCCCTCAACTACGCTACGTTGGTGTTCTGGCAACGGGTTACAACGTCGTCGACACGGGGGCGGCTCGGGAGTTGGGGATCGTCGTCACGAACGTCCCCGCCTACAGCACCGCCTCCGTGGCTCAGCTCGTGTTTGCTCTCCTGTTCGAATTGACCCTCCATACGGGGCATCACGACCGGCGGGTGCGGGCGGGCGCCTGGTCGGCGAGTCCCGACTTCACCTTTCGCGACCGCCCGCTGATCGAGTTGGATGGCCGGACGTTTGGAGTGGTGGGCTACGGCCGCATCGGAGCCGCCGTGACCAGGATTGCCGCCGCCCTCGGCATGCAGGTTCTCGTCCACACCCGCTCGCGACCCGAGGTGACCGCGGTCCCGGTTGAGTCTGTGGATCTGGACACGCTCTTTCGCCGAAGCGATGTGGTCAGCCTGCATTGTCCCCTGACACCGGAGACTCGGCATTTGGTGGACGACGCCCGACTTTCGCTGATGAAGCCCGACGCCTATTTGATCAACACGGCGCGCGGGCCGTTGGTGGACGAGGCCGCCTTGTTCCGTGCTCTGACGGAGAACCGCCTGGCGGGCGCGGGGCTGGACGTGCTTTCGAGCGAACCGCCGCCCGCCGATCACCCGCTTCTTGCGGCTCCGCGTTGCATCATCACGCCGCACGTGGGCTGGGGGACAACCGCTGCCCGCGCGCGACTGATGCGGGAGGTGGTGGAGAACGTCCGTGCCTTTCTCGCCGGCCGGCCCCGCAACGTGGTGGCGTAGCCCGGACAGACGCGCTCCCTGCGTGAAATGTCCGCCCGCAGGGCCGCCTTAGGAATGGTTGCACATCATTCACGGCAAGAACCGGGTCTCAAGTTGTTGCCACTTGGTCTCCAAGCCGTGCTGTTCGGCCAGATGCCCTGGCGGTTCGGATACAGGGTCGGCCGCCGCTCTGCCCCGGATTGAACCTGAGTTGATGAAGGAGTGAATTGTGGAGGTCCGGCGTCGCGCTCCAGATGGTGACTCCCGTCGAAAGTCCTCGCCGTGGATGGCGGGGCAGCTCCCCTACCCTGCCAAGGCTCGATCCAGTCGCGTCAGGACGCGGTCGCGGCCGAGGATTTCGAGCAGGTGATAGAGGCTGGGGCCGGCCGTGGTGCCGGTGCAGGCCAGGCGCGTGGGGTGGACCAGCACCCCGTTTTTCACGCCGCAGCTCGCGGCGACGGACTTCAAGGTCGCCTCGAGGCTGGCGGCGTCGAATCGTTCGAGGGCGGCGAAGGCATCGCGAAGTTGTCGGATCCGTGGCCGGTTCTCGGCGGTGAAGTCCTTGGCGATCAGGGCGGGATCGAGCGCGATGTTCTCGGAGAAGTAGAACCCGGCGTAGGCCGGAAGTTCGGGCATTGTCTTCACTTTGCCGAAGCAGGTATCGAGGGCGGCCTGGACGTAAGCGGGCGGCCAGGAATCGAGGGCGACCCCGGCGCGGCGCAGGGCAGCGGCGCCCAGCTCGCGGAATCGTTCGGGGGACAACTCGCGCAGGTATTCGCCGTTCAACCACTGGAGCTTGGCCATGTCGAACCGCGCGTTATGTCGCAAGACTTGCGGGAGGTCGAACCGGGATACCACTTCGTCGAGCGACAGTCGTTCCCGGTTGTCTTTGGGGGACCACCCGAGCAGGCAGAGGTAGTTCACCACCGCGGCGGGGACGTAGCCCTCCTCCATGTAGAACGTGAGGGAGGCCCCCTGGTCGCGTTTGCTCATCTTGGAGCCGTCCGGGTTCAGGATGAGCGGGATGTGGGCGTAGCGTGGGGGTTCGACGCCGAACCCGCGGAACAAGGCGAGGTGTTTGGCCGTGTTGCTGAGGTGGTCTTCGCCGCGGATCACGTGCGTGACGCCCATCTCGAGGTCGTCCACGACGTTCACCAGGTGAAAGACGGGTTGGCCATCCGAACGCACGATGACGAAATCGGGATCGACTTGCTCGCGATCGGTCAACTCCCGGGCCACGTCTCCCACGATCAGGTCCGGAACCACGATCGGTTCGCGCGGCATGCGGAACTTGACGGCGCCGTCGTGGTCGTAGGCGAGACCGCGGTCTTTGAGTTCCTGCACGCGCCGGCGGTAGATCTCGCCCCGTTGCGACTGGTAGTAGGGACCGCGGTCCCCCTTGCTGGGACCGGCCGCATCGTGCGAAGCCGGGCCTTCGTCCCAATCGATGCCGAGCCAGCGCAAGCCGTTCAGGATGACATCGACGGCTTCCTGCGAGTTGCGGGCGGTGTCGGTATCCTCGATCCGGAGGATGAAAACGCCGCCCACGTGACGGGCGTAGAGCCAGTTGAACAGGGCGGTGCGGGCGCCGCCAATGTGGAGAAAACCGGTGGGACTGGGGGCAAACCGTACGCGAACACTCATGAGAAGACTCCTCGACGCGGGCCCGCGGCTGGGGCCGACCAACACTCCGCCGCCCCGGGCACACGGGCGCCGGGCCTGACGGCGCGATCAACGTCCCGTGATGAGGAGCTGATACGGCTTGGTATCACGCACCTCCACCTTGGGAACGGGAATCGCCTTGTACTCGTACTCGAAGCGGTAGCGGTAGGAGATGGCTTCCTGCTGCGCCGGGACGGGCACCAGCGTTTCCCAGCGGTTCTCGAGCAGTGGAGTCCGCTCCATGGGATAACGATCGTTGCCGACAATGACATAAGCCTTGAACGTGTCCTGGAGAATCGTGGACTGGCGCGTGGCATACTCGACGGAGAAGGCGTACTGCGCGTTCTCCTTTCGCGGAAGCCGGCTCGGGGTCAGATTGGTGATCAGTGGGGTGGTGCAACCCGTCAGCACCGCCGCCACCAGGGAAAGCAAACCGAGGCGCAGTATGTTCCTCATAGACCGCCGAAGACTTACATGCGGCTTCCGGCCTTGTAAAGTGGCTTTTGGCAGGAGGTTGGAGCGGCAAAGACGATTCTTGGCGGATTTCAGATTTCGATTACGCTTACCACAGTGACTATGTTGTCAGGGCCCTTTCGACGATCCGCCGCCCGCGCGGCGGGGTGGGCGGCAGCCGTGCTGTTGCTCGGCGGTTGCACTTCCGGCCATTACCGGAAGTCCGCCGACAAGGAGGTTTATCGCATCCTGCAGGACTACGACCGCCGCGTGTTCGGGCGGACGAACGAGTTCACCATCGACACCGTCTATTCCGCGCGTGACCCCAAAACCATCCCGGCCGCGGAGATCATCGACAGCCGGTCAGCCACCAACCGGCGGGTCATCAACCTGAGCAAGGCCTTGGAATTGGCCGTGCAGAACAGCCGCGAGTACCAAACCCAGAAGGAGCAGCTCTACCTGACGGCGCTCAGTCTCACAGGCGCGCGCTACGAGTTCGGTCCGCAGTTCAACGCCGACTCCACCGGCCAGTTGGCGGGCAGCCCCAGCGGTTCCGACGTCGGCTCCGTCAACAGCCAGATCGGCGTCAGCCAACTCCTCAAGACCGGCGGCCGACTCGCCGTTTCCCTGGGCAACGATCTCGTCCGCTATTTCACCGGCAAACCGGACCTCGTCGCTCGCGACTCGGCCATCAACCTCCTGTCCGTCAACCTGAGCCAGCCTCTCCTCCGCGGTTTCGGCATCAACGATCCGACCGTTGAACAGCTCACCCAGGCCGAACGCAACGTCGTCTACGCCATCCGCTCGTTCAGCCTCTACCAGCAGGAGTTCGCCGTCGCCACCGTCAACGACTACTACCGTCTCCTGGCCACGAAGGCCCAGGTGCGCAATCAGTACACCGATTACACCAACTGGGTCGAGAATACCCGTTACCTGGAGGCTCGGTCCGTGGACCGCGAAACCCGCAGCGAAGT
This sequence comes from uncultured Verrucomicrobiota bacterium, assembly GCA_964432995.1. Lineage (GTDB taxonomy): Bacteria > Verrucomicrobiota > Verrucomicrobiia > Limisphaerales > JAHDYP01 > CAYSPU01. The sequence goes on from CAYSPU010000197.1 coordinate 8,103, forward strand.
CGACAACGCCCGCAGCTCCGAGTTGCAGTCGCGGGGAGCCTACGTCAGTGCCCTGGCTCGCTACTTCACCCAACTGGACGCCTTCAAGACCCGCCTGGGGCTGCCCATTTCCGAGGAATTGTATCTGGACGAAGCGGACTCGAAGGAACTGGTCGACGCCGGCTTGCGGTCGGTGGAGATCGACCGCCAGGCCGCCTTCCGCATCTGCGTCGAGAAACACATGGACCTGCTCAACGCCATCGACCGCTTCGAGGACAGCAAACGCAAGGTCCGGATCGCCGCCGACCAACTCCGCCCCGAACTCAGCCTGTTCGCCTCCGGTTCGCTCGAGTCCGAGGCGCCTTACGACTACCTCAACTTCGATCCCAACCAACTCCGTTACTCGGCCGGCCTCCGTCTCAACCTCCCCGTCGACCGCCTCCGCGAGCGCAACAACTATCGGTCGACCCTGGTCTCCTTCGAATCCCAACTCCGCTCCCTGGCCCAGACCTTGGACCAATACAAGGCCCGGATCGACGAAGGCCTCCGCAGCGTGGAAGAGCAGCGGCTCACCTACGTCAACAACCTCAGCCGGCTCGAGGTCGCCCAACGCCGCGTGGAAAGTGCCGATCTCCGCCAGAAAGCCGGCCGCGCCACCATCCGCGAAGTGCGCGAAGCCCAGGACGACCTGCTCCTGGCCCAGAACAACGTGGTGTTCTCCTACCGCGATCACCTCATCGCCCGTCTCAACCTGCTCATCGACATCGGGGTCCTCGACACCAAGCCCGACCGGTTCTGGCTCAGTGACCCGCTCGCCACCCTGCTCAAGCCCGAGCAGCGTGCCCCTTCGCAACTCAGCTTCCCCGACGAGCAGGTGCTCCCCCCGGCCGCATTTCTGGAACCCACCCTATGAAAGCCACCTCCTCCCCCGCGAACACTCCGCCCCCCTTGTTCCGCCGCCCACTGTTCCTCGCCGCCGCAGTGGCGGTCCTCGTCCTTCTCTACTTCCTGTTGCGTCCGGCCAAAGCGAGCGGCCCCGCAACCGAATACCACGTCGTCAAACGCGGCGACTTCACCGTCTCCGTCATCGAGGGCGGCACCCTGGCCGCCGTCAGCGAGGTCATCATCCGCAACGAAGTCGAAGGCACGGCCCGCATCATCTCGATCGTGCCGGAAGGTTCCTACGTCAAGAAAGGCGACCTCCTCGTCGAACTCGATTCCGCCAACGCCCAGGACCAGGTCAACCAACAGCAAATCGCCTTCGAGAAGGCCAAGTTCGCCGTCGAACAGGCCCGGGCCCAACTCGAAATCCAGCGCCTCGCCACCAACAGCGAATACCTCGCCGCCAAGCTCAAACACGAACTCGCCGTCATCGACCGCGACAAGTACGAGCAGGGCCAGCGCCTCGTCAACCGAATCGAAGCCCGCAATAAACTGGTCCAGGCCCAGGCGCAACTGGCCGTCAACCTCGAGACCTACCTCAACTCCACCAACCTTGCCGCCCGGGGCTACGAGACGAAGAACAAAGTCGACGGCGACCGCCTCTCCGTCACCAACACCCTCAACTCCATGGTCGTGGCCAGCAACAGCCTGTGGATGCTCGAGCAGTTCGACGAGAAGAAGCAAAGCGCCCAATACGAATCCGATGTCCTCCAGGCCAAACAAGACCTCGACCGCGTCATCAAGCAAAACGAGCGCAAGATGGACCAATACGAGGCCGACCTGATCACGCAGAGCAACACCCTTGTGCTGAACGAAGACAAGTTGGAGCGCGACAAGAAGAACCTGACGGCCACCAAGGTCTACGCCCCTCAGGATGGCCTCGTGGTCTACCAGATGAGCGAAAGCCGCTTCAGCAGCGAGTCCCTCATCGAAGCCGGCGCCACCGTCCGCAATCGGCAGGAACTCATCAAGTTGCCCGATCTCTCGCGAATGAAAGTGACCGTCAAGGTCCATGAATCCCACATCAACATGATCCGCCCCGGCTTGCCCGCCTTCGTCGAGCTCGACTCGATGCCCGATGAACGCTTCCGCGGCACCGTCGGCAAGGTCGCCCCACTCCCCGACTCCCAGGCCCGCTTCGGCAACCCCAACCTCAAGGTCTACAATACCGAGGTCCTCCTCACCGACACCCTGCCCAACGTCAAACCCGGTGTCTCCGCCAAGGCCGAAATCATCATCACCACCGTCGCCAACACCCTCTCGGTCCCCATCCAGGCCGTCACCAGCTACCGGGGGAAACAGTCCGCCTACCGCCTCCAAGGCAACAAGTCCGAGCCCGTCCCCGTCGAAGTCGGCCTCTTCAACACCAAGTTCATCCAAATCACCAAGGGACTCGACGAAGGCGATCGCGTCCTGCTCTCGCCCCCCTTCGACACTCACGACAAAGACCTGGAAGGCGCCGTGCTCACCGACGAGGAGAAGGCCAAAATCACCGTCACCAACGCCCCCCCGCCCACCTCCAACGGCCCGAACGGAACCACCCCGACTCCCGACGTGACCGGAGGGCGCCCGGACAGCGCGTCCGGCGCTCCCGCTACGTTCGGCATGGCCCCGGGCGAAGCCGGCGGCGAACGCGGCGCCGCCCAGGGACGATCCGGCCGCCGGGGCGCCTTCAACCCGGAGGAGATGGTCAAACAGTTCGACAAAAACGGCGACGGCCAACTCGACGAAACCGAGCGTGAAGCCATGCGCACCGAAATGGCCGCCCGCTTCGGCGGCATGGGCGGCATGGGCGGCGGCGGCCAACGCCCCAACCGCGAGGAGATGATCAAACAATACGACAAAAACGGCGACGGCGAGCTCGACGAGACCGAGCGGGAAGCCATGCGCGCAGCCATGGCCGCCCGCTTCGGCGGCATGGGCGGCATGGGCGGCGGCCAACGTCCCAACCGCGAAGAGATGACGAAGCGCTTCGACAAGAACGGCGACGGCGAGCTCGACGAGACCGAGCGTGCCGCCATGTTCGAGGAGATGCGGGCCAACCGCACGGACCGGGGACCGGCGCCGAGTGGCGGCGGCACCCCGCCCGCACCCCAGGGCGGCGGCGAACGCCGATTCTAGCCATGGCCTCCAACTCGGTCATCATCCGAATCGAAGGCGTCGAGAAGCGGTACATCCTCGGCGGCGAGGCGGACGTGCTCGCCTTGCGCGGAGTGGATCTCGAGATCACGGCGGGCTCGTATCTCGCCATCATGGGCCCCTCGGGTTCCGGCAAGTCCACGATGCTGAACATCCTCGGCTGCCTGGACCGCCCGACCGGCGGCCGCTACTTCCTGGGCGGTGAGGACGTCTCGCAGATGCCCGACGACGCCCTCTCCGAAGCCCGGGGGCGCAAGATCGGTTTCATCTTCCAGTCCTACAACCTCATCGCCCAACTCACGGTCATCGAGAACCTCCAGGTCCCCCTCCTGTACCAGGGCAGGGACCTGCGGCACTACCC
>CAYSPU010000198.1:0-11317 GCA_964432995.1 uncultured Verrucomicrobiota bacterium
GCTTCCGGCAGCGACGACTATATCCGACGAACGGTCGAATTGAGCTTGGCTGCTGATTTCGTGAAGCGCTTGCCACACCGGGATGAGTGGAGAGACTACCAGAACACGCGCTCGGTTCGGATCGTGAAGGCTGAGGAACTGAGATTCCCGGCCAGCACCCCCGAGCCTCTTCTGCCGGTTGAGTTTATCCGTGCGTGGTCGCATTCCGCTGAGATTGAAGTGCGCAATCTCTACAGTCTGGCTCTCCAGAAAGAAGGCCCGCAACAAGACGTGAAAGCCGACATCGTCCGAGTCCTGCAACAAGTGGATTCCGGCGTGCAGCGACTCGACCTCGTGCAGCCGGGCCAGATGGACTCCCAGATTCAGATCAAACATGCACTCACGGGTGTCACCCCGCTGTCCGCTTTCGGCGATGGTTTTCGACGTGCCCTGCTGATTGCAGCAGCGATCCCGGCCGTGCACGGCGGGCTGCTGCTGATTGACGAGTTGGAGGCTGCCTTGCACGTAAGCGTACGGGAGTCGGTCCTGAAGTTGCTGAAATATGCAGTGAAGGATTTCAACGTGCAGGTCTTTGCCACCACGCACAGCCTGGAAGCAGTCGATTCCGTGCTGTCCGTCTTCCAGGACAGCCTTCCCACAGTGGCTGGGTTCCGACTCGAGCGTGAGGATGGCCGAGCTGTTGCCAAGCGCTTGCCTGGAGAGCTGCTGCACGAACTCCGCTACGACATGGGCCTGGAATTTCGTTGAGTCATGCCGCGGCGGCTCTCCTATCTGGCAGTCGAAGGCCATCAGGATGCGGCTTTCATCGGGCGCCTTCTGAGAGTGGGCGGTTTCCAACTTGTCATCCGGAAGCCGGATCTCGATCCGGCCTTCAGCCGGCTTGTTCCCGCTCGATTCCCTCACGGGGACGACCTTCTGAAACGGGTGCCGGTGCCGTTCTTCCACCAGAAGGAGGACCATGCGGTAGCACTGCGCCCAGCCGGTGGCGAAGGCGAACTGGCTGCATGTCCTTGCCGTGCCCCAGATATCGAGGCCGGTGGAAGCGATTGGTTTCGTCTTGGGTGCAGACTATCGCGTCGCGCTGGACCAACGGGTGGCTGAACTGGTCAGACAAGTCGCCAGAAGATCCGCGACGCCTGGCTTTGCTGTTCCGGAGACTCCCGGACTCCTGCACGCCGGGCCTCCTCGCTGTGGGGTATTCGTGATGCCGGACAACGTCAATCCAGGCACCATCGAGGACCTGCTGCTCGAGTGTGCCGAGGTCCATTATCCGGGCCTGCTGGCGCAAGCCACTTCGTACGTCCATTCCATTGACCGAACTCGGCTGTCGGAATCTGATCTCACCGAGATTGAAGCTCCCGCAGGATCCAAGAAGGCCAGGGTTGCGGCTATCGGAGCCGTCCTCAAACCCGGCAAGGCCATCCAGAACTCAATTGCTGACAATCGGTGGCTTGAAGGAGCGGCTGCCGAACAGCCGAGAGTGGCCGCGTTTCGGGCCTTCCTACGCGATCTCCTGGACGAACCAACGTTGTATCCGTCCCCATCCGCGGCGTCCGCGGCAGCTTCTTCTCCGTAAGTCTTCCGCTGGTCATCGCCCAGGTCGGGCAGCTTCGCGTAACGGCCAAGACCCGGGCGAAGAACTCCTGGGTGAGCTCGCGCGCGGCGTCTTCGGTGTGACCTTCGCGGCGCAGGAAGCGGAACACCGGTTGGCAGCAGGCCGCGCACAGATCGGATAAGGCGGCGCGTGCTTCGGGCGTTTCGCCCCGCGCGCGAAGGACCAGGGTCCAGCGGGTGGGGGCGAAGGAACCGTGGGCGGATGTGGGCAGGGCGGACTCCATGGAGTCATCGTCTGGCGGGGCGCTCCGGGGCAGGAGCCGGGGCGAGCGGGGGTGAGGCGGCCCAGCGGACGGTGACGTGGACGAGCCAGGCGACACCGGCAAGGCATCCGAGGGGCAGTGCAATGGCGATGATCCTCGTCAGCAGCGAGGGGGACTCCGGGGTGACGATCATCAGGGGGGCAGTCCTTCGCCTGGCAACTGTTCCACCTGGGTCTTCACCTCACCGGCGCTCTGCTGCCGGAGTTGTGGGAAAGCGCAACGGCGCGGGGAGACCCGCGCCGTTGGCTCGAACAATCCGGATCCCCGCGCTCAGACCGTTTCCACGGCGGGCGGGTTGGCGAGGACGTTGTGTTTGCTGGGCATCGGCGGTTTGAGGGTGCGGAAGGCGCCGTACTCGAGCTTGCCGGCGTCGGTGTAGAGCAGATCGGGCCCGTAGCGGAACGTCGAGGCCGAGATCTCATCCCACGACACCCCGCGGCCGCTGTAGGCGGCTTCGCGGCCCATGATGGCCGTGAGGGTGCTGTCGGTGACGTTCTTGGCCTCGTTCAGCTCCGTGTTGTTCAGGATGGCGTTGATGAGGTCGATGTGCTCCTGCTCGTAGGCGTCGCGTCCTTCGCCGCGGAAGCGCCAGGACTGTCCGCCGGCGGGCTGGATGTAGTTGGCGGGATTGGCCCAGCCCTTGGTGCCGTGGACGGCCTCGCTGACGGAGGCCCAGGCGCGTTTGATCTGGCCGCAGTAGCTGTACATCCGGACGCCGTTCTTATATTCGTATTCGACGGCGAAGTTGTCCCAGATCTCGCCGGCCTTGCCTTCGAGTTGTTGGCGGGCGCCCATGCCCCAGCATTTCACCGGGTGGTCGTTCACGAGCCAGTTGCAGACGTCGAGGTTGTGGACGTGCTGCTCGCAGATATGATCGCCGCAGGTCCAAATGTAGTGGTACCAGTTGCGGACCTGCTTCTCGATGTCGCTATTGCCTCTGACGCCGCGGTGCCAGATCGGACCGCCGTTCACCCAGTAGGCGCGCATGGTGACGATGTCGCCGATGGCGCCGTCCCGGATGCGTTTCACGGTTTCGACGTATTCGGCTTGATGACGGCGCTGGGTGCCGGCGGCGACTTTGAGGCCCTTCTTCTTCGCCTCTTCGTAGGCGGCATACATGATCTGGGCTCCGGGGCCGTCGACGGCGACCGGTTTCTCCATGAAGACGTTCTTGCCGGCCGCGACGCAGGCCTTGAAGTGGGCGGGACGGAACCCCGGAGGCGCGGCGAGGATGGCGTAGTTCACCCCCGGCTCGGCCAAGGCCTTCAGGTAAGCGTCAAACCCGCTGTAGCACTTGGCCACGGGGACGTTGAAGTTCTTGTTGCCGGCGTTGGCCTGCTCGGGAAACAGATCGGCCACGGCCACGATCTTGGCCTCGACGCCGACCACCTTGGCGGCACTCAGGAAGTTGGCTCCGGCGCCACCGCCGCGGCCGCCGATACCGAGGATGACGGCGTTCATGGGCTGCTTGGCCTGGGCGTTGACAATGGCGGGGAAACTCACCGCCGCCGCCGCTGACGCGGCCGCCACGGACGAGCTCTTGAGAAAATGACGGCGCGAGACCGTCGGGGATTGGTTGGTTTCGTGTTGCATAAGCTGATTGCGATGTGGGGCGATCATGGGCCTTCCGGCCAGAAATGCAACTGCCGGGTTCGCCTTACGACATGAGCGGTCGCGCCGGGTCCGGAGAGTCGATTGCAGCCGGCGCGCGGCCCTTGCCGCCCGCGGGTGGGGCTTACTGCAGCAGTATCGCCGGCGTCTCCGGTTCAAGCGAGATCGAGGCTTCGTCGGCGAAGAGGACGCGGATGGTGCGGAATCGGTCGGTGCGCCAGTGATCTTCCTTGAGGAGCCAGTCGCGGACGAACTCGGCGACGGCGCGGCGTGCGGCTTCGCGGGCGAGGGAGACGCGGCGGGGATCGGCGGCGTATTGGCTGAGGGTGGGGGTGAGGCTTTTTTCGAGGGCTTCCATCTGTTCGCGGGCGTTGAAGCGGGCCCAACCGGCTTCGGAGTGTTTCTCCATGCGGTCGGTGTGGATGGCCGGGGGAAGAGTGGGGCGCAGCGGGGGTGCCGTGACGATGCAGGTTTGGCCGGAGACCTCGATCTGCCACGGTTCGCGGAGGTCGACATGGTAGCGGTAGGTGGCGGGGATGCGGATTTCGGAGACGGTGGTCCCGAGTGGCAGGCGTTCCCAGAAGACGGACTTGGCGTCTTCGGCACGGAGGGTTTCGGTCTGTTCGAGGGTGGCGACTTCGAGGTGTCCGCCGGGGACGGTGGTGAGGGTGGGGATGGCGGAGACGAAGGTTTGGGTGATGCGCCCGCTATGGAATTTCTCGGCGATGTTGAAGGCGGTTTGGGCGGCGGCCTGGCCGGCTTGACCAGCCCGGTCGAGGGTGTCGAGGTAGGTGCGGCGCATGAGCCGCAGGCCGAGGAGATAGCCCGCAAGAATCATTGCGCCGAGGGCAAGGACGACGAGGGGCCAGCGGTAAGCCCGGAAGCGGTCGGGTGGGGCAGTGGGAGAAGGCTCGGCCATAGGCGTGCGATCGTCGTGTCCGAAGATTCACTTGCAGCCCCCCGGGGGCTTCGGCAACCTGTTCGGCAGCATACGGGATTGGCCGTCATCTGCAATCAGGACCTTCGTTCATGCACCACGATCACGGAATGCAGTCGGGGACAGTCGGGGCGGATCGCCTCCGGTTCCTGATGTCGTTCTTGCGGAAGCCGGCGATGACCGGTTCCGTGGTGCCCAGCTCGGCGGCGCTGGCGCGGGCTACCGTGGACGGGGTGGACTTGGCGAACGCGGAGACGGTGGTGGAACTGGGGCCGGGGACCGGTTCTTTTACGAAGTTGATCCTGGAGCGGATCGGGAAGGAGACGCTGTTCCTGGCGATGGAGTTGGACGAGGGCCACACCGACTTCCTGAGACGCAAGTATCCCCGGGTGGAGACCTACCATGCGTCGGCGGAGCGCCTCCCGGAGTACCTCGCGCGGCATGGGCGCCGGGAGGCGGACTGCATCATCAGCGGGCTGCCGTGGGCGAACATGGGGGCGGGTCTGCAGGATCGGATCCTGCGGGCGACGATCGGTTGTCTCTCGGCAACGGGGACTTTCGTGACGTTTTCGTACGCGCACGGTTTGTTTCTGCCGACCTCCTATCGCTTTCGTGCCAAGTTACGACAGCTTTTCCGGGAAGTGCGCCGCAGCGGGGTGGTGTGGAACAACTTCCCACCGGCAGTGGTCTACTTCTGCTGCGGGAAACGGGCCGGTTAGAGCGGTTCAGTTCTTGACCCGGACTTCCGTCCCCGCGGGGAAGGCCGGCCCCGTTTTCACGTCGATCTTCACCTTGGGGCCGTGCAAACGGACCGTGAGGCGTTTTTTGTTCCAGGTCCAATCGACGCGCCCCAGGCGGGTGGAAACGCCCTCGACACTCAACGATCGGTCGAGCCACTCCGACGGCACGCCCGCCCCCACGATGAGCGCGGGTTGGGGTTCGGACTCGTCCAAACAGACCAGCATGTCGAGCTGGAGGAGGATCATCTCCGCGGCGGTCCAGTAATGGGGAGTGACGTGGGGAGGCTGCACCCAGCCGCGAACCGTTTCCCAGCGACCAAAGGTGTTCTCCTCGCCGTTGGATTCCCACCACGTGTAGAGGCCGGGCGCGGCCGGGTTCGCCCAGAACCACCGGAGATCGTCCCAGGTCTTCCCCGGCTCGCCGAGCACGAGCCACTGATGGGCCCGGGCCAAATCGAAGTAGGTCCACAACGGCCGGCTTCGGAAAGAGCCGTCGGCCGTGTGACTCGCGTTCCACTGGGCAGCGAGGGCCGTTCGATAGGCCTCACGATCGGTGGCCACCCATGTGGGGTACAGGCCGCAGGTCGAAGAGCGTTCGTTGCCGGCCTCGTTGGTCGGCAGCGCTTTGGCCCAGGCTTCGCGCAGCAAGCCGGCGCGGCCGCGCCAGGCCTCGGCGTCGGCATTTCTCCCGACGCGGGTGGCGAGTCTGGCGGCGCTGATCAAGCCGCGGTAGCTGACGGCATTGACGTAGAGCAGCGGGCGATGCCAATCCATCCGTCCCTGGATCAAGCCGTCCTGGGCGGGCCAGCAGACGAGGTCGAGGTCCGGCTTGCGGGCGTGGGTGGGGACAATCGGGCCGGAGAACGGCTTGCGCACGACGGTGGTGGCATCGAGCATTTCCAGGATGAGACCAACCTTGCGCTCGGCGTGCGGCCAGAGCGCCTCGTCGAACGCCCGGTCGTTGGCGCGAACGGCCACCTCGTCCATGGCCCAGAGCGCGAGTCCCGGGGCGTCGGCTTCAGCACCGAAGCCGCCAAAGAAGTCGTTGACGGCGATTGGGCCGCAGAGTTCGACGGCGGTGTCGAGAAGCCCGGCCCGGGCGAGGGCGGACACCACATAGGCGCCATCGCGAAGCCAGTTCAGCGGGTAATTGTTGGGGTCGCCGGGACGGGTTTCGTTCCCCACGAGCCCGACGAGGATGTGGGCGACCTGGGCGTTCAGGCAGGCGGCGAACTGCGGCTCGGGGAGATCGAGCCGCACGTCGGCGCGGGCGCGGGCGGCGGGGAGGGCGACCGACTCGGGCTGGCGGGCGTCTTCGATGGTCAGCCAGTATTCCTGTCGGGGAAGCAGGCGGTAGATGGCATAGCCCCATTCCTTCTCGGCCGGCCAGGAGACGGAAGCGGCGGCGGTGCCGGGCTGGGGACGCGGGTCGACGATCTCGAGTTCACTGGGGGCGCCGCCCAGGCTGAGCCGCCAGCGATCGTTGATAAAGAGGCTATCGCCCGCCCAGTGGAGAGCCGACAGCGGGCCGCCGGCGGGGCCGGGGCTGCGCACCACGATCCAGGTGGCTTCTGCGGATCGCGAAATGAGCCGGAGCCGGAACTTGCCGACGTCCAGTGTCGACCACGTGGCGTCGTAGTAGGGGGTGCGGCATTCGATCGCGGGCAGGTCGGACCGTTTGGGCCAGGCCGGTCGATCGGGCCAGACCAGGCGTTGCGTGATCTGCTCCAGCGGAAGCGTGTCGGACGTCGTGACGGTTTGACCCTGGGCGTCGACCACCCGCAGCGAGACGCCGAACGAGCCGAAGGCGGGACTGAAACTGCCGCCGGGTTCCTGGTACGCTTTCCATTCTTCCGGGGTGCCGGGGGTGCCGAGCAGCACGTGGCCGATGCCGCGGGGCCACGGGTCTTTCGGCCGGGCGCGCATGGCCTCGAGCAGGAGTTGGCGCTGGGTGGTGTCCGGCTGGGACCAGGCGGGAAGGGCCAGGCAGGTGCACACAGAGAGCACCGCGGACGCGAAGAAGCGAGAGCGTTTCATGGTCATGGTTGTCGCCGGAACCGTATGGGGAACTGTTAAGGGGAACCGAGGGGAATGTCAAAGCCCGGCCGCGTGAACCGCGCGACCCCTTTCGTCCTTCCCAGGCCGCCCGGCGATCCTTACCTTTGCCGCGAAGAAGTGGATGAACTACCCGCCGCGTTTCCCAATCCCGATGTTGATGGGGATTCTCTCCAAGGTGAGTCGGGCGCTTTACAATCTCCCGGTCGAAGCGAGGCGACGTCGGCGGGGTGCCGAGGCTCGGGCTGTTCCGGCACGGCGGGGCCTGCGGGGTGCCGCGGGTCTGTTACTGTCCGCCGCGATCAGCCTCAGCGCCGCAGACCACCGCATGCTGCGCAAGGCCATCGCCGACTTGCAGATCACGTTTGGCGCCGGCTACGGGCGTGGAGGCGAGTTCCTGGAACGCCTCGGCCGGATTGAGGCGCATTGGGGTTCGGACGTGGCCGCCGATCGGACGGCGGCGGAGGCCGAGTTCGAGCGACTCGAACGCGAGGCGCTGCTGGCCAATCCCCTGGTGGCCGCCCAACCGATCCTGTTCGTCGTCCGACAGCAGTACCGCCCCGACCATCACAACACGGCTACCTTCTTTCCGGCGGCGCAACACGAGTACAACGACGGCGCCTTCACCCCGGGCAGCGCCTTGAAGGTGCTCGACGCGGCCGGCGGCGGCGTTCGGACCCTGCTCGAGGTGCCGCACGGGGTGGTGCGCGATCCGGAGGTGCACTTCGACGCGGGCCGGATCGTGTTTTCGATGCGCACCAACGCCGCGGACAGCTACCACATCTACGAGGTGAATGCGGACGGTTCGGGCCTGCGTCAACTGACATTTGCGCGGGATGTGGACGACTTCGACCCGCTGTATTTGCCGGACGACACAATCGTGTTCTCGTCCACGCGCGAGCCGAAATACTGCATGTGCAACCGGCACATCATGGCCAACCTGTATCGGATGGGGGCCGACGGGGCGAACATCCACCAGATTGGCAAGAGCACGCTGTTTGAGGGGCACGCATCGCTCCTGCCGGACGGACGGATCCTGTATGACCGCTGGGAGTATGTGGACCGCAATTTCGGCGACGCCCAGGCGCTGTGGACGGTGAACCCGGATGGGACGGCGCACGCTCTGTATTGGGGCAACAACACCGCGTCCCCCGGGGCGGTGATTGACGCCCGGGTCATCCCGGGCACGGACCGGGTCCTCTGCGTGTTTGGCTCCTGCCACGACCGGCCGTGGGGGGCGCTGGCAATCATTGACCGGCAACTGGGTTTGGACGGCCGGGAACCGGTGGTTCGCACCTGGCCGGCTGCCGCCGCCGCGCTCGTGCGCCAGTCGGGGTGGGAGATCTTCGACGCGTTCGCCGGCGTGAAGCCCAAGTATGAGGACCCGTATCCGCTGAGCGCGAACTACTTCCTCGCCGCGCGCATGACGGGCGCCGGCGAGGAGATGGGGCTCTACCTGCTCGACACCTTCGGCCATGAGGTGCGGCTGCACGCGGAACCGCCGGGCTGCTTTGATCCCCTGCCGCTGGGGCCGCGCGGGCGTCCGCCGGTGATCCCCACCCGCCGCGATTACGCGAACCGGGAAGGTTACTTTTACGTCGAGGACGTCTACCGGGGCACGCACATGGCTGGTGTCGCCCGCGGTTCGGTCCGGTGGCTGCGCGTGGTCGAGTCGCCGGAAAAGCGCTTTTGGACCCGGCCGGCCTGGGGTGGCCAGGGCCAGGAGGCGCCGGCGATGAACTGGCATGACTTCGTCAACAAACGCATCCTGGGCACGGTGCCGGTGGCCGATGACGGCTCCGCCTACTTCACAGTGCCGTCGGACAGGTTCGTCTACTTCCAGCTCCTGGACGGCGACGGCATGATGATCCAGTCGATGCGCAGCGGCACGATTGTGCAATCGGGGGAGCAAGCGGGCTGCATCGGCTGCCATGAGGACCGCCGGTCGGCCCCAGCCCGGCCCACCGGCGCGTTCGCGCGCGCCCCGCAGCGAACCCCGGCGGCCCTGGAGGGATGGCGCGGACCGGCCCGCGACTTCAGTTTCCGGGCGGAGGTCCAACCGGTGTTCGACCGCCACTGTGTCCGCTGCCACGACTTCGGCACGCCGGCTGGCCAGGTGCTCAACCTCGCGGGCGATCGCGACCTTGTCTTCAACGCGGCGTACATCGAGCTGTGGCGAAAGCAGTTCATCCGGGTGGTGGGCGCCGGTCCCGCGGAGATCCAGGCGGCCTATGCGTGGGGAGCACACGCCAGCAAACTGATCCGCACTCTCCGCAACAACCCGCGCTGCGGTCGCACCCTCGATCCGGAGGACTGGGATCGCCTCGTCACGTGGATCGATCTCAACGCCCCCTACTACCCCAGCTACGCGAGTGCCTATCCGGAGAACCTCGGCGGTCGCGCGCCGCTGGACGACGCCCAACTCGCGCGCCTGGAGCAGCTCACCGGAGTCCCCCTGCGCCAATTGGCCGGTCACGCCAGCAGCCGCGGCCCGCAAGTCAGCTTCGATCGGCCGGAGCTCAGCCCGTGCCTGGCGAAATTCGGGGACCAGACCGATCCGCACTACCGGGAGGCGTTGGCGCTGATCCGTGCCGGGGCGGAGATGCTGGCGCAGCGCCCGGAGGCGGACGCCCCGGGTTTCCAGCCCTGCGCGATCGATCAGTGGCGCGATGCCAAATACGCGGCCCGGCAACAACGGGAACGGCAGAACCGCGAGGCCCTGCGCACCGGGACGAAGCTCTTCGAGTCCGGGCTGTAGCGTGAGTGGGTTCGGATGACGGGTCTTGAGCGCGGGAGCCCAACCCGGCTACACGTGGAACCGGAAGAGGAGGACGTCGCCGTCGCGGACGACGTAATCGCGGCCTTCGACGCGGTAGTGGCCGGTTTCGCGGGCGTGCCCGACGGAGCCGCAGCGGACGAGATTCTCCCAGAGGACGGTCTCGGCCTTGATGAAGCCCTTCTCGAAGTCGGTGTGGACGGTCCCGGCGGCCCGGGAGGCGGTGTCGCCGGCGCGGATGGTCCAGGCGCGCACTTCGGTTTCGTTGAAGGTGAAGAAGGTGCGGAGTTGCAGTAACTGGTAGGCGTGCTGGATGAGGGCGCCGACGCCGGACTCGGTCACCCCGAGTTCGCGGAGGTAGTCGGCGGCCTCCGGTGGCGTGAGATCGGCCAGGTCGCTCTCGAGTTGGGCGCAGATGACGACGGTGTCGCAGGCGTGGTGGGTGCGGGCGTAATCGCGGACCCGGGCGACGGGCGGGTGGGATTCGACGTTGGCGAGATCGGCTTCGCGGACGTTGGCCGCGAAGATGGTGGGCTTGGCGGTGAGCAGGAAGACGTGCCGGACCAATTCCCATTCTTCGCGCGCGAGCTGGAGGGTCACGGCGGGGTTGCCGGCGTTGAGGTGGGGCTCGAGCTTGTCGAGCACGTGGCTTTCGGCGAGGGCGTGTTTCTCGCCGCCCTTCAGGTCCTTGCTGATCTTCTCGCGGCGGCGGCGGAGGGCTTCGAGATCGGCGAGCACCAGTTCGGTGGCGACGATCTCGATGTCGCGCACGGGGTCGATCGTGCCGGTCACGTGATGGACGTCCGGGTCTTCGAAGCAGCGGACGACATGGACGATGGCGTCGACTTCACGGATATGGCTGAGGAACTTGTTGCCGAGGCCTTCGCCGCGGGAGGCGCCCTGGACCAGGCCGGCGATGTCGACGAACTCGATGGTGGCCGGGATCTGGTGGGGGACCTTGACCACATGGGCGAGCTGGTCGAGGCGCGGGTCGGGAACGTTCACGACCCCGAGGTTGGGGTCGATGGTGCAGAAGGGGTAGTTGGACGCGGCCGCCTTGTGCGACCGGGTGAGGGCGTTGAACAGGGTGGATTTCCCAACGTTGGGGAGACCGACGATGCCGGCTTTAAGCATAGGCGTGGGCGCGGCTTGAGCTTGGCCGAGCTGATTGGGGGCAGGGTGTCACGGTCCGCACGGCTTGCCAAGCAATTGATGTTTCGCATTGACGTTCCCGAGGTGTGATCCGGAGGAACGAACACTGGGCGCCGGACCGCCCGACGTCCCGGCGGGCAGCAGCCTCACCCGCCGAACGCGCCTCCGA
>CAYSPU010000199.1:0-5421 GCA_964432995.1 uncultured Verrucomicrobiota bacterium
CCCATCGAGAGGCTGAGGGTGGCCTTGGGATCGGTGCGGGGTTTCGCGCCCGCGGACGCGCCCGGCCTGGCCAATGACGCCTTCGGGATCCTGGCGAAGAACCTCGATGCGGAACAAGCGGCCCAGTTCCAGCAAGCCCTCGAGGCGCAGGGGATCGGCGTTGACATCGTCGCCGAGACCGCGCTGCCGAAGATGCCGTCCACCAAGTTCGTGCGGCGTCTGGATCTGGGCGAAGACGCCCTGGTGATTCACGACGCCATCGGCCGGCCGGTTCCCGTGGAATGGCGGCACGTGGCCCTGGTGGCCGTCGGCAGCGTCTACACCATCGAATTCGCGCGCCGGGAAACCGTTGCTCCGAAGGCCGGCGGGCTGTTCGGCACAAGGCGGCCGGGGTTCCTGCGCGATGTCACTTCCGAAGAACCGCTGACCGTCCGCGAGGTGCGCACCCGGGAACAGCGGGCCGAGCGCTGGATGCTGGAGATTGTCCTGGCACGCGCCGTGGCGCGCTTCAGCCTCGAGGTCGGCGACGCGGCGCCGCTCTTGTTTCGATGTCTGGGAGAGGAGCGCACCGAGGACGTTGCGGAGAACCTGGGCCGCCTGGTACGGCAGTTGGCCGCGCGGGCGCCTCAGGCACTGCAGAACCGCGGCGCCTACTTCCTTCGGCAAGAGCCGGCCACGGTCTTCTCCTATCCCAGCAAGAACGCGTTTTACGAGGAGATCACCTGGATGCTGTGGAGATCGCTCCAGGGATGAGGGCACTCAGTGTCCCTCCCCGTTCCGGATCCTCCTCGTGATCCTGGTTTGGCACCGCTACAAGGAGGCATCGGCCAGATCGGTGAGGATTCCGCCCCTCACCATGAATCCCCCTACCCAATCTGGGATACCACTTCGCAGGAAAATGGACTCCGGAGCGGTCCGGCCTTTGTCGCCACCTTGGTCGAGGGTTGCCGGGTAGGGCGACCAAGGTATCGACGAAGGTGGCGACCATGCGGTGGGGGGCGGGAGTTTCTGGGTAACCGTGGCGCCGACATTCCTGTCGGCGTCCGGCCGGCTGGAAAGCCGGCGCTACGCGCTTCATGGACCCAAGGCGCAGCGGGCGGTTGGATGTGGCGGCTCTTCATGGACCGTCTGGTATTGCGACCTCTCCGAGGGCGCCGCAAGGTGCACTCTCCGAAGCGCTTGTCTCCGGCGCGATGCGGAGACCTGCTCGCGAGTTCTCCTCGGAGTCGCACCCTACCTTGGATTGGCTCATGGTGCCAGCGCGCATCCAATTCTTGGAGGTCCAGCCTTCCCATGAGCCTCGTAGCCGCCGACGTGAGTCGGCGCACTTGTCCGTCGCCAAGAGATGGACGCGACTCAGTCGGGCACGGCTTCGTGCGGCGCACGCACGTCGTAACAGTGCAGTTGCTCGTGGTATCGGAGGTAGAGCCGGCCATCCAGAATGACGGGGTGCGTCCATGCATCGTTCTCACTGTCCGGGGCAATCCGCATTCGTCCGCGGATGACGAGATCGTTCGGCGCGGGCTCGAATAGCACGAGTTCTCCCTCCTGGCTGAGGCAGTAGAGACGTCCGTCTGCGGCGAGGACGGAGCCCATCGCCAGGTTGCGGAACTCGTGGAGGGTGTTGCCGGACGCGGCATCGAGGCAGGCCCAGCCCTTCTTGGCGCGGTAATAGGAGCCGTAGAGCCGGCCGTCAACGAGCACCTGGCCCCCGTGACAGGTGTCGAGCGGCGTCGTCCAGCGCGGCACCGGGATGATGTTCTCGCCTTCGGCCCGGAGGCCGTAGAGCCGGCCACCGCTGGAGTCGGGTGCCGTCACGAAAAAGCTGTCGCCACACGGGACCGGCGTGGCGGCCACGACGTTGTAGCGGGTCTGCAGCGGGCGCGCCCAGAGGAGGCGGCCGGTGTCGGCGTCCACGCCGAACGTGTGACGCAGGGAACAACCGATCAGGAGCCGGCGTTCGTTCCACCGGACGAGGATGGGGGAACCGTAGCCGGCGGTATCGGTTTCCCCCGGTTTGCCCTGAAGCGTCTGCAAGGAGGGGTGAGCCGTCTGGTTGAGACGCAGCGGTTCAGTGGCCCAGACGACTTCGCCCGTTCGAACGTCGAGCGCCGCCATGAGGGCGTCGCGTCCTCCGGGAGTAACGATTAGGCGGGGGCCATCGACGAGAAGGCACTCGCCGAGGGCCCAGGTGGGAACCTCTCCGCCGAAGCGCTCGATGACGTTGACGGACCAGAGTTCGCGGCCGGTGGCGGGGTCAAGGCATGCCACCCGGCCGTGGGCGTTCATGTGGAAGAGGCGCTGGTTGCTGAGGGCGCAACTGGCTCGTGCGCCGGGATAGGGGTTCTTCCAGGAGACACCGTTGGTGGCCCGCCAGAGGAGGCGGCCCTCGAGGTCGAGGGCGAAGAGGTGCAGTTCGCGGCCGACGTCACCGGCGAGGTAGATGCGGCCGTCGCTGATGATGGGGGCGGAGTAACCGCGGCCGAGGTTGGTGGCGGTCCACAGCCGCGGCGGTCCGGCTTCCGGCCAGGAGGAGGCGAGGTTGGTTTCCAGGGAACGACCGTCACGACGTGGTCCGCGCCACTGCGGCCAGCCGGGGTCCGGTGAGGCGATGGATTCGAGGGGCGACGCCGCAGAGAGACACTGGGGGAGCAAGAGGAAGAGACCGAGAGCAGCGGGAGCGAGTGCCGAGAGCCGTTTTTCCGTGGAAACGGAATGCCATGTGCCCACGAATCCCCCTACCCATTCTATGATGCCGCGTCGCATGAAAGGTAGGGCGACCTCTCCGAGGGCGCCGCAAGATGCTGTCGCCGAACCAGTCCACTGCGGCGCGATGCGGAGACCTGCTCGCGAGCACAGCTCGGAGTCGCGCCCTACCAGTTTTCGGGAGAACTGTAGCCGAGGACGTGAGTCCGCGCAGACTCTCCGGCGCAGAGTTGTGCGCCGACGGACGCCGGCGGCTACGAGGTTCATGGCGAGCCGCCACATCCAGCCGTCTGATGCGCCTTGGGACCACGAACTGCGTAGCGCCGGCTTTCCAGCCGGCCTTTCGCGGACAGCAATCTCGGCGCCACGGTTCATGGAAAGCGCTTGCGGGACCACCGACCTGGAGAGAACACGGCACACCGGCTACTTGGGTTCGGCTTTCGGCTGGAGTTCGCGGTAGCCGGGGGTGGCTGTGGCAATGTTGGGCGCAACGTCGGCGTCGACGTTCTTGGCGGCCCAGCCGAGACCGCCGAGGAGGATGCTCTGGAAGTGGGGATGAGCCCACACGTCTTCGCGGTGGGCGAGTCCGGTGTAGAAGACCCGACCCTGTCCGTGTCGACGCGCCCAGGTGTAGGGGAACGGCGCCCGTTGATAATCGATGCCCTTCATGCCTTTGGTCTCCAGGACCTGGATCACGTGGAGATCGGGAGCGAAGTCCTTGAAGGTGTACCACTCCTCCTGGATCGCGAAAGGCTCCGGCAGCGATTCGCAGCCGGGGAACTTCGGGTTGACCAGGCGGAGCCGGGCCACCTGCTGCGGTCCGTGGCGGATGAACTCACCCCCGAGCATCCGGATATAGGGATCGGCACCTTCGCCGTGCGCGATGAAGCGGGTGGACAGGTCCGGCGGATCGGGTTGGATGTGGAAGCTGTCGTTGGCGGAGTGGAGGCCGACGAAGCCCTTGCCGTTCCGGATGGCTTCGAGGAGGGCGTTTTTGCCGTCCGGCGTCATGGCGGGGTGTTTGTCGGTCCCCACCTCGGTCAGGAGGCCGCTGGTGTAGAACACGAACACGTCGTAGCGGGCGATCTGGTCGGTGGAGAACAGGCTGCCGTCCTTCGAGCAATCGACCGCGAAACCGTGGCGGCGACCGAGTTCGGTCAGGATGCGTTCCGAGTGACTGAGTTCGTCCGGAGCGGGTCGTTGGATGACGCTATGTTCGAACCCGGAGGATTTGGTGAAGTAGAGGATGCGCTTCCCCTTGGCGGCGGGTGTGTCCCAGCCGCCGGGTGTGGCGGCGATGACGGCGAGGGGGACGACGAGCAGGCCGGCCAGGAGGAGTTGGTGCAGCCGCTGACGCGGGGTGGAGGACAGGAAGTTGCGCATGGTTGGGAGTGTCGCACAGCCAGGACAAACGTCGAGCCTGCAAATCCCTGCGGCCGCTCGTTCCTCCTCTGTCCTGTTTTTCCGGGGTTTCGGGAAGATAGGGGTGGGGGCAGCACCGGTGCCCGCGCCTGACGGGAGAGCGGGGGACTGGCGGCGCCACCCGTCGGGGTTGACGGTTGGCCGGCGGAAGTCTGGAGAAGGCCCGATCGACTCTGGGGAGCGGCTGCAAAACTTTGTTGCAGGTGCAACAAAGTTTTGCACTTGGCGGCGTTGCGGAGTCTTGGTCCCCAATCCGCGCCCGAGCTCGACATCGCGGCTCAAGCGCGTGCCCCTCGAGGCTCGCCTGCAGCATGGCGACAGGGCCGGGCGCGGATTTCGCTGGATCCCGCTCCGCGGGCTCCTTCTCCGCCGGTCTCGAGGGGTTCACACTGTCGCGCCGGGTGGGAGAGTGTGCAACTTTTTGTCGTAGCTACGACAAAAAGTTGCACGGGGTTGGAGGGGGTCGATTCCAGTCCTGGTCGCCAGGGTGTTCAGCGTTGGACGCGCGCCAGGCCGCCTTTGGCAAAGGCCTCGACCTGCTCGAGGGTCGCCATTGAAGTGTCGCCGGGGAAGGTCGTGAGCATGGCGCCGTGAGCCCAGCCGAGACGCAAGGCCTCTTCCGGTGGTCGCCCCTGCAGCAGACCGTAGATCAGCCCGGCGGCGAAGCCGTCGCCGCCGCCGATCCGGTCGAGCACATCCAGCTCGCAGGTCGGGGCCTGGCACTGCTGTCCGTTGAACCAAAGGACAGCACTCCAGGTGTGCCGGTTGGCCGAATGCACCTCGCGCAGGGTGGTGGCGACGGCGCGGATGTTCGGGAACTGCCGGATGACCTCGTCAATCATGGAGAAGAAGGTGGTCGTTTCGAGCCTTGAGCGTTTGCCTGCCACGTCGGGTCCCTGGATGGCGAGGGAGGTTTGCAGGTCCTCCTCGTTGCCGATCAGGACATCGACTCTGGAAGCGATCTCGCGCATGACCTTGCGGCACTGCGGGAGCCCGCCCAGGGGCGCCCAGAGTTTCGCCCGGTAGTTCAGGTCGACGGAGCGGATGGCGCCGGCGGCTTTGGCGGCGTCCATCATCTCGAGAATGAGTTGGGAAGTGGTGGCGGAAAGGGAGGCGTAGATCCCGCCCGAGTGCGCCCAGCGGACGCCGCCCCGGAAGATGTCGGCCCACGGGAAATCGCCTGGCTTGAGCAAGGCAGCCGCTTCGTTCGAGCGGTTGTAGAAGACAACGGGTGGGCGAACGCCCTGGCCGCGGTCACTGTAGACAGTGGCGATGTTCGGCCCGCGAACCGAG
>CAYSPU010000199.1:5431-6876 GCA_964432995.1 uncultured Verrucomicrobiota bacterium
CGGCGGCGCGGACCCGTCCCCGGACGAGTTCCCCAATCGGGTAACGAGGGAGGGCGGTGACGATGGCGGTGCGCAAGCGGAAGCACTCCGAGAGTGCGTGGATGGGATTGTACTCGCCGCCGGAGACGTGGACGTCGAAGGACATGGCCCGGTGGAGCGGGACGACCCCGGGGTCAAGGCGGTGGACGAGGGCGCCGAGTGCGAGGGCATCGAGTTTGGCTTCGGGAAGCACTGGCAGAGCGGAAGGGATGGCGGCGGCGTTTGTCATGGGCCTGGTTGTGCCAGAATGCGGCCCGTCCGGCAACCTTGCGGCTGTTGAGATCGCGGACATCGAACGTCGAACGTCGAACGTCGAACATGGAAAGTCGAACCCCGGCCGGCGACGCCGCCCCCGCGTCGGGCACGGAATCGTTTTGACAGCGGCGGCTTGCCGAAGCTAGATGGCAGTATACGCGGCAGAGCAGGCGCGGGTTCACCGGGCCGGGCTGCCGAGGAGCGCTGGTCTTATGAAGAGTTCATCGGCTTCGAGTTCCCGACTGAGAAGGGGTTTCACACTGATCGAGTTGCTCGTGGTGATTGCGATCATCGCGATTTTGGCGGGCATGCTTCTGCCGGCGCTGGCCAAGGCCAAGAGCAAGGCCCAGGGCATCAAGTGCCTGAGCAACCTGAAGCAGCTCCAGTTGGTCTGGCATCTCTATGCCGACGACAATGGGGATCCGGGTGACAACGTCCGGCTACACGAGCCCGGTGGAGCCCACGGCGTGGGTGGACGGCTGGCTGGACTTCGGCACGAGCAACCCGGACAACACGAACACCATGGCCTTGCGCGACCCGAAGCGCTCGAAGTTCGCCACCTACATGGATGCCGTCGAGGTCTACAAGTGCCCCGCGGACAAGAGTCAGGTGCGGATGGGCGGGGTGAGCTATTACCGGGTGCGGAGCATGGGGATGAGCCAGGCGTTCGGCCCCGGCGACTGGCTGGATCCGCGCGGATTCCAGGCTAATCCAACATCGAAGAAGTACCGCACCTACGCCAAGACAGCGGACATCGTGGATCCGTCACCGTCGATGTGTTACGTGTTGTTGGACGAGCATCCGGACAGCATCAACGCGGGCGGATTTGCCAACATGATGGTCGAGAGCCTGCCCTCGGTGCGGATCGTTGATTTTCCGGCCAGCTACCACAACGGCGCCGCGGGGATATCGTTCGCCGACGGTCACGCCGACATTCGCAAGTGGCAGGACGCGCGGACGAAACCGCCGGTGAAGTACGACAACAGCCTCACGCTGAACGTCGCGTCCCCGGGCAACCTGGACATGGTCTGGCTGGCGGATCGGACTTCGAGCCTGAACCAGCAGTAGAGGTGGTGTTCGAGGTTGGGAGGTCCAGGGTTCAGGGTTCGAGGTTGGGAGGTTCAGGGTTTGAGGTTGGGAGGTTCAGGGTT
>CAYSPU010000199.1:6976-11306 GCA_964432995.1 uncultured Verrucomicrobiota bacterium
GGTTCAGGGTTCGAGGTTGGGAGGTTCAGGGTTTGAGGTTGGGAGGTTCAGGGTTCGAGGTTGGGAGGTCCGAGGTGCTGGGTTGGGGGCGTCTTTCTTTTCGAAGGTGAGGGAGGCGGAGTTGATGCAGTAGCGCAGGCCGGTGGGGCGGGGTCCATCGTCGAAGACATGACCGAGGTGACCGCCGCAGCGCGAGCAGAGGACTTCCGTGCGGCGCATCCCGAGGCTGGTATCGGTCTGGGTGGTGACGGCGTTGGTGGCGGCGGCGGCGAAGTAGCTGGGCCAACCGCAGCCGGAGTTGAACTTGGTGTCGGAGGTGAAGAGGGGTTGCCCGCACCCGGCGCAGAGGTAGACCCCCTTGTCGCGGTGGTTCCAATATCGCCCGGTGAAGGCGCGTTCGGTGCCTTTTTGTCGGAGGACGCGGTATTGTTCGGCGGTGAGTTTCTGGCGCCATTGGGCGTCGGTTTTGGGGAGGGAATTGGTCATGGCGGGGGCGTTGGTGGAGGCGGCGCGGGGTGACGGGGTGGCGGCTTGGGGGCGCGGGGCGGCGTGGCTGAGCGAGATGCTCAGAAGGATACAGCCGGCGACCGGAATCCAAGAGAGTTTCATAGCGGGCTTCAGTTTGCGCGGTTTCTGGCGCAGCCAGCACAAACTAGCGCACTCCGCGCGTGGCGCAACCGTTCGACGGGGGGCCTTCCGTTCAGAGCAGATAGGGGACGAGGGCGCGGCGGTTGGCGGGGTAGTTGGGGAACGTGGCCCGGTACCAGCGATGGTGCGCGAGGGCACGCGGCACGAGGTTGGCCGCCGTCCAAAGAGCGAACGCGGCCGCCGGGGCCGACCAGGTAGCGAGGGCGAAGCCGGTCCATTCGACGATTTCGCCGAAGTAGTTCGGGCAGGAGACACGCTGGTAGAGGCCGCCGGTCGGGATCGAATAGCCCGAGTCCCCGGGCTTTCGGAGGCGGATGAGCGTCCGGTCGGCGTGGAGGTGAATGAGGAATCCGGCGGCGAAGAGGGCGGTCCCCCCGAGGAAGCGCGGGTCGCCGAACCACGAGGCGGCGAGCGGGGGGCCGAAGTGAAAGAGCCAGCGGCCGTTGAGGTAGCTGTTGCCCAGGTTGAAAGCGGCGGCGAGCAAGACGATGACGAACGGGATTTCACGGGTTCCGCCGCGGCGGCAGAACGGGAAGACCAAGGCGCGGTAGCCGTAGTGCACGAGCCACAAGGCGAGGAAGACCCGGGCCGGGAGGTTGTGCTGCCGATCGCCGGCGGCGAAGTAGAAGGCCATTCCCAGCGGCGAGATGATCTCCATCAGGATCCAACCGGCGGTGGCATTCATCCGCGGGCCCCATCCTGAGCGCTGATGCCGTCCGTAGGGTGCGGGGACGAAGTGGAGGCTGATCCCGGTGATCGCGGCGAGGCCGACCCAGGCGTAGAGGAAGAGGTCGAAGAACTGGCGTTCGTTCATGGGGGAGGGGTGTGGGGCTTGGACGCGCTCTCCATGAACCGTAGCGCCGACATTCCTGTCGGCGTCATGCGGGCTGGAAAGCCGGCGCTACGCAGTTCATGGGCCCAAGGCGCATCGAGGTTTGTGGCACAAGGTGGTCACATAGCCAGTGTGCGGCTACCGGGTGGGAGGATTCTGGCGAAACCAGGTGACGGTGTCGCGGATGGTCTCTGTCAGGGGGCGTGGGTGGTAGTCGAGTTCGCGTCGGGCCTTGTCGTGGCGGACGAAGCGGTGGTTGCGCAGGGCGAGGAGGGCTTCGGGGGTGAACCGAGGGCGTCGGTGGGCAGCGCGGGACCAGGTTTCGGCGAAGGGCGCGGCGAGGCGGGCGAGCCACATGGGGACGAGCCAGCGTGGTGCCGGGACGCCGCTTGCCTGTTCGACGTCGCGGGCGAGGTCGAACAAGGAACGCCATTCGCCGCCGAGCAAGTAGCGTTCTCCGGGTCGGCCGCGTTCGGCTGCGGCCAGAGCGGCCTGGGCCACATCGCGGGCGTCCACCCAATTGAATCCGCCGGCGACGAGGGCAGGCAGGCGGCGGTGGCAGAGATCGAGGATGACCTGGCCCATGGGCGAGGGTTTGTAGTCGTGCGGCCCGATGACGGCGGTGGGGTTGAGGATGACAACGTCGAGGCCACGGTTTATGGCGGCGAGGGCTTCCCGTTCGCTGGCGGCCTTCGTGCGGTCATAGGCCGGGGCCTTGGGTCCGGCGGCCGGGCGGGCTTCGTCGACGGGCAAGTGGGCGGGGTTGGCGGCGAAGGCGTGGACGGAGCTGAAGTGGACGAGGCGCCGGACGCCGGCGTCCAGGCAGGCGCGGGCGACGTGGCGGGTGCCGACGACGTTGATGGTCTCGACGGCGCCCTGTTGGGAGCCGGAGATGGAGACACGGCCTGCGAGGTGGAAGACGACGTCGATTCCCCGAAAGGCCTGGCGCAGGGAATCGGGATGGAGCACGTCGGCGCGAATTGTGTCGACGGGCAGAGGATCGATCGCCCGGGAGTCTTCGCGGACGAGAGCACGGACGGAGGCGCCGTGGTCGAGGAGGGAGCGGACGAGGTTGGCCCCGAGATGGCCGGCGGCGCCGGTGATGGCGGCGATCACGGGTTGCCTCCTACCTGGGCACGATCAGGTAGGGCGCTTTCTCCGAGGGCGCCGCGAGGAGCAGCCAACGATGCACGTGTTTCCGGCGGGCTGGGAGAGCCCGCCCTACCTTTCATGCGAAACGACACTCCAAGGTGAAGATGGGGATTCACGGAAAACACGGTTCCGCGATCAGGTCGTAATCGGTGTGACCGACGATTCGGACGAGGGCGAACTCGCCGACGGGGAGGTTGCCGCGGATGTAGACGCGTCCGTCGACGTCGGGTGCGTCGGCGGCGCTGCGGGCGACCACCCAGCGGCCGCGTCGGGGCGGGGGCTGGGGTGCGGTTTGTCGAGTCAGTCCGTGTTCTCTGGAGTGGACTTCGGCCTGGCGCAACTCCTGTGGGGAAGGCCGGCGTTCGACGAGGACGCGGAGGGTTTGGCCGACGCAGTTGGCGGAGAGGGCGCGTGCGATCTCGAGTTGGTCGGTCATGAGGAGGTTGCGGCGGCGTTGGCGGGTGCGCGGGGGGATTTGGCCGGCCATGCGAGCGGCGAGGGTGCCGGCTTCGGGCGAGTAGGTGAAGACGCCGAGGCGCTCGAAGCGGGTGTCGCGGACGAACTGTCGGAGGGCCTGGAAGCAGGGTTCGGTTTCGCCGGGGAAGCCGACGATGAAGGTGGTGCGGAGGGTGACGCCCGGGAGACCGGTGCGGAGGCGGCGGATGAGGTCTTCGATCTGGCGGCGCGAGGTTTCCCGCCGCATCCGCTCCAGCAGGTTGTCGTGGATGTGCTGGAGGGGGAGGTCGATGTAGCGCACGACCTTGGGGCAGGCGGCGATGGTGTGGATGAGGGGGTCGGTCCAGTGCGCCGGGTGGGTGTAGAGGAGACGGATCCAGAAATCGCCGGGGATGGCGTTGAGGGCGTGGAGCAGCGTGCTCAGGGTGGCGGCGTCTTCCGGCAGGGCTTCGCCGGTGGCGCGGAGTTGTTCGGGTGAGGCGAGGGATCCCGATCGCGAACGAAGGCGATCCCGACCGTAGTAAGTGGAATCCTGGGAGATGAGGTTGATTTCGCGGGCGCCTTGGTCGAGGAGATGGCGTACCTCGGCAACGATATCGGGCAGGCTTCGACTGCGGTGGCGGCCGCGGATGCGGGGAATGACGCAGAAGGTGCAGGGATGGTTGCAGCCCTCGGCGATCTTGACGTAGGCGAAGTGGCGCGGGGTGAGGCGGAGTCGCGGGGAGTTGGAATCGGGAAGGTACGCGGGGCGGGCGTGGACTTCGACGAGGGGTGTGGTTGGCTGGGGGGGGGTGCTGCCTGACGCGGCTGCCTGCGCCTCGCCAGGAACCGGCGCGTCGGAGGTCGGCAAGGCGGCGAGTCGGGGTCGCTCTTCCTCTTTGCGTTGCGATGGCTTGGGCGCGCGGGGCCGTCCGCGTGCGCGCGTGAGGCGCCGACTGGCCATCAACCGTTGGCGGCGTCGTGCCAGCGCTTCGCGGACGACGCGCGCGATGTCCGGGACTTGGTCGAGGCCGATGAGGGCGTCGACTTCCGGGAGCAGGTTGGGCAATTGGCGGGGGTAGCGTTGGGGCAGGCAACCGGCGACGACCAGCGCCTGGTGGGGATGGTGAGCCTCGCGCAGGGCGGCGGATTGGAGGATGGCATCGACGCTTTCCTTCTGGGCGTCGTCGATGAAGGAGCAGGTGTTGACGATGAGGGCGTCGGCGGTGGCCGGTGTGGCGACGATCTCGAAGCCGTGCTGGC
>CAYSPU010000200.1:0-10694 GCA_964432995.1 uncultured Verrucomicrobiota bacterium
AGGGGCGGCGATGCGGCGCCCTCGGACCCACCACCATCGGCCGGGGCACCAAGATCGACAACCTCGTCCAGGTGGCGCACAACGTGGCCATCGGCGAGCATTGCCTGGTCATCGCCCAGGTGGGCATCGCCGGCAGCAGCAAGCTCGGCAACTACGTCTGCCTCGGCGGCCAGGCCGGCATCGCCGGCCACCTCAAGGTCGGACATCGCGTCGCCATCGCCGCCCACGCCGGCGTCATGCACGACGTCCCCGACGGCGAAAAATGGCTCGGCGCCCCAGCCCAACCCGACCGCAAAGCCAAACGCCAGATCCTCGCCTTGCAGCAACTCCCCCTCCTCCTGCGACGCGTGGCCGATCTCGAACGCAAGATCTCCGGCGCGCCCGCGACACGCGAAACGCCCGGCGAGGAAGCCCACGACGCCCCTTGACGCCGACACCCGCCGACTGGAAAGCCGGCGTTACCTTGCCGCGCAAGGCCGAGGACCCCAGGGCATTTCTCTACCGATTGTCTCAGATCCCGCCGCCGAGGCGGGATCTTCCCGGAGCCGACAGAGCGCCCATCCGCAGGGGCGAAAACCGCGCGCTGACCGGCGACGATCGAGCCCCTATCGCCACTTGACCGAGGATCTGGTGCATCCCCAGGCTCTCGGTGGACGGCCAGCACCGTTTGGCCGCCCCGGACCGCCCGCCGTCCCGGCGGGCAGCAGCCTCACCCGCCGGACGCGATCTCGAACCATCGACGCACTGCCGCCCAGCGCCGCCGCTGCGACCGGGGACCGGTCGCGCCCCGGACCGCCCGCCCTCGGGGACGGGTGACCGACAATCTCCGGATGCACTGCCGAGGATCTGGAGCCCAAATGGAGCCCAAATGGACTATTGACTTCACCCGGCCGTTTGTTAGCTTCTCCGCTCCTTGGTTTCAGGACTGGATGAAAACGTTTGTGCCCAAAGTGAATCCAGACGAGCGCAAGTGGCATGTCATTGATGCCGACGGCGTGGTTCTGGGAAGACTGGCTGTGCAGGTGGCGGATATGTTGCGCGGCCGGAACAAGCCCACCTACACCCCCCACATGGACACCGGGGATTTCGTGGTGGTGATCAACGCGGAAAAGGTCTTGCTGACCGGCAAGAAGGAAACGCAGAAGCGCTACATGTCCTATTCCGGTTGGAAAGGCGGCGAACACTATCGCACCGTCGCCGAAGTCCGCGCCGCGCACCCGGAACGGCTCATCGAGCACGCCGTCAAGGGCATGCTCCCGAAGAACCGCCTCGGCTCGCGCCTCTTCACCAAGCTCAAGGTCTACAAGGGCCAAGACCACCCGCACAAGGCCCAGCAACCCGCCCCGCTCGCAGCCGCCCACTAGCCTTTTCCTATGGCAGAAGTCACTGAGTTCCTCGGCACCGGCCGCCGCAAAACCTCCGTCGCCCGCGTCCGCCTGGCCCCGGGTAACGGCAAGATCAGCGTCAACGGGCGCCCCTTCGAATCCTATTTCCCCATGGAGGCCCTGCGCACGCAGGCCACCCAACCGCTGGTCCTGACCGATACCACCGCCAAGTTCGACGTCCGCGTCAGTGTCTCCGGCGGCGGCCCCTCGGGACAAGCCGGCGCCGTCCGACACGGCATCGCCCGCGCCCTCCTGCGCGCTGACCCGAATTTCCGCCCGGCACTCAAGAAAGAAGGCTTCCTCACCCGCGACCCGCGCATGAAAGAGCGCAAGAAGTACGGGCAGCCCGGCGCGCGCAAACGCTTCCAGTTCAGCAAACGCTAGGAGCCGGCCCCTGCCGGGGCAGCCCCTCAACCGTTGAACCCTTGAACCGCTGAACCGCGATACCTCTCGAACGCCCCCGCCTGGAAGCCCGGGCGGGGGCGTTCCGTTTGACATCACCAAGCATCGAATGAAGCCGGGGGCGCTCCCCGCTTGTCCCCAAGCCTGATCATAGGAGTCAACGATGGAAACCGTGAACGTGGCGGTCATCGGAGCGTCTGGATACTCCGGCGAGGAACTCGTGCGACTGCTCCTCCGCCATCCACAGGTCGAGCTCGCCGCCGTCACCTCCCGCCAATACGCCGGCCAGACCGTGGCCCACGTCTTCCCCAAGTTCGGCCACCATCCCCGGGCCCGGACGCTCTGTTTCAGCGAACCGGACGCCGCCGCCATCGCCCGCCTCGCGCGAGTCGTCTTCCTGGCCTTGCCGCACGGCGTTGCCGCCGAGTTCGCCGTCCCCTTGCTGCAACAAGGGTGCCGCGTCATCGACTTGAGCGCCGACTTCCGCCTGAAGAGCGCCGCGGTCTACAAGGATTTCTACGCCCACGACCACCCGGCCCCCGCACTCCTGGCGCGCTCCGTCTACGGCCTTCCGGAGTTTTACCGCGAGACCATTCGCCAGGCCCAACTCGTCGCCTCGCCCGGCTGCTACCCCACCAGCATCCTGCTGCCGACCGTTCCCCTGCTCCGCTCCGGCCTGGTTCGGCCCGACGAGATCATCGCGGATTCCCTCAGCGGCGTCAGCGGGGCCGGACGGAAAGCGGAGATCGACTACCTGTTCTGCGAGTGCACCGAGAGCCTGCGGGCCTACGGCCTCCCGAAGCACCGCCATCTTTCGGAGATCGAGGAACAACTCGGTCTCGCCGCCGGCCGGCCGGTCGTCATCCAGTTCACGCCCCACCTGGTCCCGGTAAACCGCGGTATCCTCACCACCCTCTATCTGCGCCCGGCGGAACCGGTCACGACTGCGGAAGCCCTCGCCGCGTTCGGCCGGAGGATTGCCGCCGCTTACGCCGCCGCCTTTGCCAACGAGCCCTTCGTCCGCCTTCTCGAAGGCAAGGCCCTCCCCGACACCAAGAACGTCGTCGGCACCAACCTGGTCGAGATCGGCTGGCGCCTCGATCCCCGGACCGGTCGCCTGCTGGTCATCAGCGCCGAGGACAACGTCGTCAAGGGCGCCAGCGGGCAGGCCGTCCAAAGCCTGAACCTCATGTGCGGTTTCCCGGAAACCACCGGGCTGATCTGATCCCAGGCCTGCACCGCTCTGTCAGTATGGCCCCGACCCGTCGGCATACATGGGATCCTCAGGACTACGCGGCGCACTCGGGCCCGCAGCAAGCCTGGGCTCGTGAGCTCATCGCGCGCCTCCGCCTCACTGGACGGGAGCGCTTGCTCGATGTTGGCTGCGGCGAAGGCAAGGTAACCGCCGAACTCGCTGCCGCCCTGCCCCACGGGTGGGTCACGGGCATCGATAGCTCCGCCGAGATGATCGACTACGCCCGCCGGCATTTCGGCCCGCCGCACCATCCCCATCTCGAGTTCCTCCAGATGGACGCCCGCGCGATCCAACTCCCTATGACTTACGACGTGGTCTTCTCGAACGCCGCGCTTCATTGGGTGGATGGCCATCGTGCTTTCCTGCGCGGCGCCGCCACTGCCCTGCGGCCCGGTGGTCGACTACTTGTGTCGTGCGGCGGGCGCGGCAACGCCGAAGGTGTCCTCCGTGCCACCCGCGCCGTCATGCGTGACCCCCGCTGGCGCGACGCCTTTCGCGGCATGCGCAAACCCTACTTCTTCCACCGCCCGGATCCGTATGCCGACTGGCTCAAGAAGGCTGGGTTCCAGGCGACCGCTGCGCGCCTCGTTCCCAAGGAGATGCTCCTCGCCCATCGCACGGCCTTCGTCGGCTGGGTGCGCACCACGTGGATCCCCTACACCCAACGCTTGCCCGAACCGCTCCGCGAAGAGTTCGTCCACGCCGTCGTCGACCGCTACCTGGCCCGCCACCCCGTCGATGCCGCCGGCCGTGTCCGTGTCGGTATGGTACGACTCGAGGTCGACGCCCTCCTACGCGCTGGGACCTGAGCCGCGACCTACTCGTCGCCGAACTGATCGGACAGGCTTGGGAAACCAGATGGTGCAAGTCCCATAATCGTCGACGTTCCAGAACGCCCGGGCGATTCGATCCACAGCGTCGCATTGGCCCGCCTTGGGGATCGTAAATTGGGCCAACACCTGCTTCAGCGCGTCGCGGGGGCACGTAAGCCGCACGCGCTGTTTCTCGTCGGTCAGGTAACGTATTGCCGAGCGCGCCTGATCGACCTGCTTCGCCCGTGGAGCAACGGACATGCCAATGGCGACACAAACACACGCCTCCAGCGAACGATCAGCGCAGGCACGGCGACCCGGGTCACCGGGACCTTCACCCGTTGCGAGAGTCAAACCGGTCGGCGAGGTCGCCGCTACCTTGACCGACTGGCTCAGCGCTCCGCGAGTTGCCCGCCAGCCCGGGCAACTCATACTACCGGCGCGCCTCGACACCGCGCAGCGCCCTCATGAGCCGTCATGTCGGTTGGACTTTCCAAATCCAGCCCTCGCGCAAAACTCCTGCCATGTCCCGAAATGGTTCGTGACCGTGCCTTCTGAAATGCCGGTAGCTTCCTCGAACGCTCTCCCCGATATGAACGACTTACCAGACTCTCGCGCAAACTCTTGTAGCTTGGCAATGAGTTCGCCATCCATGTATTTGCTGAACCGTCTGATGGAGTAGTCAGTCATGGCGCGCGAATGGCGGCTAAGGTCAGATCATCCACAGTCGCCTGAGATGGCGGCTAAGGTCAGATCACCCACAGTCGCCTGAGGAGGGCGTCGGCAGCGGATCAGGCGTCTTGTCCTCCGGCGAAGGTGGCGACTGCGATGGCGGTCCGCCGTTGGGTGGAGCACCTGGGCTCTGCCCAATCTTCACTCTCTGATCAATCTCAAGAAGCAATCGACTGGCCACACGTTCCAAGAGATCCTCTGGCGAATCTTGTGGTATTCTTTTTGGTTCTACCAATCGATGGTGCTGCCCGCGGGGTTCTGCAGGTCCGTCTCTTCAAAACTGAGCACGAATACTCCGATCAATGCCCAGAGAGTTCTGCAGGTGATGAGCGTGGCATCCATGTAGCAGTTGAATCCGGGGCGCGACACCAGCGAGCGACCGTTCACGAACTCCCGAAGAATCGGTCCGATGCTCCAGGTGGCGTCTGAAATCAGAAGCGGTGTGCATGTTGGTGGCCTAGCTACTGATTGAGGCAACGTCTTTCATTCTTGGGATGAGCCGACTTTCCCCCATCTCGACCCTCTTCAGGGCATGTCGCCGCAGGCCGCAGCTTCGCGGACCTCGACCGATTCGGTTCCGTGGACTGCTCTGTTCTGCGTTCAGACTTCCACGTACTGAGCGACGGCAGATGGCTCCGGAACGCGGATCCCGTCCTCCCGCAATCCATCCAGATGGAACTCGATTGCCTCCCGGATCAGTTGCTCCGTCTCGGAAAGGGTCTCCGCCACCGCCACACAACCAGGGAGATCCGGCACGTAGGCGCCAAAGCCGGTTTTGCTCTTCTCGATCACTACCGCGTACCTCATATGCTCATTTCCAGCCAGCCTGCTTGAATATGCTCAGGGTTCCCTTGGGAATCTCCAAATGGGCGTGCCCGGACACAGTCACCCGCCGCTCGGAGAACCCGGGATGGAAGAACTGCCGATGGCTGCCCTTCTGACGTCTCAGCACCCACCCCTCTTGATGAAGCCTGTGCAGAACCTCCCGGACTTTCACGCCGCCACGATGCCTCGCAGACACCCCCGCGTCAATGCGCAGAACTGCCCTGCCCACCCTGGGAATCCCCACCTTGCCCCGAGTTCGGCTCCTAGGCTAGGCTCGCGCCCGCCATGAAGACTGCATTCCGATCGGTTCCGGGTTCGGTGACGGCTCCGCAGGGTTTTCTCGCCGCCGGCGTGTTCTGCGACATCAAACGCCTCGGCACCGGCAGAGGCTCCCAAAAAGGAAACAAACGCGACCTCGCCCTCATCGTTTCCGAAGTGCCCGCCGCCGTCGCCGGTCTCTTCACCACCAACCAGGTCTGCGCCGCCCCCGTCAGACTCTGCGTCGAGCGCGTGCGGCACGGCGTCGCCCAGGCCATCGTGGCCAACTCCGGGAACGCCAATGCCTGCACCGGCCCCCAAGGTCGGCGCGATGCCCGCGCCATGACGCGCGCCGTGGCCCAGGCGCTCCACATGCCCGATGCCCACGTCCTCGTCGGGTCCACCGGCCGCATCGGCGCCCAGATGCCCATGACCAACGTCCTCCGCGGAATTCAACAAGCCGTTATCCAGCTCGACGACGACCCCGCCAGCGCGGATCACGCCGCCGAAGCCATCCTCACCAGCGACACGCACGCGAAGCAGGCATCCGCCACCTGCCGCCTGGGTGGCAAGACGGTGCACCTCGGCGGCATCTGCAAAGGCGCCGGCATGATCCAGCCCGGGATGAGCGCCACCGGCCAACGCCCCGCCGTGGTCCCACGCGGACTCCACGCCACCATGCTCTGCTTCCTCACCACCGATGCCGCCATCGAAGCCCGCGCCCTTCAACTCATGCTCACGGAAGCCGTCGCCAGCAGCTTCAACCGCATCACGGTTGACGGCGACATGAGCACCAACGACACCGTCCTCCTGCTGGCCAACGGTCTCGCTGGCAACCCCCGCCTCACCAGCGCCGACCTCCGCCGCCACACCTCCCGGTCGCGCGACGCCGCCACCTTCCAGGCCGCCCTCAACCACGTCTGCCTCGCCCTCGCCCAACAGATCGTCCGCGACGGCGAAGGCGTCACGCGCTTCGTCACCGTGCGGGTGTCCGGCGCCAGATCATTTGCCGACGCCGACGCCGCGGCCCGGGCCGTCGCCAACAGCGCCCTGGTGAAGACAAGCTGGTTTGGCGGCGACCCCAACTGGGGCCGGATCCTCGGCGCCTTGGGCTACAGCCCGGCCACCATCGTCGAAGATCGGGTCGACGTGGGCTACAGCGCGCCCGGGAAACGCAAGATCCTCTGGAGCGTGCGGCGCGGTCGGCCCACGAACGCCACCTTCCGTCAACTGTGTGCCGCCGTGGCGCCCAAGGAATTCGATCTCCACATCCGGCTCAATCTCGGCAGCGCCTCCGCCCTGCTCTACGCCTCTGACCTGACGGAGGAGTACGTCGACTTCAACAAGGGTGATGTGAGCGATCCCAACGCGCTGGGAGGATGACGCCGAGCCCGCAAATCCCATCGCAAATCCCCCTTTCCCTTCCGCGATCCCACTTCGCGTGAAAGGTAGGGCGACCTCTCCGAGGGCGCCGGCGGAGTATGCTCAAGGACCCCTGGTTTCCGGCGCGCCCGGAGGCCTGCTCGCGAGTCCTCCTCGGAAGTCGCGCCCTACCGCGGCTGTCCTGCGAAAGCCGGGCTGCCGGTTTTGGCGTATCCGCCAGCAGCAGGTAGGGGTGCGCGGCCTCGCACGTGCCCCAGTCGTAGGCAGAGGCGCACGATCTTTGCCAGGCCCACCGTCCTCACCACGGATACTCGAGCATGTAAAAGCCGCTTGGCGTGGCAAGGTCGTTGGTGACAACGATCGTCATGCGGGTACCGTCACCGACGTATGACGACAGGCACTCCCACTCGGACCCGGGATCGAACGAGGGCCTGAACCGCAGCGTGTGCCGGTAGTCGACCCGGGAGTCGAACTCGAACTGGAACAACGCGCCCCTCGATGCCGCATTGAGCAGAGGGATTGGACACAGCATCGGATAGAACGCAATGCCCGTGAAGCCACCGTCGGCCAGAGACGGCGGGGGGGCGTCGGGAACGGGCGTGCCGTCGGGAAGAGGTGGCTTTGGCCCGCCAAGGCCGGCTGTCAGCCACCACGTGTGGACAGCCATGTGGATCGGACCTGTGCTCGCCAGCGCCTGGGACCAGTTCATAATGGTGCCACCCTGAGTGTCCCAGATGCGAATCTCCATGCAGGGCCGATCCCCCGCAACCGCACCTGCCAGTGTCACCACGCCCCCGTTGAAGATACCCGGGACCTCAGTGAAACTCGCATAGCCCAAGCTGTGACTGATAGCAGCGTCACTGGTCCCCCAGAGCAACTCGACGCGGTATCCCATCTCGGCAGTGATATACCCCGTGCCACACGGCTCCATCACCCGTGTGGATCTGGAGTTGATGAAGTTCAGCGTCCCGTACTCGCTGGCGCTCAGGACGCCCACTGCGGGAACTGCGAACAACAACGCCAAAGTGCGTCGAATGATATGGTGTCCATTCGTTCTTTGGCTCCGGCGACCGCGTCACGGCCCCCACCCTTCACTCGCCCGCGCCGCCAAACTGCAGCCGGACGAACCGCACGTCGTTGGGCTTCATCTGGAGCGCCTCGATGTCATCCTCAACCATCTCCTCGAGGGCGTTGACTTCCGCCGCCTTGGTGATCTCGAGGTCGCTGCGCACGTTGGTCAAGTCCAGGACCACCTCTTTCCCGGCCACCTCGCGCAGTTGTACGAGCACGCCGCCACCTGTCGCCGGCCGGGCATCCACCATCAGCACCCCGGGCACCTCAATGCCGAGAAGCGACCGGGAGTTCGGCACGTCCGCCCGCACCGACTTGGTGGCGGGGAGAACTCGGCAGGCCAAAGGAATCCACGAGGACCAGCCGAAGCGCGTCGCGGTCGCCGCGCCAGTGTCCGAGGTCGATGTCAGATGGTAGCTCCATCGGAAATCGCCCTCCTGACTGACGCGGAAGTTGGTGAACCAGTAGTTGTTCATCACCCACGAGTAGACGTGCGGCTTGGCCACGCGTGTCACGGGTTGCCACTTCCCGAGGTTGATCTCCCCGAGTTGGACCAACGGCGCCCCCACACTCCCCCACAGGATCTGCCCGCGATCATGGCGCACGGCCAGCACGCTCTGCACCGTCTGCCAATCCGATGACGAACCCGGCAGTTGGTCCGCCCCCGGCCGGACCATGCCCCCCTGCGCTTCGTACGCCAACTGGCCCGTGGCCGGCTGGAAGGGAAACACCACATACACCGCCTCCCCCGCAGTCACCGGCAGCTTCCTCACCGCGTAATGGAACTCGACACGCTTGTCCGCCTGAAACAGCCGGACCTCCAATCGGGCGCCCTCCTTCTCCGCGCAACCATCCAGGCGTCCCTTCAATACCACACTTCGCCACAACGGGCCGTCCACACCCGGCTCCACCCGCACCTCCCGCCATGCCTCCCGACGAAATCGGTCGGCCACGAAATCGCGTCCCTCGGTCAATCGTTCGTAGACCAATGCGCCCAGAGCCCAGGGCGCGCCACCGTCCACCAGATCCTCCCCGGTCGCTTTGTCCACCAACCGCGCGATCCCACCTCGATTCGCATCCAGAGCAAGAGCGTAGTGCGCGTTTTCGATTGTCGCGCTCTCCGTCGCCTTCGCTTCCGCCGCGCGGGGTGCGTCCCCCGCCTCCACGCGGAGAAACCGATACCCCATCGGGGGGACGTCTTTCACCCAGAGCGCCCAATAGGAACCTTCGGAGCGCCGGCTCAGCATCTGGGCGGGCACGACTTCGCCTCGAGCCGCATCCACAATCCGGAACTCCCGATCCGGATTGAGAATCTGGTGATCGACGAACACCTCGGCCACTCCCGAGCGCGGCCAGTTCAAGGTGTTCACCACAACGACACCCGGCACTTCGGCCCGCGGCAAGTGCGCCCGGAGCAGGCCAAACGCGTTCTCCTCGAGCAGATGCGCCTCCTTCACTGCCGACCACACGTAAGCCGATTTCTCGTTCCACTGCACCTGGGTGTTTTCCGCCAGCGGATCGCTGATGCTCTCCGCCGCCCCGAAGGTGTGCTCGTCATAGAACATCAGGCTCTCCTGAACCGCCGCCACCCGTTGGCGGATCTCCTCCGGAATCGGGCGCCCCGCCATGGCCGCCATCGCCAACAAGGCCTCGCTCACCCGCACCGTCGCGTGCGTCTCCCGCGAAGCCGCCGTCTCCCGCGCCGCCGACCCGAAACCGTCCGTCCACCAGTCCGGCCAGGCTTGCCGATGAACGGCCAACTGCGAACCGTGCTCGCGCTCCACATACTCGAGGAACTCGCGTGCGACCGAGAGGCGGAGCCGGGGCCAGACATGTTGTTCATTCCAACGGCGCACCAGATCGCACGCCACCGTCGATGGCGGCGAGTTGTCCGTGTGATACCCCGAGAATTGCACGCCAATCCGATCCCACGGATACTGTCGGTCCTCCAGCGAACAAAGGTATTTGCTCAGCTCGCTGCCAAACCGCCGGGCTTCGCCGGTGTGAATTCCCCAGAAGTTCCCCAGGTGATAGTGATCGGCCCGAAACGCCAGCACCCGACGTCCCGATGGCGCCTCCCACCAAAAGGCCGTAGGCTGATCGAAAGGAAGAATGGACCGTGTCTTGTTGATCCCCATCGAGAGATACCGGATGCCGATCCCGGCAAAGTAGTCCGGCAAGCACCAGGCCGCGCCGTTCACGTCGTTCTGCATCGCCGTCACCACCGGCAATCCCGCCTCCTCCCGCGCCAGCCGCAGATTCTGCAACGACGCCCACAGCGCACTCTCCGTCGCGATCTCCGAGAGGTTCAGCAGCATGCCCGCGACTTCCACCCGCCCCTCGGCGACCCGACGCCGCAGGCGCTCGATCTGATCCGGCGGACGCGTCTGCAGGAAGTCCCGCACCGCCCAGAACGTCTCACAAGTCCATCGGAAGCGCGCGTCGTCCGGGTACGCGTCCGTGGCATCGCAGAAATCGAGCGCGTCGTCCAGAAAGCGCAAGCTCTCGGGCAGGATCTCCGTCTGCGGCCGTGTATACCCGATGTCTGTGTGCGTGTGCTGGGTGAGATAC
>CAYSPU010000200.1:10704-11207 GCA_964432995.1 uncultured Verrucomicrobiota bacterium
CAGTGACGCGGGGGATCGATTGCCACCTCGGAATACACCTGTTCACCTGCCGTGCACTGCAGTCGCACGCGCAAGCTCTCGCCATCGCGCAACGGCGGGACCTCGAACTCGAACCGCGAGCGACCCGCCGGCAGATTGTCCTGCCGCTGCGCCTCCGTGCTTCCCCACGATGCCGCGGAGGCGGTCACCACCACGTTGGTCAGTCCGGCCGATTCCACCTCGGCCTGGATCACCCACCGTTCGCCCGCCGGCGTCCGCAACACCCGCGGGGTGGCGCGAAACCGGGCGGACTTCGTCAGGTCGGCCGAATGAACGATACCGGTCCCGGTCAGCAGCAGCGCGATCATCAGACCGGAACACCAGCCGCACTCACAGCGAAATCGAGTT
The DNA here is from genome assembly GCA_964432995.1 of uncultured Verrucomicrobiota bacterium. Lineage (GTDB taxonomy): Bacteria > Verrucomicrobiota > Verrucomicrobiia > Limisphaerales > JAHDYP01 > CAYSPU01. The sequence continues at coordinate 11,092 of CAYSPU010000200.1, forward strand.
GTCATGGGAATGTGCCCGCATTCTACCCGCGAACGAGCAATCTGCAACGGGTTCCGTAACACGGCGGGCAGCAGCACCACACGCCGCACACGCCTCCGAACCTCCGACCGCCTCCC
>CAYSPU010000201.1:0-1595 GCA_964432995.1 uncultured Verrucomicrobiota bacterium
CGGCGTCTTCGGAGTAGCAGAGGTCGAGGAGTGGCTGGCCTTTCACGATGCCGACGCTGGTGGCGGCGACGGCGCGGAGGATGGGGCTGTCGACGAGCTTGCCTTCGGCCTGGAGGCGGCGGATGGCCAGCGACAGGGCGACGAAGCCGCCGGTGATCGCCGCGGTCCTGGTTCCGCCGTCTGCCTGCAGAACGTCGCAATCCACCCAGATGGTGCGGGAGCCGAAGCGTTCGAGGTCCACGGCCGCGCGGAGGGAACGCCCGATGAGACGCTGGATTTCCTGTGAACGCCCGTCGAGCCTGCCCTTGGTGATGTCGCGTGGTTTTCGCTGGAGGGTGGCGTACGGGAGCATCGAGTATTCAGCGGTGATCCAACCTCCGGAGACGCCCTGGTCCTTCATCCAGCGCGGCACGGTCTCCTCGACGGTGACGCCGCAGATAACCCGGGTGTTCCCCCATTCGATGAGCGTGGAGCCGGTGGCGTGGGGAGCGATGTGGTTGAGGAACCGGATGGGCCGCAGCGCCTGGGGGGCGCGGCCATCCTCCCGGGTGCCGTCGGTGGATCCGGGTGTGGGGCGCACCGTCACCGGAGACGCAGGATCGGGAGATTTCATCGTTGGGTGGGGGGGGCCGTCTCAGACGCGCACGTCATCGAACAGGTGGTCGAGACTGTTCAAGGCTTTGGGTTCGGTCGGTTGCGGGTTGAGGACGCGGCGGAGGTAGGCGATCGCGTCGGGCAGGCTTTGGACCGAGCGTGGGAGGATGGCCCCGGAGGCGTTGCCGTGGCCGCCTCCCTGGAGTTTGGCGGCGACGGGCAGGGCTTCGCCGTTCTTGCTGCGGAGGCTGACGAGGAAGGTGCCGTTGCCCCTGCGGAAGAGGGTGATCAAGACGGGATACGGGGTTGCCTGCTGTTCGAACAGGGTATGGATGATCAGGTTGGTGTTGCCGATGAGGGTGTGGACGAGGCCGACATGCGGGGAGATCTCGGTGATGTGGTCGCGGTTCCAGGCGAGGCCGATGGGATCTTCGACCCGCCGTTTGACCGCCATCACCTCGAGCAGGGGATGGTCCAGCAGGCGCTCGGGGTCTCCGGCGACCAGGGCCTCGAGGTTCCAGAACTGGTAGGTCTTGACGAGGTTGGCGTAATCCTGGGCGAGGGCGAAATCCGGGTCGTCGTCCAGAAAGAGATCGGCGACGTTGCTGAGGTGGACCAGGCGGTCGAGTTTGTCGGAGCGGAGATCGCGTTCGCAACAGAGCTGGTAGCAGAGAGCGGCTGCCGACTGGTCCAGGGCGTGGACCAGGTCGGCCCGCTGGGGGGCGCCTTCCGGCGGGTGGTGATCGATGATCAGCCAGTTGGGTCGGTCGAGCCGCGGTTCAAAGGCGAAGTCACAAACCCAGGCAGCCTTCTCCAGGAGCGGTCGCTGTTTCCAGTTGTGGTTGTGGTAGCTCAGCAACGGGACTTCGACGCCGAACAACTGCCGAGCCAGTTTGCGGCACAGCAACCCGGACAGGAAACCGTCCAGGTCGCTCTCATGCGTCAGGATGACATCGGGTCTTGGCAAAGAGACCATGGGCGGCACCCTACCGCAACGGAAG
>CAYSPU010000201.1:1605-11014 GCA_964432995.1 uncultured Verrucomicrobiota bacterium
CAGATTCCTTTGGGGGGGGGCGCATTCCGGGCTCGACACGAGGAGGATCCGTCGGAAGATAGGGCGGATTCGTTGGATTGGTGTGGTTGAATTCTCGCGGTGGGAGTGCGCGCGGCTCTATGACGGACCTATTTGAACTTGCCGGTGAGACGGCCGTGGTGATCGGCGGCACGGGGGTATTGGGGGGCGCGATGGCGGAGGGGTTCGCGCGAGTCGGGGCCCGGGTGGCCGTGGTCGGACGCAACGCCGGGCGTGGCGCGGCGTGTGTGGCGCGGATCCGATCGGCCGGGGGGACGGCGGACTTCTTCGAGGCCGATGCCCTGGTGCGCGACAGTCTGCGGGAGGCGCGGGTGCGGATCGAGCAGGCGTTGGGCGCGGTGACGGTCCTGTTGAACGCGGCGGGCGGCGTTGATCCCGGAGCGGCCGTCACGCCCGAACGCCCGGTCGGTGAGGTTGCGCTCGAATCGTGGGCGCGGAACTTCGATCTCAATCTGGTGGGAGGGGCGCTATTGCCGTGTCAGGAATTCGGCTCCGCCATGGTGGCGCGGGGGAAGGGGAGCGTCATCAACATTGCCAGCGTGTCGGCCCACGTGCCGTTGTCGCGCGTGATGGCGTATTCGGCGGCCAAAGCCGCGGTCGTCAATCTCACGCAGTTCCTCGCCCGGGAGTGGGCTCCCCATGGGGTTCGGGTCAATTCGATCACCCCCGGTTTCTTCCCGGGCGACCAGAATCGCCGGGCTTTGTTCAATGAGGATGGTTCCCTGACCGCCCGGGGTCAGGCGGTGATTGCGCGCACGCCCATGGGGCGGTTCGGTGAACCGCGGGAACTGATGGGCGCCGCCGTCTTTCTGGCCAGCGGCAAGGCCAGCGGTTTTGTCACCGGCACGGATGTCCGCGTGGATGGCGGTTTCCTGTCGGTGACCATCTGACGGGAGCATTCGGGATGGACGCCCGGGCGCGGTTGAGGCGTGGGGGCCGCCCTGGAGGCGCGAGAGGCAGCGATGGGGATTACGGTAGCCATTGTCGAGGACAGTGATCAGTTGCGCGAGACGCTGGCCCGGGTGATCGGGCGGGCTGAGGGCTTTCAGTGTGTCGGCCAGTACGCCAATGCCGAGAGCGCTCTGGAGGGCTTGGTGAAAGCCCCCCCGGAGGTCGTGCTCATGGACATCAACCTCCCGGGGATGAATGGGGTCGAATGCGTGCGGCGCCTCAAGCAATCGCTGCCCGGCATCCAGGTCCTCATGCTGACGGTTTACGAAGACACCGACAACATCTTCAATGCCCTGGCGGCGGGAGCGACGGGCTATCTGCTGAAACGGACGCCGAGAGCGGAGTTGCTGGCCGCCATTCAGGAAGTTCGGCGAGGCGGATCGCCCATGACTGCGCACATTGCCCGGAAGGTGGTGCAGTCCTTTCAGCGGGCGGGTCCCTCCCCGCAACCGACGGAGAACCTGTCGCAGCGGGAGCAGGAGGTTCTGGACTGCCTGAGCCAAGGCTTTCTGTACAAGGAGATTGCGGACAAACTGGGTATCAGTTACGAGACGGTTCACACCTACATCCGGCGCATCTACGAGAAGCTGCAGGTGCGGACTCGGACTGAAGCCGTGGCCAAGTTTTTGAGGAGGTAGCGTCCCCCCGTCGCGGAAGTGGTGTCCCCAGTATTGGTGACTGGCTGGGGAGGGCCGTTGGGGTATTGTGGCGGCGTCGTTGGTGCAGAAGCGCAGGTTTACCGTGTGTGAGATGGCGCGAGTCTGCGGCGCCGCAACAGCGACACTGGACCGCAGCGAACGGCGCTGCGAGGGAGCCGAAAACGAGCAAGTTCTCATTGAAGTGTGTGCGCGAAAGGCCGGGCCCCAAGCCCGGCCTTCGTGCTGTACGCGATCTCCATTCCCGGTGAGGAGGGTGGAACCGTCGGCGCCCGGCTACTCACGGGGGTTGACAGCCGAATGCAGGCGGGAGGAAAGTCCGCGAAACTTCACAGCGACTTATGGAAACTGAAAGCGGCGTGGCCTCTGTGGCGCAATCGGCGAATGCAAACGGGTGGGTTCGGACCTCGCGGCGGGCGTTCCTCGCGCAGACAGGTGGCGCGGCGGCGCTGTCCGCCTTGGCTGGGGTGGCTTTGCCGGCGGTGCATGCGGCGGAGGACAACACGATTCGCTTGGCGTTGATCGGCTGCGGGGGCAGGGGCACTGGGGCGGCCGGCAACGCGCTGGGGGCGCCGGGCGGCCCGACTCGGTTGGTGGCGATGGCCGACTTGTTTCGCGGCCGACTGACAACCTCGCACGAGGCACTCCGGAACAGGTATGGCGATCGGGTCGACGTGCCGGCCGAACGTCAGTTCGTCGGGTTTGACGCGTATCGGAAGGCGGTGGACTGTCTGCGGCCGGGGGATGTGGCCCTGTGCACGACGCACGCGGCGTTTCGCGCGGCGCACGTCGAGTATGCCGTCGCGAAGGGAGTCCACGTGTTCATGGAGAAGACGTTCGCGCCCGATCCAGGCGGGATTCGAAGGATCCTGCGCGCCGGCGAGGCGGCCGACAGCAAAGGAGTCAAGATCGCCGCCGGGCTGATGTGTCGGCACTCCAGCGCGCGGCAGGCGCTGATCCGGAGGATCCGGGAAGGGGAGATGGGGGATCTGCCGTTGATTCGTGCCTATCGGATGGACTCCGGGTATCGGATGGGCCCGCTGAAGTTCGAGGATAGTGAGTTGCTCGCTCAGATCCGCATTCCGTATCAGTTCTTGTGGGCGTCCTCGGGGATCTTCATCGAGCTGATGATCCACCAGATCGACGAATGCTGTTGGCTAAAGGACGGTTGGCCCGTGGCGGCCCACGGGGTCGGCGGTCGTGGTCCCGACAGTCAGGATTGCAGCCAGAACTTCGACACGTATTCGATCGAGTACACATTTGCGGACGGCGGTCGCGCCCTGGTGACGGGGCGCTACATTCCGAATTGCCACAACGAATTCGCCACGTTTGTGCACGGGACCAAGTGCGCCGCACAATTCTCGGGCGATATTCATGCGCCGACGGTGTTCCAGTACAAGGACCAGCGGGTAGCGCGCAACAATGTGGCGTGGCGACCGGAGGCCGAGGCCACGGACCCCTGGCAGGCGGAGTGGAATGATTTCCTGCAGGCCATCCGGGGCAATCAACCATACAACGAGACGCGACGGGCGGCTTACTCCAACCTCGCCGCCATCATGGGCCGCGCCGCGGTGCACTCGGGTCGGATCATCACGTGGGACGAGGCCCTGGCGTCGGAGTTCAAGTTCTGTCCGGAGGTTGATGGCCTGAACGAGAGCAGCCCGGCACCGGTGAAGGCCGACGCTCAGGGGCGCTACCCGGCGCCCGTTCCCGGCAGTTGGACGGAGGTGTAGCCGGCGAGTCGGCGAGTCGGCGGGTCGGCGGGTCGGCACGTCGGCGGGTCGGCAAGTCGGCGGGTCGGCTGGGGCGTCGGAATTTCCTGTTCGCAACGGGCCTTTGTAGGCTTCTAATGGGTGACGTGAACGATCACGGCTCAACGCAGCGGTTGCGCGGTTACGCGGCCGCCGGTGACGAGGCGGCTTTCGGCGCGGCGATCCGCCAGCATATCGATCTGGTTTACTCGACGGCGCTCCGACGGGTGGATGGTGACGCCGTGGCGGCGGAGGGTGTCGTCCAGAAGGTGTTTGCGGACCTGGCGGTGAAGGGAGGCGAACTGCTGGCGGGAGCGGTGCTGGCGGGATGGCTCTATCGCCGCACTTGTTTTGTGGCCGGCACTTGGGCGCGGCCGGGCGCTGGGCATCGGCAGGGGTCGGGCGAACCCATCCCGAAGCATGTGACTGTGGGCGACTCTGACGCGGGGTGGCCGCAGGTGGCACCGGCCTTGGAGGATGCCATGCAGGAGTTGGAGGACCGGGATCGCGACGCCTTGCTGCTGCGCTACTTCCAGCAACAACCGCTGCGGAAGGTTGGCGATGCTCTGGGCATCTCGGAGGACGCCGCCCAGGTGCGCGTGGACCGGGCCCTGGACCATCTGCGCGACGTCCTGAGGCGGCGGGGGGTTGCTTCGACGTCAGCCGCATTGGGGGCGGTGTTGACGGCGCATGCGGTGGCGGCGGCACCGGTGGGTCTCGCTGCGTTGGTGGCATCCGGGGTTCGGCTCTCGGCCGCAGACCGGCCTCGGGAAGGGAGTCCGCTGAAGACCATGAGCCCGCTGGAGAAGTGGAAATGGGCGACCCTCGGGATCCTGGTGGTGGCGGCGGTGGCGTTTCCGGTCTGGCAGCAGCGGCAAGTCCGCCGGCTCCACGCCGAGAACGCCGCGCTCCAGGCGGAGCTCGAGACCCTCGGGGGTGTGCGGACGGAACTCGAGAGACTGCTGTGGGCTCAGAAGGTGACGGAACAAGGGGTCACCGCACAGCGCGCTGAACTCGTCCGCTTGCGTGATCAGATCGCAGCTCTTCGTCAGGCAGGTCGGCCGGCTCCTCTGCCCGCGAAGCCGACCGGCGAAACCGCGGAGGCAGTCACGTCCGTGCCAAATACTCAGGAGAGCGAGGAGGAGGAAGGCTTCTCGACGGAGGCGAACCTGGAGGTGGCGGCGCGCGTCGCCAGGATGAACTACGTGCGGCAATGGGGATTGGCGCTGGTCCAGTACGCTGAGGGCAATGACGGTCGGATGCCGACGAATCTGACGGCTGCGGCGACCTATCTGAACACGGCGTCGCTGGAGTCGCCGGAGCCGCTGAGCGGGTTTGACGCGGACCAGTTCGAGGTGGTGTATCACGGTCGTCTGGGCGAACTCCTGGACCCGGCGAACACGATCATCGTTCGGGAGAAGGAAGCCTATCTCCTGCCGGACGGGCGCTGGGCGAGGACATATCTCTTCGCGGATGGGCATTCGGAGATCCGAGCGAGCGAGAGCGAGGATTTCGGCGGTTGGGAACGGGAGCGGATGGTGGACGATGCCGTGCCGTGAAGTGGCTGCGGGCGGTGGATGACGAAAGCGAAGAACCCCCGGGAGGTCCCGGGGGTTCTTCGGCGAATCGGCGGTTAAAGATTGGCGAGCCGGCGGCGGCTACTTCATGAGCAAGGCCTGGCGGGCGCGCTTGATGGCGAGATTCAGCCGGCGCTGGTAGTGGGCCGGCAGCCCCGTATACTTGCGAGGGAGGATGCGTCCGGACTCGGTGACGAACTGCCGGAGCAGGTTCGTGTTCTTGAAGTCGAGGGCGTCGACGGTGAAATCCACCTTGGGTTTGGGGCGTGGGGTGCGGACGCCCTGGGAGCGGCCCCGGGAGGGGCGGCTGGGTTTGTCGAGATGCGTTTTCCGAGGCATAAGCGGTTACTTGATTTCCCGGTGCAAGGTGTGGCGACGGAGGAAACGATTGTATTTCATCATTTCGACTTTCTCCGTCTGGAGCTTCTTGTTGCGGCTGGTCTGGTAGCGGGAGGGGGATTTCCCTTCTTTGCGGGCCTCGGTGCACTCGAGGGTGACGATATCGCGCGGCATGGCTTATTCCTTTTCTTTGGGAGCCTTCTCCTCGAATTCCTCTTCTTCTTCGACCTCAACGGCGCCGGTGGAGTCGACGGTGCCGAGCGAGCCGAGGCGTTTGGAGCGGAGGGCGCCTTCGCGTTCGAGCTGGCCCTGGGCTTCGACGGTGAAGCGGGTCCAGGGGATGGCGTCGAGGCGGGCCTTGGGTATGGGCCGGCCGGTCAGTTCACACACCCCGTAGGTGCCGCGTTCGATCCGGCGCAGGGCCTCTTCGATCTCGTAGATGGCGTCCTGATCGGAGGAAAGCAAGCTCAAGGCGAAGTCGCGGTCGAAGTTGTCGGTGCCGGAATCGGCCATGTGCAGGCTGTAGCCGGGCATTTGCTCGGCGGATTCCTTGGCCAGGCCGCTCATCTGGCGGAGGAGCCGTTCCCGAAGGTCAATGAGGTTGTGATAGTACTTGGCCCACTCGGGTTTGATCTTGACCTTGCCTTCTCCGGGCCACCGGCCGGGCACCGAAGAGGTGGGTCGGCCGAGGATGGAGGCGACCGTTGCGGCGCGCACTTCCTTGCTGCTCTCCAGCTTGCCGGCGGGCTTTCTTGAGTTCTTCTTGTTCGTTGTCACAGGCCAGTCCCCACTGCTTTTCCGGACAATCCTGTCGCATCTGACTTTGGATTCCCAAGTCACGGAACCCGTCAGGAGCGGGTGAATGTAACAAAGCGAAGCGAAAGCGCCACAAAATTCTTGCGGAATCTCAGGGGGCCTCCGGCGTTTCTCCCGGACCGCCCCGGAGCCTCCGAAGCGGCTGGCGAAGCGTCAGTTACACGCCAGGATCAACCCTTCTCGATGCAGGCGTAGGCGTTATGGTTGTGGATGCTCTCCTGGTTCTCGGCCTCGACGCGGTACCAGGTTACGTCCGGGTGGGCGTTCAGGCGCACCACGACGTTGCGCACCAGGTCCTCGACGAAAACCGGATTGGCATAGGCGCGTTCGGTGACGGCCTTTTCGTCCTGTCGTTTGAGCAAGGCGAAGAGTTCGCTGCTGGCGGATTCCTCGATCATGGTGATGACGTCCTCGATCCAGATTGCGCGCCGGGAGCGGAGCTGAACCGTCACGGCGCCGCGCTGGTTGTGGGCCCCGAAGCGGGAGATGGCCTTCGAGCACGGGCACAGGGTGGTCACCGCGGCCTTGACCGTGAGGACGAAGTCGACTTCCCGGCCGCAGGCCGCCGCGTCGAACCGGGCGGTGTAGTCCATGACGCTTTCCATGCCGGAGACCGGGGCGCGTTTGACGAGGAAGAACGGGAACTCCATCTCCAGGTGGGCGGTGGCCGCCTTCAGCTTCTCCTGCATGGCGTGGAGAATGTCGGCGATGTTGTCGACGTGCACCATTCTCCCGTGGGCGTGCAGCACCTCGATGAAGCGGCTCATGTGGGTTCCCTTGAACTCCTTGGGGAGATCCACGTACATTCCGATGGTGGCGATAGTATTCTGAAGGACATGCGCCTTGTCGCGGATCTGGATCGGCATGCGCAGCCCGCGCACCCCAACCTTGTCAATCCGCAACTCACGGTGATCGGGCTCGCTCTGTTTGTCGTGGAGCCTCGTTCGGCTGGCTGCCGGCCTTCCCGAGGTGTGGCGAAGGCTGCCGCCTGGAGCAGGCGTGAACATGGGCGAAAGCTAGCAGCGAAGCGGTGTTTTGCAAAAGAAGAGTAACGGCCGGGTGATGATGGCCGCGAGGTGTCGCTGCGAGGTTGCCAGGCGCGAGGTTTCACGGTAGTCATGGACGCATGAGGATGGTACGCCCCGGATTTGGCCCCTGTTTGCTGGGGATTCTCCTGTGGTGGTCCTGCGGGCGGTGTGCCACGGCGGATTTCACCGTGGCCACGTACAACGCGGAGAACTACTTCATCGCCGCCACCGGCTCGCGCGCGGCCAAACCGATGGCGGCGCGGGCCCGGGTTCACGAGGGTCTCCTGGCCTTGAAGGCGGACGTGCTGGCCCTGCAGGAAATTGGGGGGCGCGAGGCCTTGCGGGAACTCCAGAACGCCTTGCGGCGCGACGGACTCGACTATCCGCATGCGGAGTTGGTGAGCGGCTACGACACCAACATCCAGGTGGCGGTCCTGAGCCGGTATCCGATCGTGGCGCGCCGTCCTCACGAGGAGGAGCGGTTTCTGTTGCACGGGCGACGCTACCGCACCACGCGGGGTTTCGCCGAGGTGGACGTGGCGGTTCCCCCGCGCTACCGGTTCACGCTCATCACCGCCCACTTGAAATCGCGCCGCGATTCCCCGGAGGCCAGCCAGGAGGAGATCCGGGAGCAGGAGGCCCTGCGGCTGCGGCGCCTGATTGACGAACGACTGCGGGAGGATCCGCAGCGGAACCTGGTCGTGCTCGGGGACTTCAACGATGTGCAGGACTCGCTGACGGTGAGAACGATCCTGGGGCGGGGGAGGACGGCATTGGTCGACACGCGTCCGGCGGAGCGGAACGGCGACGACCAGCCGGCGGCGGATCCGCGCTATCCGCCGCGGCGGGTTCGGTGGACACACTATTATGCCAAGGAAGACACCTACAGCCGGGTGGACTACCTGTTGCTGAGCCCGGGCATGGCCCGGGAGTGGGTGGCGGCGAGCACCTACGTGCTGGCGGTGCCGAATTGGGGGCTGGCCTCCGACCATCGCCCGCTGGTGGCGGGCTTCTCCAGCCGGGACCGCTGATCAGCCGGGCGCCGGCGCCATGCCGAGGTCGCTGCGCGCCCCGAGACGGCGGAGCCGCCACTGGAGCTGATCGCGCATGGCGAAGTATAGCGGGAGGTCGATCAGGATCCTGGGCACGCAGACAAAGAGCGTGGGAATCAGGATCCCGTAAACCAGCGTGAGCACGGGAACCCACGGGGGGCGGCGGCTGGTCGCGCCCAGGAACATCCCCAGCCAGGCGATGGCAAGGAGGTCGGCCATAAAGGTGACGGCGCCAAGGACGGTGTAGCCGGCGAGGAAGAGGAAACCCGGCAGGTCCTTCCCCGGACCTGCGACGACACCGACGAGAGCCCCCAGCGCCAGGGCGACCGGCACGACGTGGGCGGCGAGAGTGGCGAGGGCGGGGGTGGTGTAGCGTTGGCGGAGCGCTAGCCAATTGCCCCGCACAATCTCCTGGGTTGACAACGGGGTGCACAGCAGCAACTCGAACGCGCCCGTCCGGCGGCTTTCCACGAAGAAACGTCCGGCTTCCAGCCCCACGAATACTCGCAGGCAGAGGGTCATCCCCCACAGTGTCGCGTAGGAAAGATGCCCCGGATTCCCCCGGGCAAGATCGACGCTGATCCCCAGGGAAGCCACCACCAGGAGGATCGTCCAGATCCACCAGCGCTGTTCGGACAGTCGGCGTCCGACCAGCCAGGCGACCGGGTTCCGGCTGATGGCGGCGTGTGCGTGCGCCTTCGACGCCGAGGAAGCGGATTGCCGGGAACGTCGCTGCCAGAACCGGTTCTTGGGAAAAGAACCTGTCTCGCGCCAAGCGCGCGGGAGCCAGAGCGTTGTGGCGCCCAGGCAAGCCCATCCCAGCAGGTGGGTGAAACCCGAGGCCCACCAAAAGACGGCCCTGTCGGCCTGATACGGGACATCGAGCGCCAGCGACCAGGCGGTCAACGGGGAGATGATCGCGAGCGCCGTTTCGCCCCCGGCACCGGCGGGGAGGAAGGAGCGGGTCAGAGGTGGCACCGCGGCTACCAGCAGGATGACCAGAAAGGTGCCCAGCATCGCCTGGTGTTCGTCGCGGGTCAGAGAGGAAATGAACAGGCCCACCGTGAGCGATAGGAAGACCGTGTTGAGCAGGACGAGGACCATCCGCCAGTAGTCTCCCGCGGTGACGCCGCCCATGATGAGAGTGACGGAGAGCACGGGGAAGACGGCCAGCAGAGCGTAGGCGGCCGTGAGGGACCG
>CAYSPU010000202.1:0-10939 GCA_964432995.1 uncultured Verrucomicrobiota bacterium
GTTAATTGCAGTCTCTTCGCGCGACCCGGGAGCGGATCACCGAATAGCTCGAACGAAGGAGTGAGCCCCAGGCTGTTGTCGCGCGCTGCCGCCGCCAGCTTCTGGGTGACATCCACCCACGAATCCCCATTGCCATAGCGGGCACTGATAATGACCAGCTTCTTCCGCGAGGTTTCCCCGGGCCATTCGGTGAAGGCGCACCCTGCGGCCCACGCCACGCGGACATGATAGGTCGCGGCGTCGGCGGTGCGGTGGATGTCGGCGCGCCGTTCCTCCGCGCGCAGGGCCAGTTCACTGGCGTGTGCGCCGGGACGATTCCAGTCGCCCACCCACGCCGAGCTGTTGTTGGCGCTGGGATACGGAAAGTCGAGTGCCACCACCAGTTGGCCGTCGCGCAGCAGCGGGGATTCGGCGCGGACCGCAATGAGGTCCAGGGTCGGATGCACGCAGGTTTCCACCGTGACCGGCTGGCCGTCCACTTCGAAGGGGCTGGTGTGCGCCCCGGTCCAGAGGTTGTATTGCCGGGCCACCTTGCCGACGTGTTTGGGCTCCAATGCCGCCCCGGTGGAATGCACGAAACGTAGGCGCGCCAGATTCATCGGATGCGGATTGCGGAACATCCAGCCATCCAGTTCGCCGCGCTCCGCCGCCTGGCGCATGGGGCCTTTGATTCGGCCCTTCTCCACCGTTCCGGTCGGCGGAATGTCCGCAGACCCGAAACCTGGCGGCAGGGGAGCGGAATGCCATCCCCAGTGCGACATGGTGCTCCCGCCAAAGGTCTGCAGGCCGGTGGCATCCGCGTTGAAGCAGAACTCGCCGTTACCGAGCGGAATCTGCCCGTGCAACTCGTTCCATTCGATGTTGTGGCGAATGACCAGGGCGTGGCGATCGATGGGTTCATCCGATGCAGGCAGCACAGCCAACGGAGCCAGCAGCAGAATGACGGGGAGATGGACGGCAAGCTTCATTGGTCGTGTGTTGGTGAAATCGATCCACTCATGATCCATCCCCCACGGCCTCTGCAAGCCAGCTCCGACCTCCCAGCACCGGCAGGCGCAGGCGGGTCCCGTCGAGGTCCAAGGTCAGCTCGGTGCCCGGTTTGGGCCAGAGCGTGAAGTCGCGATCGCTGGAGAAGATCATCAGGCCGATCCGTTTGCCCGCCGGGATCACCTGGTCGTCGGGTTGAAGGTCAAACGTCAGGCGGTAGAACGCGCCTGGAATCAGTGGTTCGCCGCGTTTCATGGAATGGTAATCGCCGCCGCGCTTCAGCGACGCATGGTTTTGCGGATCGGCCCAACCGCGGGTGATGATGTTCGCGGGCCCGATCGGGCCGTCCGTCCACGGCAGCACCACCAGCCAAACCGAGAGGTTCGCCGCTGGTTTGCTGGACGCCAGCCGGAGCGTGATTCGCGGGGTTCCCGAGATGTGCACCGGCGTCAGCAACTCCGGCGTGGCATAGAGCAGACGGTGATCCGAGGCCCCGGCTTTCGCCAAGTCGGCCCCGGTAACCTCGACGTTGTCCACCAGCGTCTCCGTTCCCTGCTTGCGTTGGATGCGCAATCCCAACGGCCCCACAGCGCGCCCCCCCGCTCCGGGGCGCAGCGTCACGAACGACGCCGCGGGGTTTGGGTAATCGGCGTAGGGCGTGGGCAGTTTCGGGGCACGGTCCTTTTGGCCAGGGGTTGTGCCCGGGTTGGACTCGCGCACGATCCAGGCCCGCGGCCCTTGGTCGACCCCGTTGGGGATGTCGTACAGATACCGTGAAAACCAACGATTCACCATCTCCATGGGAGGGTCCCCACCGTGGCCGCCTTGGTGAAAATACATGCGCAGCGGCACCCGCCCCTTCAGGGCGCTGGCGATCCGCACGCTGTGCTCCGGCATCACGTTCCAGTCGTTGAACGCGTGCGCCATGAGCACTGCGGCCTTGACACCCCGCACCTTCTTCAGCAAATCCCGCTCTGCCCAGAAGGCGTTGTAATCGCCGCCCTGGCGGTCGCGTCCCCTGGCAAACACCCCGTCCCGGATATGCGCGTCACCCCACGCCGCCCGCGCCGGTTCCCCGCTTCTCACCGAATCGTAGAGTGTATCAATGTCCTCACCCAACCAGCCCCCCGGGTGGCGCACCAGGCCATGACTGCGGTAGTAGTGGTAATAGGCTGTGTTGGGCGCCACCGGAATGATGGCTTCGAGGCCCTTGACTCCGGTTGTGGCCGCAGCCAGCGGGATCGTGCCGTTGTACGAAGTGCCAATCATGCCCACCTTCCCCGTACACCAATGCGTCGCCCGCACTTCTTCAGTCCCTTCCCGTGTCCGGAACCCCCGCGCCCGGCCGTTGAGCCAGTCGATCACCGCCTTCGGCGCCAGGGCTTCCGGCGGCCCACCGATGGTTACGCACCCGTCCGAAAGCCCGGTACCGGGCGCGTCTGAATGCACCACGGCGAAACCTCGCGGGACCCACGTCTTGAGCAGTCCGTCGGAAACGTTGGTCCGCCCAGGTTGGTAAGGAACCCGGGTATGATCCGTCCGCGCCGGCGGCGTCTCCCCCACTTCCTGCCGCACATCCCAGAACAGGCCCTTGCTATCCGCAGTCCCCGCGAAGTACGGCGAGGACTCGTAGATCACCGGCACCTTCAGTCCTTCCGTCTCGGTTTGGCCCGGGCGCGTGACGTCCGTGAACACCCGGTCACGCTTGCCGTCCCCGTCGGAGTCGAACTCCGTCTCCACCCACAGCAACTCGCGAATCCACCCCGATGGATCTTTGAACGCCGGAACCACCTGCGCCTGCCCGTCCCGGAACAAGGGCCGCGCGGGCACCGCGGGCTCCTCCGAAGCGGAAACAGGTGTCCCACCCAACTCGGCCACGGCCAGGAGCATGCAGGCCAAGGGGCGTCTGAGAGCCCGAGTTGAAGGGATGCAGCAGCCTTGTCTCACAGCAGTCCCCGAGCAACGGATGAGTGTTTGCTCCTCGCTCGCCCCAAGGTGCTGAGCACTGCGCCGGTGAAATGGGTGAAGGTTCATTTAACGTGGTCCCGGAGGCAGGTGTTCAATGAGATACCGAGTGCCGTTCGATGCGATATTGCGGTCCGTCATCCATGATCGGGCCAGCTTATGCCATCGCCCCGCACTCGGTCGAGGACGTGCTGCATCCTGGTCACGGAGGATTGTGCCTGCCACTTCGACCATGCTTCTTGGCGCATTCTCCGTAGTCTCCGAACCACTTGCTTCCGGCGCGATGCGGAGATCGCGCCCTACCTTACGCGTTCTCATCCCGGACATGTTGGAGAAAGAAACGTGCGAGACAGGCGGTGGTCTTGCGGCTAAGAATACCGGCCGGAACATGACCACCGATCCGCCCAGCAAGAAGTCACCGAGGCCGCCGGCGGCAGTCCTCCGGCATCTCCCTGGTATGGCGGTCCTCTGCGGTTGCCTGCTCTGCGCCGCGCTGGCCGGCCAAACCGCCGACGTGCAGCCGGTTTCCACCGCGGCCGCATGGGAACAGGCAATCGAGACGGACTGGCTCCGGCAACTCGACCGCGCCTGCGCCGGTGGAGACGGGCTGCGCATCACCCCCGAAGCGGACGCCGCCGGGGCCTGCGACGGAGTGCTCGACGAGGAGGCGGGCTTCCACACGGAACGCGAGCCGCATCCGTGGTGGCAGGTGGATCTGGGCACCAGCGCACCGCTTTCCCGCATCGTCATCCACAACGCCCGCGACTGTCGTGAGCGGGCGCGCGAGCTGCAGTTGCTGCTGTCGGAAGACGGGAAAGCCTGGCAGGAAGTTTATCGTCATCACGGGCAGCCCTTTGGGGCGGCGAACGCCGGCGAGCCGTTGGTCGTTCCGATCGAAGGCAAATCCGCGCGCTACGTGCGCGTGACGCTGCCCGGCACCGAATACCTGCACCTGAACGAGGTCGAAGCGTACGGCACCGGTGCCCCGTCGCAGAACCTGGCCCGCGGGAAGCCCGCCACCCAGAGCAGCGCCAGTCGGTGGTCCACCGTGCCCGCGGACTGGAAACCGGGCCTGCGACCGGAGGTTCTGAAAGCCGAGGTCGCCAGAACGTTCCAGCGGATCGAGCAGCTTTCCGCCAACCTGCGTGGCCTGGCCGGAATCCCCGACCTCAGCGCGGAAACGTCGGCACTCGAGGCGCTGCGGTTGCAGGTCAACCGCGTGGCCACCCTCGATGCCAAGGCCGCTCAGGCGCTGTACCTCGATGTCCGCCGGAGAGGACGGGCGCTCGCGCTGAAGAACCCCCTGGTGGTTTCCCGACCGATCCTGTTCCTGATGCGCCCACGCTACGCCGGGCACGGCCAGATGCTCTACGAGTATGTCGGTTGGTATTACCGCTCCGGAACACCGCGCCCCGAAGCCGGGGTGTATGTCCTCGAAGAACCCGGCCGCAGCCTGCGCACCAGGGCGCTCGTGCCCAACGCGGAGTTGAACGGACATTTCGTGACGCTGTCGCTCTCCTACGACGCCCGGACCATCTACTTCGCCTTTGCCGACCCGACGGGAAGACCCAGCTTCGGTCCCGGATTCGCGCCGGTTTCCGCGGAGGCCGGGGTGAAGTACGGTTCGTTCCACATCATGGCGGTGAATGCCGACGGTTCGGACTTGCGGCAGTTGACCGATGGCCCGCGGGACGACTTCGATCCGTGTCCGCTTCCCGACGGCGGCATCGCCTTCATGTCCACCCGGCGGGGAGGCAAGAACCGTTGTGGCGGCGGGAATCCGGAGGCCATTCACGCGTTGCACCGCATGGACGCCGACGGTCGGAACCTCCGGACCCTTTCCTTTCATGAAACCAACGAGTGGCATCCGTTCGTTCTGAACGACGGACGCATCGTCTACACGCGGTGGGATTATGTGGACCGCGATGCCGCCTGTTTCCATGGGCTGTGGACGTGCAACCCGGACGGCAGCAGCCCGGCAATCCTCTTCGGCAACTACACCCGGTTGCCGTGGGCCTGTTACCAGCCCAAGGCGATTCCGGACTCCCGCAAAATCCTGTTCGTCGCCGGAGGCCACCATTCCATCGTTGGCGGCACGCTCTGTCTGCTCGACCCCGACCGGGTGCGATTGGATCCGCAGACGGGCCAGGACCGCCCGGAGTCGTTCGAATGCCTGACGCCCGGAGTCTGTTTTCCCGAGGCGCAAGGCTGGCCAAAGAGCTACTTCTACAGCCCCTGGCCGCTGTCCGAGGACTACTACCTCGTGGCCTTCAGCCATGAACCGCTCAGCGGCCAGTACACCGGAACCTCCAAAGAGGGAGAAACCGGAGTGTACTACTTCGACCGGTTCGGCAACCTCGAGCTGCTGTTTCGCCACGAGGGCATCTCGGCCGCCTACCCGATTCACCTGGCCCCGCGTCCCGCCCCGCCCATCATCCAAGACGTCCGCGACGAGCGGTTCAGCGACGAGGGCGAGTTCCTCCTTTCGAATGTGAACGAGAGCCTCTACCCGATGCCGGGCGACCGGCCTCTGGTCCAACTGCGCGTCTTCCAGTTGCTGCCCAAATCGCGCACCGACAGCCAGAGCGATCCGCCGATCTCCCATCAGTTCGCTTACGGACCCAACGCCCGGATGCTGCTGGGCACGGTTCCGATTGAAGCCGACGGCTCGGCCTACTTCCGCGCCCCGGCGCGCAAGCCGCTGTACTTCCAGGCGGTCGATGCCAAGGGCCGCGCGGTTCAGAGCATGCGTTCGCTCGTCTACCTCCAGCCGGGGGAACGCCGCAGTTGCGTCGGTTGTCACGAACCACCCGGCACCGGACCGGCCCCCCGCCGCGCTTTGGCCTTCACCCGCTCCCCCTCCCTCCTCGAACCGGGTCCGGACGGCACGCTGCCCTTCGGCTATCCCCGGTTGATCCAGCCGATCCTCGACCGGAACTGCGTGTGCTGCCACGACGGCTCGGCCGGTCCTGAAAAGAGCGAACTCGTTCTCAGCGGGGAGTCGGTCAACGATCGCGCGCTCGCGTGGAGCCGGTCGTACGTGAACCTCGAACCCTATCTGGGCCTGCACATGCCGACGGTCAGCTTGCCCGGACAAATCGGCGCGGACCGCAGCAAGCTCGCCGCCATTCTGACCGGCGCGGCTCACGCCAAACGCCTGCAACTGCCGGAGGTAGATCTCCGGACGATCTACCTCTGGCTGGACGCCAACGCGCCCTTCTACGGCACCTACGAAGAAGAGGACCTCCTGGCCCAAAAGCTCAGCCGCGAAATCCCGCCCCCACCTCTCCAGTGAACGCCCCGCGCCGATGGCCTCCGGCTTCTAGCGCCGCCCTGACGCCTTCTCCAGGTTTAGCACCGCGCTTCGCGCCAACTTCTCTGTCACGTTTTTCCGTTTTCGGTCACTCCTTGGGCAGCTATGGATACAGTGGCCATGCCGGAAACCGAGATGCTCGCCGACGCGGAGTTGGTCGCCCTCTGCCGGGGAGGTGACCGCGACGCGTTCGGACGCATCGTCGAACGCTACCAATCCCTCGTCTGCGGGCTGGCTTACAGCGCGTGTGGGGACTTGAACCGCAGCGAGGACCTCGCCCAGGAGACTTTCCTCACGGCCTGGCGTCAGCTCGCGGCGCTGCGTGAACCCGACAAGCTGAAAGGCTGGCTCTGCGGGATCGTGCGAAATCTCACTCGCACCTCAGCGCGAGACCAGTCCCGCAACCCGCTCGCCGCAGCCGTTGCTCTGGAAGACGAGGTGGCCGCTGCCCCGCAATGGGAAGCGCCTGCGGACGGGGCGATGAGCGGGAGGAAGCGGGCATCCTTTGGCGAGTGCTTGAGACTCTACCGCGGTCGTATCGCGATCCGCTCATCATGTTTTATCGCAGCGGCGATTCCACGGCCGAGGTGGCGGAGGCTCTGGAATTGTCCGAAGAAGTGGTGCGGCAGCGCCTGTCGCGCGGCCGGGTACTTCTCAATGAACGAGTGGCGCGTCTCGTTGAGTCTGGTTTGCGGCGGTCCAATCCCACCAAAGCGTTCACCATCGGCGTGCTTGCGGCGCTCCCGTTGGCTTCTGCTCAGGCAGGCGTGGCATCCACGGCAGCCGCCACGGCCAAAGGCGCGGGTGCAATCAAGAGCGTGGGCGGCCTGGGCGCGATCGTAACGGCACTAGCCGGAATCCTACCGGCGTTGGGTGGGGTGATCGGGCTCTGGGGGCACATCCAAAACACGCGGACGGCTCGTGAGCGGCGGTTTGTGGCGTGGAGTTGTCTTGGGCTCATCGCATGGGCGATTGCACTTGGCGTGGGCGCGGGCCTGGTATCGGTGGGGAGCGAAGGATTCGGTTTGCGAGTGGATCGCGCGGGCATCGAGCTTTCCAACGCGATCCGGCTCTCGCTGTTTTGGCTGGCCTTCTGCGGGCCGCTCGGGGCCTACGCCATCTGGATGGCGCTGCGGCAACAACGCATTCGCGCCGAGGAAACAGGCGCTGCTCAACGTCCACTGGAAGCTTCGCATCGGGGCTACCGGCTGAGCACGTATGGCTCGATGCTGGCGATGGTGTTTGGCACGACAGGCTGGCTGTTCCTCGCCGCTCATCGCGCACAGGACTGGATGACGCTGAGTGTTCTCGCGCTGTTTTGCGTTACCGGCTGGTTGAGCTGCGCCGGTCTGGCCGTGAAGTCACCGACGACTCGGGCCCGAGTCGTGCACATCTTCGTCGGCCTCTGGTGGGGCTTGGCGCTCGTGAATGTGGCCGTCTTCAACCTCCGCTGGACCGCTTGGCAAGCCGCGCTGGCGCCCGCCTCACCGCCAGACACGCGGGCGTTTGTCAACGTGCTGATCTGCGTCTTCTTCGGGTCCGTCCGCGCCATGTGGTTTCTGAAATGGCGTTTGCTGAGTGTGTCCACGGTCAAGCGCGACAGCCTCATCGCGCTCACGATCTACGCTGCCGTCATGCTTGCCGGAGTCATGACGTACAAGGTCGTGAAGAGGGGCGAGGTCGCGAAAGCGCAGGTCACGCAGAGCGTGATGGGCGACCTGCAACCGAACGGCACCATTCGCTTCCGAAGCTCGTGCGAGTTCCGAATCCAATCGGCCTATCCCGAGTCTCCCGCCGGCGCGGAGGCGATCAGCTTCCCGGTGTGCGAGGCTGCGCACCGCGCGATTGCCTCGGGCGTGCCCTCCGCCACGATCCTGCCTCCGTCCGCCCCGCCCTCGGGGCCCAGGTCGATCACGTGGTCGGCGTGGAGGATCACGTCCAGGTTGTGCTCGATGACGAGGACGGTGTTCCCGGCGTCCACGAGCCGGTCGAGCACGGCCAGCAGTTTCCGGAGGTCGTCGAAGTGCAGCCCGGTGGTCGGCTCGTCCAGGATGTAGAGGGTGCGACCGGTGTCGGTCCGGCCGAGCTCGCGGCTCAGCTTGACCCGCTGCGCCTCGCCGCCCGAGAGGCTGGACGCGGGCTGGCCCAGCTTGACGTAGTCCAGGCCGACGTCCCGGAGCGTCGCGAATAGGCGCTTGAGTTCCGGGTGGGCGCCGAACACCTCGAACGCCTGGGCCACGGTCAAGTCGAGCACCTCCGCGATGTTCCGGTCCCGGTACCGGACCCTCAGCGTCGCCTCGTTGTAGCGCTTTCCACCGCAAACTTCGCAGGGGAGCCAGACGTCGGCCAGGAAGTGCATCGGCACGCGCCTGACTCCGTCCCCGCGGCAGGCCTCGCACCGCCCGCCGGCGACATTGAAGGAGAAGCGTCCCGGCCCAAAACCGAACATCCGCGACTCCGGCAGGCAGGCGAAGAGCTCCCGGATCCGGTCGAAGGCCCCCGTGTAGGTCGCCGGGTTGGAACGCGGCGTCTTGCCGATGGGGCTCTGGTCCACGTGGACGACCTTGTCGAGAAGCGCGGCGCCCTCGAGGCGGTCGAAGCGCCCGGGTTTCTGCTTCGCGTGGTGCAGGAGGGCGGACAGGGCGGGCTTCAGGATCCCGATGACCAGGGAGCTCTTGCCTGCGCCCGAAACGCCGGTTACGGCGGTGAAGGCGCCGAGGGGGATGGCGACGTCGATCCGGGCGAGGTTGTTCTCGGCGGCGCCGATGATCTTGAGGACGCCCGCAGGCCGCCGTCTTTCGATCGGGGCAAGGATTCTCTCCCGGCCGGAGAGGTAGCGGCCGGTCAGGGTGTTCGCCTGGAGCAACTCCAGGGGCGTTCCCGAGAAGACCACCCGACCGCCGCTTTCTCCCGCTCCGGGACCGAGGTCGACCACCCAGTCGGCGGCCCGGATGGTGGCCGCGTCGTGTTCGACGACCAGCACGCTGTTCCCGCGGTCCCGGAGTTTCCAGAGCGTCTCGATGAGGCGGGCGTGGTCACGGCCGTGGAGGCCCACCGACGGCTCATCGAGCACGTAGAGGATTCCGGACAGCTCGCCGCCGAGCTGGCTGGCCAGCCGGATGCGCTGCGCCTCGCCGCCGGACAGGGAAGGGCCCGACCGGTCCAGGGACAGGTAGGAGAGGCCAACGGATTCCAGGAACCGGAGCCGCGCGCCGATCTCCTTCAACACCTCCGCCGCCACGACCCCCTTCGCACCCGGCAGCTTGAGGTCCGCGAAAAACGCCGACGCTTCCGCCACGGACAGGGCCGCCACTTCCACGATGTTCTTCCCGCCAACCAAGACCGAGACGGCTTCGGGCCTGAGCCGGGCGCCATGGCATTCGCTGCAGTCGGCCTCGGAGAAGTACTTCAGGTAGTATTCGCGCATCATCGGGGATTTCGTCTCGGTGAAGCGGCGCATCATTGTGTTCAGGGCGCCTTCCCAGGGCATGTTGAAGGTCCCGGACCCGCGCCGGCCCTCGTAGCTCACCTTGACCTCACGGCCTCCGATGCCGCGCAGCATGATCTCCCGGTGTTTGGCGGGGAGTTTCTTCCAGGGCCGGTCGAGGTCGATCCCGAACGTGCTGGCTACGGCGTCCACGATCCTGCCGCTCCAACTGCCCGCCTTGCCCACGACCTTCGCCCAAGGCTCGATGGCGCCCTCGCGGATCGAAAGCGACGGGTCGGGCACGACGAGGTCAGGGTCCATTTCGACCCTCCGGCCCAGCCCCCCGCAGGCCGGGCACATGCCGAGGGGGCTGTTGAAGGAGAAGGTCTGAGGCGTGAGTTCGGCGAAGCCGGCGCCGCACTTCTTGCAGCTCCGCCGGCCGCTGAACCGCTCGTCCGGCTCGTTCCCCTCCGCCCTCCGCGCCACGAGGAAGCCGTTCCCTTCACGGAGGGTGGTCTCGACCGTGTCCGCGAGCCGGCGACGGTCGGTCTGCGCGGGGTTGATCCGGTCCACCACGATCTCGATGGTGTTCTTCCTCTTCGGCGCGAGAGTCAGGTCGCCGATCCGCGCCATCTCGCCGTTGACCATCACGCGCACGAAACCGCGTTTCTTCAAGTCCGCGATCTCCGCCGCAAAGGAGCCCTTGCGGCCCTCGACGAGGGGAGCGAGGACGAAGACCTCGGCGTTAATGCGGGCCAGGGCCTCCACGACCTCTTGGGGCGACAGCGGCTCGATCTCCACGTCGCAGCGCGGGCACCTGGCCGTCCCCACGCCTGCCCAGAGCACGCGCATGTGATCCCAGATCTCTGTCATGGTCCCCACCGTGGATCGGGGGTTTGCGCCGGCCTTCTTCTGCTCGATGGCCACGGTCGGCACCAGGCCGTCGATCTTGTCGAACAGGGGCTTTTCGCTATGGCCGAGGAACTGGCGCGCGTAGGAGGAAAGGGTCTCGATGTACCGCCTCTGCCCCTCGGCATACAGAGTATCGAAGGCGAGGGAGGACTTTCCGGAACCGCTGACGCCGGTGAAGACGACGAGGCGGTTCTTGGGGAACGAAAGCTCGTCGACCTTCAGGTTGTGCTGGCGCGCGCCGCGGATGCTGATCACCGAAACCTCGTGCATAACTCGCCGATAGAGTCCTTGAAGTTCAAAACACGTTGTTGACAGATCAAGTTCTGAATTCGGCG
>CAYSPU010000203.1:0-10793 GCA_964432995.1 uncultured Verrucomicrobiota bacterium
ATGGTCAGAAAAGTACAAGGCAAATTTTGCCTAGTGAATTTCCGAAAGGCATTAGCCCTAGCCCGGGTATTTCGTGCTCCCGGCGTGAAATGTCCGCCCGCAGGGCCGGAAGAACTCCGTCCCCCAGCACCGGCACCGTGCCTCCCATCCGGCACGCGCCCGGAGTACGCCAGGCAACCTTACGAGCCGCGGTCCTCCACCGAGCTCGCGGGTTGCCATTCGTTGGTCTCGTCCACCACCCGACGCATCTGATCAAACCACCACCGCGCACGGCTGGTGCGGCGCCGGCTGCGGGAGGTCCGACGACACCCACCTGGCGACTCCAATCGAATCTCGAGTTGTCTTCGATCCATAACTTTGTTGTCGCCTATCCTAATGTGTACGCTGGGACATTGGCTGTCCAATGCTCGGCACTATTTTCACCTGTTCGACACACAACTGGCGCGGGGCATGATCCGTGCCAGAGGCTTTCGGCTGGCCAAGATGGGCTCGGGCGTGTATGTTCCCGCACGCTAAACTGCCTCGCTCTCGCGAAGATCGCGGTGGGCGACGAAGAGCCGGGTCAGCGGGGGAGAGAGAATGCGCCCGGCAGGGGCGGAGACGGGTGATGTGAAGAACTGCGTTGACGTAAGGACTTGAGTATGAAGTGCCGAGTGTGGATGTCCGTGCTGCTGTTGACCGTCGTGCCAGTGGTTGGCGCCGAGCCTCCGGTGATTGGGTCCGGCGACATGTTCAACACCGTGGGATTGTACTACCGGGCCTACGCGAACGACTACGATTCGCTCCTGAACACCGGGAGTTACTCGGTGGGAACGATTCTGAAATCTCCGGGACCCGACCAGTTCTGGGACTTCTCGGAAGGTCCCACCACGCAGACGCTGCGGTTAGACTATCTGGATCCGGCAGGCTTGGCCGAGGCCGCCGATTTCCCTCTGGCGACGCTCGCGGAACGCAAGACGATCGAGGAAACGAGCGAAGTGGAATGGCTCTTCTTCGAGCAAGTGCCGGGAGTGGGCCGCAAGGTCTACGGCATTTACTCGGAGGTCTTCAGCCCGAACATGCCATCCGTTCCCTTCTCCCAACCGGGCGTGGATTTCCCCGATACGATCAGCTACCTGGACTCGTGGCTGACGAGTTACACCGGGATTTCGCTGTATCCGTCCCTGAGCCCGGACTGGATGGACGACTTCCTCCTTCGCAACACGTGGAACAGCAAGTTCACCGTCGACGCCTGGGGCGTGGCGTTGCTGCCGGGGTTGGGCTTGCTGGATGTGCTTCGGGTCAACGAGGAGGTGGAGTATGATGTTGACGCCGATCTCGGGGATGGTTGGCAGGACATCGAGACGGACTACTACCGAACCTACTACTGGCTCAGCCCGGGGCGGGGCATTGTGGCGCAGATCACTTCCCTGTATTCGCAGACTCTGCCGGGGGTGGTTTTCGACCAGGCAACGGCCTTTGTGCGGATGTTCGAGACGAACAAGAAGCCTGGTTCGGGCACTACCGACCCGCAACCGGTGGCCAACCTGCGGGTGACCGTCAGCAACGGCATGGTGTTGATCCAGTGGGACAAGGCGGCGAACGCGGCGCGCTACCGGGTGGAGTATTCGTCGGGCGGACTGGCGGCCGGCGACTGGCAGTTGCTGGGCGAGGAGACCACCGGCGACTACCTGTTCGACCCCGGCGGGATTGCCGGTGAGATCCGGTTCTATCGGATTGTCTCGCTGCGCTAGGAGGAGGTCATGCATGGTGCGACCGGCAACCGTCTGCTGGTGCTTCCTCTGAGCCGTAGCGTTCAACGCGCTACGCGCTACGCGCAACGTACAACTTCACCACAGTTGAATGTTGAACATTGGACGTTGAGTGTTGAGCGTTCGGCGGTTCACGGCCCCGATGCCGCATCAAGCCGCTGGATGTCCGCGCCTGCCGTGAATCCCCCTTTCCATTCTGGGATACCACTTCGCACGAAAGGTAGGGCGACCTCTCCGAGGGCGCCGCGGGAGGCTGTCGCCGAACCGGTCCGCCGCGGTGCTCCCAGCGGCTTCACGTTGATCGAGTTGCTCGTCGTGATTGCCATCATCGCGATCCTGGCTTCTCTGCTGCTGCCGGCCCTCAGCGCCGCCAAGGCGAAGGCGCACGATATCGCCTGCAAGAACAACACCCGGCAGTTGGGCCTGGGGTTGGCGCTCCACGTGATGGATCACGGTTACTACCCGGTCTACAACGTGGACCCCGAGATGAGTTACGACAACGTGTTCTGGCACCAGGCGTTGCGTCCGTATACCGATGCGGCGTGGACCAACGCGCTCTACCGCTGTCCGGCCTACCGCGGCATGACCGTGGACGGGAACGAGTATGGCGCGCCTTTGGGAAGCTACGGCTACAACGCCAACGGGGTGAAGTTCACGCCCAGCACCTATGGCCTCGGCGGCACTTTGACCAAGGTGGCCGTCGAGGGCCCGGTCGACGATGCCGCCACCCCCTTCCTCCGGATTGTCGAGAACCAGGTGCGCGTCCCCAGCGACATGATCGCCGTGGGAGACGCCACCCTGATCTGGACGCCGGCGGCGATCATGCGGATGCTGTATGGCGACCAATACGACCACGACAGCCACGACGGCATGGCCTTGCTGGACATCAACTCGCGGAACGGGGTGGAACGACCGAACTACGCGGGGAGCGCCGGCGTCATCGCCGCCACGCTCAAGCGCCACTCGGGACGATACAACATCGCGTTCTGCGATGGGCACGTCGAAGGCATCCGCCGCGACCAGCTCTTCCGGAAGTCGGACGCCGAACTGCGTCGGTGGAACAACGACCACGAGCCCCACGCCGACCTGCTGCATCCGTTCTAGGGCAGAAAGACGGTGACGCGGTCGACGGCGCCGGCGCGGTCGAAGATGGAACGGCTGGTCTCGGCATCCAGAACCGGGCTCGAAGTGGAGTCCTCCCGGCCGTCAACACGGGAGATCACCAGTCCGCTCCTCCCCGCCTGCCGATAGACGATGGGCACCTGGCAGTAGGTGAAGGCGAGCGAATGCCGCGGGAGGCGCAAGCGGCGTGGCCGACCCGCCACATCGAAGTAGGAGAAGGTGGCGGCCTCAGTAAGGAACTCCTCGGGTTGCAGGAGGCGCGGTTCGAAGGCGATGCGCCCCTGGTTGACGACCACGCCGAGTTCGCCGAAGCGGCAGAGGATGTCTTCCTTGACTTGACCGGTCAGGCCGGGTTGCCGGGCGCCGGCGTGGGCGGGCGTGTGCGAATACGGGTCCATGGGGAACCCACCATAGGCAGCCGGAGTCTTCCGGTCCCCAATGCCGACCCGGATGTCCTGATAGGCCCGCTTCAGTCGGCGCCGCACGGCCGGGGGCGCGCCGGCGTGCACCGCGGCCAAGTAGGTCTCCTGGGCGGCAAGCAGGAGCTTCGAAACCATGTGCCAATAAATGGAACCCAAGCCCTCATAAGCGAAGAACGTCCCGGATCGCCCGGTGAACGACTCGTGGTCGAAGAGCCGCTCGAAGAGGGCCAGGACGAATGCGGATTCCTGCCGCACCAGCCCGCGGTAGCCGGCGGCGGCAAGGCGTTCGAGGGCTTGTCTCACATCCTGGGCGTTGGTCAGGGAACCGCTGAAGTGGCAGCGCCCCCGGACGTCCCGCTCGACCAGCGAATGGTCTCCTTGGGCGAGCAGTGTCTTTAGGAGTCGGGAGCGGGCGAGGTCGCGGGCGGGGATGTTGTTGCGTTCGGTGAAGCGGGGGAGGTCGCGGTTCGGGTAGAGGATGTAGCTGTGTTGGTCGGGCCGGTACATGGCACTGCGCCTCAGGGCCTGCAGCAAACCCGCGGATTCGGCAGCGGTGAGGCGCCCGGAGCTGAGGGCGGCGACCTGGCCTTCGAGCATTTCGTAGAGGCGGCGGACGGAGACTTCCGAGGGTTGGTCCAGCCGCACGAGGTTGTAGGCGTGATAGAGCCGGTCCGGACGCCGGTTGGCGGCAATGGCGTGATCGACCCACGCGAGCGCCGTCCGGAAGAAGCGGAGCAGTTGCGCCCCGCGAAGCGGCTGTCGGCGTCCCGAGAAGCCCCGGGCGTAGATCTGCTGGCGGTAGCGGCTCCCGGCGCGGCCGAGATCGTCAAGAACGCGTTTGCGGTCGCGGTCGGTGATGCGCCGAGCCAGGAGCGGGCGATGACATTCCAGGACCCGATCGAGGCGGGCCAGGGATTGACGGACCTCAGCGGAGATGGGGATGGACCGTTTGGCCAGCGGGGCGATGATCTCGAGGCAGAAGGCGAGATACCGGCGCAGGTGAAAGAGGGTGACCATCGAGACGCCCTGGCCGACGAGGGCATTGTTCGCGTCGTTCCACTCGGGGCGCTGCGTGTTGAGCCAGATGCCGGCGTCCGGGATGAAGTTCGCGAGCTTGGCCAGGACCGAGACCAGCAGCTTCTCCGTCAGGTTCGCCAGACGCACCTGGTCGCGCGCATCCCACAGGAGCTTGCCGTCCGTGCCGACGGCTTCGACGCGACGCCGGACGAGTGCCTCGATGGAGGTGTCGAATTCGACCGTGTTCTTGGGGTCTGCGAGGAGGCGATCGTAGGGTAGGATGCGGTAGGGGACGTTGGCGTAGGCGAACAGGTCCCGGGTAAGCAGGGCCTGCACCGCCGAGGGATCGTGTCGATGCAGAAGCTCGAGGAGTCGGAGCAGGTAGATGAGCTGGTGGTCGCCCCAATAACCGATGTGCGCCCAGGGATCAGCCGGGTTGACGGTTTCCCAATCGATGCCGTCGCGGGTGATGCGGTAGGGGTTGTAGCCATCGGCAGTGGAGGCGCTGACGAAGCGGCAGATCATGCCCGGCAGATAGCCAGGGAACGAAAGGGCCAGGGCTTCCCAGTTCTGGAAGATGTCGCGCCAGTTACCTTCGTAGCTGAGGACCCGGCGGCCGTCGGGGGTGCGACTGGCAATCGAGAACCGGTTCCAGGGTCGGCTGGGGTCGCCGTGACGCCGGCTGAACGTCAGGGGAAGGTACTCGCGGCAGAGGCGTTCGAGTTGGGCGTCGCCGCTGGCCGCGGCCCGGTCCACCAGCTCCGCGTAGTTCGCCTCCGCAGGAAGTCGCCGGAAGAACGCCGGGTGCCGCGCGGCGACGTCGCGGTTGGCGTGGCGGACAAATGCCCGCACGTCGGCCGGATCCACGCGATAGCCCCGGTCGAAGATGCCGCCGCGCATGACATTGGACAGAACGTTGTTGGCGTGGCGGGCGTCTCCGAGCGGCCGGGCACTCTTCTGGAGGCCGTCGGCGCGCGCCACGATCTGCCGCAACTCCTCCGTGCCGCGTTGGACGTCCGCCAGGACCAGTGCGCGCAGACGGGCGGGCCGGCGCAGCAACTGATCGAGTTCGACAACGCCGGACGGTCCGCGGCCGACATCGGCCACGATGAGCCACTCGGCGGTCTTTCCTGGCCGGAGAGTGAACTCCGATTGGAGGAAGTAGGCGCCGCGTTCGGCGCGCACATCGGTCTCCTGGCGGACGGGCAATCCCTGGCGGAAACGGTCGAGTTGCGTGCCGGAGAGCAATCGGCGACACCGGTCGAGGCCGACCGCCCAAGCCACGGTGGTCTGGAGGGCTTCGGCCGGCTCGGGACGGTCGATGGGGATCGAGCTGAGCCGAAATAAGGCGAGGCCGGATTGCGGCAGCAGTTCGTTCCGCTTGTAGGCGTCCAGCAAGACGCTCTTCTCGATCTGGAACTGGCTGCCGACGCCGCACGGCATGAGGTTCTGGATGCCGTCCAGCAAGCGGATCTTCACGGAAGCGGGGCCGGCGTTGGCGAGCCAGGCGCGGCGGACGAATCCGAACCGGTCGCTGTTGCACCAGCCATAGCGGAAGGTCAAGGCAAGATCCTCGTTGGCTTCCTCGAAGACGAGCTGGTTCCCCCAGGTGTTCTTGCGGAGGTTGCGGCGGATCCGGTAGACGCCCCGGCAGCGGTCGGAGAACGGCTCCCAGAGGCGGCATCGACCACGGTGCCCGGCGAGAATCACCGTCTTGCTGCCGGTGATTTCGGCGGAGTCGTGGATCTTGTCCTCGGTAGCGTAGGGGAAGAGGGCGAGATCGGGGTTGCGGCGTCCGGCAGTGAGGGCGCCGGTGCTGGAGATGAACATCCAGAGGTCGGTGCTGCTGACCACGCTGAGGAAGAAGGGTCGCATCCGGTCGTAGTTGGCGATCTGGTAGAAGGGCTGGCCGTCCAGAATGACCGGCTGACCCGCAACAGCGCCGGGCGAGAGACGCAACGGGTTGGTGCCGATGTGCAGCGAGGGGTTCATAGGAGGAACGGCGGGTTAACCACGGAGGAACACGGAGGGACGGGTCGAAGGCAGGGTGCGACTCCGAATAGGATTCGCGAGCAGGCCTCTGGGCACGCCGAGAACATGTGCTTCGCCAACTGCTCCTCC
Organism: uncultured Verrucomicrobiota bacterium; assembly: GCA_964432995.1. Taxonomy (GTDB): domain Bacteria; phylum Verrucomicrobiota; class Verrucomicrobiia; order Limisphaerales; family JAHDYP01; genus CAYSPU01. The sequence continues at coordinate 6,434 of CAYSPU010000203.1, forward strand.
GGCGCCCCCGGAGAGGTCGCCCTACCTGCTGCTGCTTTGTTCACGTGGAGGCAACGTAAATGGTAGGGACGCCCGGCTCGGGCGCCCGAACGATGCGGTTCGGCAAGCCGGCTCTGGCGGACCAGCGAGGCCGCGCGTCCCAGCCATCGAGACGCGAAGAAGAGGAGCGACGCCGACTCGCCCGCTTGCCGACGTCCGACGCGCCGGTTCTTGGGGAGGGAGATAACTGTCACTGGGGTGACTCTCCGTCCACCAGGAACGGAATGTTCGCGTGGGCGGCGTGGCCCTTGCCGTCGAAGGCATAAACGAACAGGCGATAGGGCCCGGGTGTCGCCGGGGCTTGGAGCGTGGTCTGGTCTTTCTTCGGATCCGCGAAGAGCCCCGTCAGGGTCTTTGGTCTGTGCTCGAAGTCGCCGCCGGTCGAGGTGGCGGTGCTTTCCTCCATGACTTCCCAGGCGTAGGTGACGGGATCGTTGTCGGGATCGCGGACCTCGACCTTGACCGGGCAGCTTTGGCCCGGCTTCAGGCGGACATTCTGCTGGGCGGTTTTGCCGTCGAGCCAAGCGCCTTCCAGGCGGGGGCTGCGATTGGCCGGCCAGGCGCCGTTCCAGATGGAGTGCATGGTGTCGACCGTTGCGGTTTCCTCGCCGGATTCGAGGAACATGCCGTACCAGGTGGGGGTGCGTTCCTGTTTTTGGCCCCAGAGGAAGACGTAGGAGCCGAGGCACTGCCGCTGGTCGGGCTCAATGGCGGTCTGGAAGCGTTTGAGGTACCAGTCGGCCTTGGTGGTGCTGTCGTTCTCCAGCGGGGCGCCCCATTCGGTCTTGCCCACCTCCCAGTGCCCGGTGGCGCCCCACTCGGTGACGACGTACGGGCCGGTCCAGCCGGTCTCTTTCAGATACTTCGGCAGGTTGACGATGTCCGCGTACATCTGGATACCGAGGAGGTCGAGGTCCGGCGCGCGGTTCTTGATCTCCCGAACCAGCTCAGGGTTGATCCCGGCCAGCATGGTCATCGTTAGGTGGTTGGGATCGACCTGGTGGATCATCTTGGAAATCTCGTTGACGGCGTTCCAGACCTTGGGATTGGTCGCGTCCAGGTTGAGTTCGTTGCCAATACCCCAGATGAGGAGCGCGGGGTGATTCCGGTATTTCAGGATCTCGGTTTTGATCCGCGCCAACTGGCGGGCGACGGTCTCGGGATCGTTGTAGTCGAAGCCGTGGCGTTCGCGCGCGACGTCCAGCCCCATGGTGACGTAGAGCCCGTTCTTCAAGGCGCGGTCCAGAACCGCCTGGCCGCTCTCCCGGCCGTTCTCCGTCCGCCAGGTGCGGAACGAATTGCCGCCGTGTTCGGCCAGCTTCTCCTGGTTGCCGAACTCAAGTCCGGCGCCGCGGATGTAGAATGGTTGGCCGTCCACGACGAGTTGGTAGCGGCCATCGGTCTGGCGGATCTCGACCTTGGCGGGGCTGCCGGGGCGGGGCTTGGGAGCCGCATGGCAGCAACCGCCGGAGTTGAGTCCGAAGGCGAGGAGAACGAGCAGTGAAACAAGCCTGGGGATCCCGCCACCGTTCGCAGCGCGAGATTCCCGGGCCAGGCGCATGCCGACCCAGCCATGGTCAATCCTGAGAGTTTGCTTCATAAGTCAGTGCCTCATCAGAATGCCCTCGAGTTCTTCGAGCGATTTGCCCTTCGTCTCGGGAATGAAGAAGAACACAAACGCCACGGTGACGGCGGCCATCAGGCCGTAGCCGAGGAAGGTGCCGGCGGTGCCGAAATGGGAGAGCTCCCACGGGAATATGAACGTGACGCTGGCACTGGTGGCGGAGTTCAGGAAGCCCACGACAGACATGGCGACGCCGCGGTATTGGTTGGGGAAGATCTCGGAGAGCAACACCCACATGACCGGCCCCAACGAGATCGCGAAAGAGGCCACGAACCCGATGATCGCCCCGAGCACCAGCCACGACCGGATGCTCAGCCCCGCCGTGATCAACACCTCCTTGTGGGCCTTCACCTGCTCGGCGCCCAGCGTCCGCTCGAGGTAGCCGAGGTATTCGGACTCGCTCGGGAAGGTTGTCCTCTCCGCAGTGCGGAGGCTGTCGATGAGCTCGGTCGGGGCTTTGGCATCCTGCAGCACCACCATCGACTTGTCGGTCAGTCCGTAGCTCGAGTCATGGAAAGCCCAACTGCAGGTGAGGAGGGAGATGGTCATGCCGGTCGCGCCGATCAGCAGGAGCGGCTTGCGTCCCAGACGATCCACAAACCGGATGGCCACAAAGGTCATCCCCAGGTTGACCAATCCGACCAGAACAGCCTGGCGGAAGGCCGCGTTGATGCCCCCGCCGGTCTGCGCGAAGATCGTGGGCAAGTAGTAGAAGACCGCGTTGATGCCGGTGATCTGTTGGAAGAAGGCGATCGCCAGCGCGATGCACATGATGAACCGCATCTGGGGGCCGAACAGCCCGGCCAGGCGCACCCGCGGCGCTTTCTCCGCGAAACTCCGCTGGATCCTCAGGATCTCCGCCTCCGCCTGCTCGGCTCCACCGGCCCGCACCAGGATGCCCCGCGCCAACTCCTCCTGCCCCCGACCGAACAACCACCGGGGACTCTCCGGCACCGCGAACAGCAGGAAGAAATAGAGAGTCGCCGGCACCGCGTCCATGCCCAGCATCCAGCGCCAGTTGTTCTCCCCCACACCGACGAGGTAGTAGTTCGAGAAGAACGAGGCGGAGATACCCGAGACGATCATGAGTTGGTTCAGGGATACGAGGCTCCCCCGGTGCTTCGGGGGCGAGATCTCGGCGATGTAAACGGGCGCAATCAGGATGGCGCCGCCAACGGCAATGCCACCCAGGACCCGCGCCGCCACGAACACCCAGAAGCTCGTCGTCAGGGCCGACGCCAGCGAGGAGACGGTGAAGAAGACGGCGGTGGTCATGAGCACCCTCTTGCGGCCGAAACGATCGCTGAAGTAGCCGGCCATGGCGGTGCCTCCGAGGACGCCCCAGCCAAGGCAGCTCACCGCCAAACCAAGCAGCCAGTCGCCCCGGTCGCCCGTTAACTCGAAATACTTCTGGATGAACGGAACGGCACCCGAGATGACCGTGGCGTCGAAACCCCAGACAAAACCGCCGAGCGCCACAGTGAGCGCCACCCGGATCATGAAGCTCTTGTTGTGTGTCATAGGTTGGATTCCCGGCCGCAGCACCTCGGCGCGGGCCCGGGAAAAGTCCGGCCCGGCGTCGACCAACTCCCGAATTGGCCGGACGCCGCCACGTCCCCACGGCCAACCTCGACTCGGAAGTGGAGGATCTGGTTGATGCGCGACATTTGTGAGGCCCCCCGGCGGTGTCAATCGGAAAAGGGGGGGAACCGGAAAACCTCAATTCCCAATCCCGTGGATCGTGGTCCCACGTTCGGGCTCTTGCTACGGATGAACGCGGATTCGGCCGCTCGGGCGCAGGCGCATCGGACGGTTGGATGTGGCGGCTTTCCGCGAATCCCCCTACCCATCCTGGGATACCGCTTCGCATGAAAGGTGGGACGCCCGCTCCGCGGGCGCCGGACGAGCATCCAAGCTGGCACGTTCTTCCGCCGCACCCGGAAACGCGCCCTGCCCGCCTCAGCCGACGACGTCAGTCGGCACTCGCTGCGGCCATGACGTCCCGACTGAGATCGCCCAGGGCCTGGCTCAGGGCGAGGACGGCGCCGGACCAGTCGGCATCGGCCGTCGGGCACTCGCGGACCTGGTCGCACCGGCCGGTCTGCAGCACTTCACCGGTTCGAGAGCGCACCACGCGCCAGCGAGCCGAGAACACCACTCGCCCGGTTGCCGTCAACTCGAAGCGGTCGATCAGCACCTGGACTTCGCGTCCTTCGACCCCGGCACTTGCGGAACGGGTCGCCACTCGAGAGGGCCCGAGCAGCGCCGACAGATCGTGCCGGAGCACGCGGGCCACACCTTCCCGCAGCGGTTCCGCCCAGTTGTGGAGCGTGGAGAACTCGACACGGTTCGCGCTCTGGCGCCGGGCGATGCCGGGACGATCGAGCCAGGCCGGCAAGTCCACGCGGACGCCCACGCTTCCCGCCGCCGCCGATGCCTGGTTCGGCGCTAGCGGCACTTCGACGGTGGCCGACAAGACGTAGAAACGCGTCGGGTCCGCCTTGGGTTTGAGGTTCAGGCAACCGCAGGTGCCAGCGAGAAGTAGCGCCGCCGCCGCGAGGACGGAGAAGCGCGCCCAGCGAGGTCGGCGGCTGCGAGGTTCATGGAAAAGCCGGACCTCCAGAGTTCGGACGCGCGTTGAAGCCATGAACCCGTGGAAGGTAGGGCGCGCTCTCCGCAGCGCGCCGAAAACAAGTG
>CAYSPU010000204.1:0-10746 GCA_964432995.1 uncultured Verrucomicrobiota bacterium
GCCATCAAATCGCTGAACTACCTGAACAACATCCTGGCGAAGATCGAGGCGAACAATGCCGGGTGCGAGGAGGCGATCATGCTCAATGCCGAGGGCTTCGTCGCCGAGTGCACGGGGGACAATCTGTTCATCGTGCGGAATGGCCAGCTCTACACGCCGCCGCTTTCGGCCGGGGCGCTCCGGGGCATCACCCGGTCGGTGGTGATCGAGTTGGCCCGGGCCCAGGGCTGGCCGGTCGCGGAGCCGAGTCTCACCCGCTACGACCTTTTCACCGCCGACGAGTGTTTCCTGACCGGCACCGGCGCCGAGTTGATCCCCGTGGTGAAGATCGACGGACGGGAGATTGGAACCGGGCGTCCCGGTCCGGTGACCCAGGAACTCGAGCGCCGCTACCGCCAACTCGCCCGGACGACCGGAACGCCCATCGATCGCTGACCCCGCGGGAGTTGACCGAACGCTGCCCCGATGGGAAGGTGCGGTGGATCTTCACCTGGCAACCGGCCGGGGCGCGGACCTGAATGTTGCGATTATGCTGTGTGATCTGTGCAAGCAAAAGGTCGCCACGGTGCATCTGACCCAGATCATCGAGGGTAAGACCAAGAAGATCGATCTGTGCGAGGACTGCTCGAAGGCCAAAGGAGTGGATGATCCGACCGGGTTCTCGCTGGCGGACCTGCTGATGGGGCTGGGGGCGGACCAGGAACTGGAGGGGACGAGTTCCGGCGGCGGAGGCGCCTCTTGTCCGACCTGCGGTTTCACCCAGGCCGACTTCAAGAAGACCGGTCGCCTAGGCTGCGCCGCCTGCTACCAGGCCTTCGCGGAGGGACTCGACACTCTGCTGAAGACCATGCACAAGGGGACCCGCCACGTCGGCAAGACCCCGCACACCTTCCGCTGGGGCAGCGACGTCGAGGAACGCGTCCGCAGCCTCCAGAAACGGCTCGAAAAGGCCGTCAACGAGGAAGACTACGAGCAGGCGGCCGTGCTGCGGGACGAGATCAAGCATTTGCGCGAACAGCCGAGCGCCGGCGATCCCAACCCGTGACATGAACATCGACGAGTTTCTGCCGTCCATCGCCGAGGCCTGTCGCCGGGAAGGCCCGCAGGATTGGATCGTCCTTTCGAGCCGCGTCCGGCTGGCCCGGAACCTCAAGGGCTTCCCCTTCCCCGGCTGGGCCAAGAAACCGGAGCGGATCCGGGCGCTCGAGGCCATTCGGCCGGCGGTGGAGTCCCTCCCGGAAATGCAGGGGGCGTTTTCCGAATCGATGGACAAGCTGAGCTCCCTCGACAAGCAGATCCTGGTGGAACGTCATCTGATCAGCCGCGAGCATGCCGCCCGCAGCGCGGGCAGCGGCCTGGTGCTGAACCGCGGGCTCACGCTCGGCGTCATGATCAACGAGGAGGACCATCTTCGGATGCAAGCGCTCCTCCCTGGACTTCAGTTGCGCGCGGTCTGGCAGGCAATCGACGCTCTCGACAGCGCCCTGGAGAGCCGCCTCGAGTATGCCTTCAACCGGGAACTCGGCTATCTCACGGCCTGTCCCACCAACGTCGGCACCGGCATCCGCGCCAGCGCCATGCTCCACCTGCCCGCCCTCGTCCTCGCCGAGCAGATCAACCAGGTCATCACCGCCGTCAACAAGCTCGGCCTCGCCGTCCGCGGCTTCTACGGCGAGGGAACCGAAGCCCTCGGGAATATCTTCCAAGTCTCGAACCAGATGACCCTGGGCGAAGCCGAAGTCGACATCGTCGACCGCCTCGGCAAGGTCGTCGCCCAACTGAGCGAGCACGAGGAGAACGCGCGCGGTTCCCTCCTGGAGAAGAAGCCGAAGGTCTTGTTCAACCACATCGGCCGCGCCTACGGCATCCTGGCCAACGCCCACAGCATCTCCTCCAAGGAAACCATGAACCTCCTCTCCCTGGTCCGGCTGGGGATCGACATCAACTGCTTCCCCGGCGTGTCCCGCTCGCTCGTGGACGAACTCTTCATGAGCACGCAGCCCGCGCATCTCCAGAAGCAGTATTCGGAGAAGCTCTCCTTTGACGAACGCGACCTCCTTCGCGCGGACATGCTGCGGGACCGGTTGGCCACCGTGCACCGGCCCATCGTCCCGCCCAAAGCCTGAGGCTCACGGCGCCGCCAGGCGATAGAAACGGGTCACTCCTTCGAGAGGCAACGGCAACTCCAGCGGATTCCCCACCGGGACCGATTCCCATTCCGGCTCCGCCAGGTCATCGGTCTGTTGCAGCACGAACCCGGGTGTCTGCGGCGACCAGGAGAGAATCGCGCGGTCGCCTTCCAGTCGCACGACCAGCACCGGGGCCTCGCCACTCGTTGATCCCGCGGTCAGTCCCGGCCAGAAACCGCCCCACAACGTGTACGCGCCCCCCACGAGGGCCGACGAGCCCGCCTCCGGCTGCCCGATCGTGGACCGCAACTCGTACGTTCCTCCGCTGCTGACGCCACCTCCGCCGTCCACGGTATACCAATCGATGGTGTACCCCTGGCCGAAGAGCGGTGTCGCCAACCCGCAGAGCAATCCCAGCATCGCCATCTGTCGCTTCATGCCACAGCCTCCAGAAAGATCCGTCGTCCAATCCCGAACCGCCATGAACTCTGTCCTCCGGGGAAAGGCTTTTCAAGTCCGGAAAACCGTCCCGGATCCCCGCGGGGGCATCTCGACACCGCCCCCGGACCAGCGCGTTCTGCCCGACGTCCCGGCGGGCAGCGGGGCCACCGGCCGGACGCGCCTCCGAACCCCCAACCTCCTCCCGGCCGATCGCCTCTGCCGCGACCCGGGACCAGCCTCCGACAAGGCTGCGGCTTGGCAGGCCGTGTCGCGATGCGCCCAAAGAAGAACCGGCACCCAGGGGAGGGTGCCGGTCCGGTGTGCGCGACCCGAGCGACGCCGCCGGGCGCCGGTCAGTCCTCCGTGTGCGTGAGCTTGGCGAGGACGTTGAAATCCTCGAGGGTGGTCACGTCGCCCTTGATTTCGGAGCTGCCGGAGGCCACCTGTTTGAGCAGGCGGCGCATGATCTTGCCGGAGCGGGTCTTGGGGAGGGCTTCGGTGAACCGGATGTCGTCGGGCTTGGCCACGGGGCCGATTTCCTTGCCGACATGGTTCCGCAGCAGCTCGCGGAGTTCGGGTGACGGTTTGATGTGGGACTTCAGGGTGACGAAGGCGACCAGCGCCTGGCCCTTGACTTCGTCGTTGCGGCCCACCACCGCGGCCTCGGCCACGTTCGGGTTGCTGACGAGGGCGCTTTCCACTTCGGCGGTGCCGATCCGGTGACCCGCCACGTTGAGGACGTCATCGATGCGCCCCACGATCCAGAAATAGCCGTCCTTGTCCTGGCGGCAGCCGTCGCCGGTGAAGTACGATCCCTTGACCTCGCTCCAGTAAGTCTGCTTGTAGCGCTCGGGGTCGCCCCAGATGCTGCGGAGCATGCTCGGCCAGGGCTTGCGGACGACGAGCTTGCCCCCCGAGTTGCGCGGAACCACTTTGCCATTCTCATCCACCACCTCCGGCAGGATCCCGAAGAAGGGCAACGTGGCCGAGCCGGGCTTGGTGGGAACCGCCCCGGGCAGCGGCGTGATCATGATGACCCCGGTCTCCGTCTGCCACCAGGTGTCGACGATCGGACACCGCTTGGCGCCGATGTGCTGGTGGTACCAGATCCAGGCCTCGGGGTTGATCGGTTCCCCCACGGTGCCCAACAGGCGCAGCGAACTCAGGTCGTGCTTGCTCACCCATTGCTCGCCCCATTTCATAAACGTGCGAATCGCCGTCGGCGCCGTATACAGGACGGTCACTCCGTATTTCTCGATGATCCGCCAGAACCGGTCCTGGGCCGGGTAGTTGGGCGCCCCTTCGAACATCAGGCTGGTCGCCCCGTTCGCCATCGGGCCGTAAACCACATACGTGTGCCCGGTCACCCAGCCGATGTCCGCCGTGCACCAGAAGATGTCCGCCTCCTTCAAGTCGAAGATGTAATGCGCCGTGGTCTTCGCCCCGAGCAGGTAACCGCCGGTCGAGTGCTGGATGCCTTTCGGTTTCCCGGTTGAACCGCTCGTGTAGAGAATGAAGAGGATGTCTTCCGAATCCATCTTCTCCGCCGGACAATCCAGCGCGGCGGTCTTCATCTCCTCGTGCCACCAGGTGTCCCGTCCCGCGAGCATCGGAACCTCAACCCCGGTGCGCCGCACGACGACCACCTTCTCGATGGACTTGGCCAGGATCGTGCCGTCGGCCTCCTTGATGTTCAAAGCGTCATCGACGTTCTTCTTGAGGGGAACCACTCCCCCGCGACGGTAGCCGCCGTCGGAGGTGATGATCACCCGCGCCTGCGAGTCCTTGGCGCGGTCGGCCACGGATTGCGCGCTGAAGCCGCCAAACACCACGCTGTGAATGGCCCCGATCCGGGCGCAGCTCAGCATGGCGATGGCCGCCTCGGGGATCATCGGCAGATAGATCAGAACCCGATCGCCCTTCTTGATCCCCAGCCGCTTCAACACGTTGGCAAAACGACAGACCTCGCGGTGCAGTTGCTTGTAGGTGAAAACGCGCTCCTCACCCGGCTTGCCGTCCTCGGCCAACTCCCCTTCCCAGATCAAAGCCGCCTTGTTCGCCGTCGGCGTGTCCAACCACCGATCCAGGCAATTGTAGGCCACATTCACCTGCCCGCCCAGGAACCACTTCGCAAAGGGCTCCTTCCACTGCAGAACCTTCTTGAACGGCCGAAACCATACCAGCTCCTCCTTTGCGAGTTTGCCCCAGAACTTTTCCGGCGACTTGATCGACTGCGTCCAGAGTTTTCGATACTCCGCCATCGATTTGACGTGGGCTTTCTGGGCAAACGCCTTCGGCGGCGGGAAAACACGGGCTTCCTGAGAGAACGATGTGATGTGGTGGGTGTGAGGTTTTTCTTGCTTCATAGGCGCTGCATTGCTTTGCGGGTTCGCCGCGCATCTTACGGGGCCGCCCGGAAGCGTCAACTCCCGGTGCAAAAAAAAGGTGGCGTGGCCGGGGACGACCAGACCCCCGGCGCCACTGGCACGAGGATCCGGGGGCGTCTCTGTTCCTTGCGGTGACGCGGTTTTGCTGGCTAAATCCCCCCGCCATGCAGAATCCGATCCTGGTCGCCCTTGACGTAGACGACGTTGCCAAAGCCCTGAGCCTTGTGGAGATGCTGGCCCCGGTGGTGGGCGGCTTCAAGATCGGCAAGGAGTTGTTCGTCAGCGGCGGCCCCGACGTGGTGCGTCGCGCCCGGGCCGCCGGGGCGCGGGTGTTTCTCGACCTCAAGTTTCACGACATTCCCCACACGGTGGCGCGGGCGGTGGCGGCGGCCGTGCGCCTCGACGTGCACATGCTGACGGTGCACACGAGCGGGGGACGGGCGATGATGGAATCCGCCGAACGATCCGCTCAGGAGACAGCCACCCGGACCGGTCGCCCCGCCCCGCTCGTCCTCGGCGTCACCGTGCTCACCAGCCTCGAGGGACGCGACCTCGCCGAAGTCGGCATGGAAGCCAACGTCGCACGGCAGGTGGAACGTCTCGCCACCCTGGCCATCCGCTCGGGGCTCCGCGGCTTGGTCTGTTCCCCCCTCGAGATCGCCGGTCTGCGCCAACTCCTTCCAGCTTCCGTCCAGTTGGTCACACCCGGCATCCGGGCTGCCAGCGCCGGGGCAGACGACCAGAAGCGCACGCTCTCGGCTGCTGAAGCCGTCCAAGCCGGAGCGAACTGGCTTGTTATCGGCCGTCCGATTGTTGCTGCCCCGGATCCGCGAGCCGCCGCCGAGGCCATCCTGCAGTCGCTGCCGGCGCGAGGTATCGACTAGAAGGCGAGGACGGCCCGGACCAATTCGTTTAACACCTTGGGTGAAAACGGCTTGGGGAGGAACCGGTCGGGCTTGACGGGGAAGCTCGCCGTGACCCGTTCATCGGCGTTGCCGCTGTAGAGGATGGTCTTCATTCCCGGCCGCAGCGCCTTGCAGCGTTGGATGAGCTCGATCCCGCTCATCTGCGGCATTCGGAAGTCGGTCAGCAGCAAGTCAAACGGCCGCTGTGGATCTTCCAGTATCGCCAGGGCTTCGAACGGCCCCTTGGCGTGGACCGAATCGATGCCGCCCATCTTGAGCATCGCCTGAACCACCTCGCCCACCATCGGCTCGTCTTCCACGACCAGCACGATGGGTGGCTTGGCTGATGGCGCTGCATTCGATGGGCGTCCCGAGCCGGAATCCATGAATCCATGCGATACCGACTGGCGTCCGCATACAAGAAGAATTTTCGACGGGAGCGGCTTTTCACTCCGAATTCACCAGGAATTCCGTTGCACCGAAGACTGGCTTGCACTACATCTGCCCGAGTCTCGTTGTTTCGCCCCGAGTTCTGACGACGCGAACGCCCTATGAAGCGCAGCAAACCGAGCCTTCCGTCCAAAGGGATACGGAAATCTGTCCGGAAGCAGGCCCCTCCGCAGGGGCCTCCCTCAGGCAGAACCCGCCAGCGAGTGCTCCCAAGCGCGGCGGAGCCGGTCGCCAAGAAGCGCAGGCCAACCCGAGCCCCGGCGAAACCAGCCGCTGCCAAACCGACACCGGCAGCTACGAAGCCCGCCGCTCGCCCGACCACGCCAACGGTTCGCCGGCCCGGGACGTCGACCACCCCCCGGCGCAGACGGGGCAAGTCACCGGCCCCTCCCAAACCGGCCGCGGCACTGGTGGAACCAAAGCTGCCGTCGGTGTTGTTCGAAGGCGATGTCCCGGCGTTGCCCGCCGTCAGCGGGCCCGGACGTCGTTATGCCTTGGGGCCGATGGCGCCCACAACCCACCCCGGTCTGGAGGAGGAACCCGGGGAACTGCCGGAGGCATACGGGACCAAGCGTCTCTTCGTCACGGCCAGAGACCCCCATTGGTTGTACGCGCATTGGGACCTGACGACCCGGCAACTGCGCCAGTACAACGGACTCTCCGCTGATCGCCATCTCGTCGTGCGCGTCTTCGTCGGCGACTTCTCCAGTCCCCCTTGCACCGAAGTGCACGTGCACCCGGAATCCCGGAACTGGTTCGTGCACGTTGGGCGCGGCGGCACCAAATACCTCGCCGAACTCGGCTACTACGCCCGCCCGGACCGGGCTTGGGTGAGCATCACCCGGTCGGGGGCGACGCTCACGCCGCCGGATAGGGTCTCCCCGGACGCGACAGCGGAATTCGCGACCATTCCGATCGAGCTTCCCTTCGAGACGCTGGTGGCGCTGGTGCGCACGGCGGCCAAGGAGAACGTTCCGCTGGCGGAAGCGATTCTCCAGTTGCGCGCCTCCGGATTCCAGGGCCTCCCCGATCCAAAGGACTGGCCCGCAACCCACTGGACTCCGGAACAGGAACAGGCGATCGCCGAAATCATCGCGCAGATGGTGTCCATGGACCACGTGCGCCGGGTATGGATTGGATCGTTGGAGATTACCGAGCTGTTGCGTCGCAAACTGGCGGAGCAACGGGGCTCGGCGGCCCTGGCCGAGCAGGCCGGCCTGCCCTCCGGCGCGGTGGGCAGCATCTCCAGCCCCTTCGGCCAACCGCCACGCCAGCGCCAATTCTGGTTCAACGTCAACGCCGAACTCATCGTCTACGGCGCCACGGAACCGGACGCCACCGTCACCCTGGGCGGACGCCGGATCCGCTTGCGACCCGACGGCACATTCAGCTATCGGTTCGCGCTTCCGGACGGCCACTACGAACTGCCGGCTGTCGCGCAGTCGGCCGACGAAGTCGATGTGCGCAGCGCAGGCCTAACCTTTGACCGGTCGACCATCTACGCGGGCGAGGTGGGCGCGCATCCGCAGGATCCGAAGCTGCGTGCGCCCGACGCCGCACATCTCGAATGAGCCGCCTTTCGCGATTCAACGGCGCGACGAAGCCGCGCCCCCCCGGCCGCCGTGCGCGACGGCCGAGGAACACGCCGCACCCGTGCCGGCTCCTGCTGGCCGGCTGAGCTGCGGGCCTTTTCTCTCATCGACTCATGCCTGGTCATCTTGCCCTCATCCTGCATGCCCACCTGCCGTTCGTGCGCCACCCGGAGCACGAACGGTTCTTGGAGGAAAGCTGGCTGTTCGAAGCCATCACCGAGACCTACATCCCGCTCCTTCAACTCCTGGAAGGCTGGCAGCGCGACGAGATGCGCGTCCGACTCACGCTCACTCTCTCCCCGACCCTCTGCAGCATGCTCCTGGATCCCCTGCTCAAGGATCGCTACCAACGCCACCTGGACGGTCTGATCGAACTCGCCGAGAAGGAGACCCTGCGCACCCAGTGGGAGGCCGCCTACCGGCCCCTGGCCGAGATGTACTACCGGCGATTCCTCAGCACCCGGGAAACCTACTTCGCCTGCCACCGCAACCTAGTGGCCGCCTTCCGCCGCTTCCAGGAACTCGGCCTGCTGGAGATCATCACCACCGCCGCCACCCACGCGCTCCTGCCCCTGATGGCCAGCCACCCGCCCTCCCTCCGCGGGCAGATCCTCACCGCGTGCGACCACTACCGCTCCTGCTTCGGACGCAGCCCCCGCGGCATCTGGCTCCCCGAATGTGCTTACGCCAGCGGCATCGAGCAGACCCTTCAGGAAGCCAACCTCCGCTGGTTCCTCCTCGACACCCACGGACTCCTCCACGCCAGCCCGCGACCCCGCTACGGCGTCTTTGCCCCCGTCTTCACGCCCAACGGCCTCGCCGCCTTCGGACGCGACCTCGAGTCCGCCAAGCAGGTCTGGAGCCGTCACGAAGGATACCCCGGCGATCCCCGCTACCGCGACTTCTACCGCGACGTCGGCTTCGACCTCGACTTCGACTACGTCCGGCCCTACCTGCCGTCGCCGGTCCACCGCGGGTTCACCGGCATCAAATACCATCGCATCACCGGACGCGAGGGGGCCAAGGAGGTCTACGACCGCCGCGTCGCCCTCGAAGCGGCGGCGGATCACGCCCAGCATTTCCTCCATGCCCGCGTCGAGCAGATCGAGCACCTCGCCAAAGCCATGGACCGCCCCCCGCTCCTGGTCTCCCCCTACGACGCCGAATTGTTCGGCCACTGGTGGTACGAGGGACCGGAGTTCCTCGATTACTTCGTCCGCAAAACCTACTTCGACCAGCACAGCTTCACCCTCGTCACGCCCGAAGAGTACCTGCACTCCCACCCCACGCTGCAGGTCTGCAACCCCAGCGAATCCAGTTGGGGCGAGGAAGGCTACTGGCGCGCTTGGCTCAACGAAACCAACGAGTGGATCTTCCCCCACCTCCAAGTAGCCCAGGAACGCATGGCCGAACTCGCCACCCGCTTCCCCGCCGCCGAAGGCCTCCGCCTCCGCGCGCTCCAGCAGGCCGCCCGGGAACTGCTCCTCGCCCAGGCCAGCGACTGGCCCTTCATCCTCCGCACCGGCACCAGCCCGGACTACGCCACCCGCCGCGTCAAAAGCCACCTCCTCCGCTTCATCGCTCTCTATGAACAGCTCACCTCCGACGGCCTCGACGAGCCGTGGCTGAGCCGGATCGAGTCCATCGACAACCTGTTCCCCGACGTGGATTACCGCCGGTGGGGTTGAGCTAACCACCACCTAGACGACGGAACTCGGCCTCGTCGATCACTCGAACCCCCAACTGTTGGGCTTTCTCCAGCTTCGACCCCGCCTCCTCACCAGCGAGCACGTAATCCGTCTTGCGACTGACGCTGCCGCTCACGCGTCCCCCGAGCGCCTCGATCCTCGCCGTCGCCTGCTCCCGCGTGAGGGTCGGCAGCGTCCCGGTCAACACGAAGGTCTTCCCGGAAAACACGCCGCCAACCGACGCCGGCCGGTGGAGCGCGGACGCGAAGTTGAGGCCCGCCTGCCGCAGTCGTTCCACCAACCGCCGGTTCCGCGCATCGCCAAACCAATCCACCACACTCCGCGCGATCACTTCCCCAACGTCCTCGGTCTGCGTCAGTTGGTCCACCCCCGCCCCCAGGAGATCGTCCAGCGTCCCGTAGGCCCGTCCCAGGGCCTTCGCCACGCCGGCGCCCACGTGCAGAATCCCCAGCCCGAACAAGAGCCGCCACAGGTCGCGCGACTTGCTCGCTTGCACCCCCTCGAGGAAGTTGCGCGCGGACTTCTCCCCCATCCGCTCGAGTGCCGCCACCTCCGCCAGTTTCAGCCGATACAGATCCGCCACCTCCAGAACCAGGCCGCGATCGACCAACTGCCGCACCAACACCTCGCCCCCACCCTCGATGTCCATCGCCCCCCGCGAACACCAATGCTCGATCCGCCCCCGAACCTGCGCCGGACAATCCGGATTCCCACAACGCCACACCACCCCGGCCTCGCCCGCACCCAACTCCCGCGACACCGCCGTGCCGCACTCGGGACAGACGCGCGGAAACGCGAACGGTTCTTCTCGCCCCGTGCGGCGCCCCGGCACCACCCCCACCACCGCCGGAATCACCTCCCCGGCTTTCTCGATCAACACGGCATCTCCCACCCGGATGTCTTTGCGCCGCAGCTCTTCCTCGTTGTGAAGCGTGGCGCGGCTGATCGTACTGCCCGCCAGAAACACCGGCTCCAGCTCCGCCACCGGGGTCAGCGCCCCCGTGCGCCCCACCTGTATCGTGATCCCCTTCAGCCGCGTCTCCGCCCGCTCCGGAGCATACTTGAACGCCATCGCCCACCGCGGCGCCTTCGCCGTCGCCCCTGCGACCTGCGGCGTGGCTGCCGGTTCGACC
>CAYSPU010000205.1:0-10538 GCA_964432995.1 uncultured Verrucomicrobiota bacterium
GAGCCGGCAGGAGCATGCCGGCGAGGATGGCGATGATGGCGATGACCACCAGGAGCTCGATCAGGGTGAAAGCACGGTCGTGCGCTGACGGACAAGGCAGAGCCTCAGAGGGACGGGACGACGGAAGATGCATGGCGGTATGGGAACTTTGCGTTGCGTTCTTCAGGATTTAGCTGCGGGGATACTTGGACGGGTCCTCGAGCTCACTCGTTTCACGTTTCCGGGGGCGGCATGGACGCCGATCGCGCCCACGTAGCGCCCTCGTTGGCAAGGTGCCGCGCAGGCATGCGGTTGTCCAGAGCAATTACAGTCCCTTCACGCTCCAGCCTTGGCGGTAGGTGCGACGGACGAAGGCGTTGGCTTCCGGGGTGTTGGAGAAGGTCATCTTGGCCGAGTCCCAGTTGAGGGTGGCCTGGGGGAAACGGGAGGCGACACATCCGAGGAGGACGGCCTCGGTGAGAGGGCCCGAGTAATCGAAGTTGGCGGCAGCCTGACCGTTGCCGAGGCAGGCTTCGAGCCACTGGCGCCAGTGGTCGTCGCCGGGGACCCGGGGGAGGGTGTCGTTGTCGAAGTCCTTTTCCGGGAGAAGGATGGGGCGGCCGATGTGGGGGAGGAGCATGGTGGCTTTGGTGCCGATGAAAATGGAGCCCTGGTCGGGGCATTCGACTTCGCCGAGGAGGGCGAGGACGTCTTTTGGGGGGCGCTGGTCGCCGTCGTACCAGGTGACGCGGACGGTCGGGCCGTCGGTGTAGGGGGTGCTGGGGAAGACGTAGTGGATTTTGGCGTTGATGGCCCAGCTATGTTTGTTGGGGGCGGGGCCTTCGGAGCGGACGGAGATGGGGGCGGTGAGGGCGAGGGCCTTGAAGACGGGATCGTAGATGTGACAGCCCATATCGCCGAAGGTGCCGGTGCCGAAGTCGATGCGCTTGCGCCAGTTGGCGGGGTGGGAGTAGCCCTGGGCGGTGAAGGGACGGGGTGGGCAGACCCGGGGCCGGAGGTCCCAGTCGAGGCCTTCCGGGACGGGGTCGGTCCGGTTGGGCAGGGGGTCGGTGTCGCCCCATTTCTTGCCGCTCCAGGTGTGGACTTCGCGGACTTTGCCGATCGAGAGGTCCTGGATACGTTTGACGGCGGTGCGGTATTCGCTGCCGCTGTGGATTTGGATCCCCA
The DNA here is from genome assembly GCA_964432995.1 of uncultured Verrucomicrobiota bacterium. GTDB lineage: Bacteria > Verrucomicrobiota > Verrucomicrobiia > Limisphaerales > JAHDYP01 > CAYSPU01. The sequence continues at coordinate 1,168 of CAYSPU010000205.1, forward strand.
TCTGGGTGACGCGCTTTTGATCGCGGGCAGCCCGGGTGAGTTGGCGGGCCTCGTAGAGGTCGTGGGTGAGGGGTTTCTGGCAATAGACATGTTTGCCCAGGTGGAGGGCGGTCATGGCGATGGGGGCGTGCATGTGATCGGGAGTGGAGACGTTGACGGTGTCGAGGTTCTTCTCCTGATCGAAGAGCTTGCGCCAGTCCTGGTAGAGTCGTGCTTTGGGGAAGGTCTTCTTCGCGTCGGCGAACTTGGTGAGGTCGACGTCGGCGAGGGCGACGAGTTCGACGGCGGGGTGTCGGGCGATGGTGGTGAGGTCGGCCCAGGCCATGCCGCTGGCGCCGAAGCTGGCATGGAGGAGACGGCTGTTGGGGGCGGAGCGCATCCAGCCGCGGGCCACGAAGGGTGCGGCGAGGGCGACGGAGGTTCGGCGGAGAAAGGTGCGGCGGTTGAGCTGAGGCGATGTCGTCATGGGGGCTTGGTAAACGGCCGGAGGAGCGGGTGCAACTCAAAAGCGTGGCAACTCCACGCTTGGATTCCGGGGGTGAATGGAGTTGGATTCTCGCTCGTATGAGCTTCGGCAAGGACATGGAGGCCTGGATCGAGATGCCGGATGGAGGGAAGGTGTCGGTGGAGGGGAGTTGTGCCATCGGGCGATCCCGGGGGAACCAGGTGGTGCTGCCGGACGCCCGGGTATCGCGGCGGCACGCGATGATCCATCTGCAGGGGCCGGCCGAGCACTGGCTGGTGGACTTGGGGACCATGAACGGGACGCGGATCAACGGGCGCCGCATTTTTCTGCCGACATGCCTGCGCGATGGGGACGAGATCGACATTGCCGGACTGAAGGTGGTGTTTCGGCAGCCGCGGTTGGAGGAGGTCGAGCGGGCGGAGACAACGGCGACGGCGGTGACCATTCAGGAGATCCGGCGGTCGCAGTGCTGGCTGCTGGTGGTGGACGTGGTCTCGTCGACCCAACTGCATCAGACGAAGGACCCGGAGCAGGTCCCAGTGATCCTGGGGCGTTGGTTTGCGAGTCTGAAGGAGATCATCGAGGGAGAGCGAGGAGCGATCAACCAGTATACGGGCGACGGGGTACTCGCGGTATGGATGGAGCCGCCCGAGAGGTCAGCGGAGGTGTATTCCGTGATCCAGAGTCTGCGGAAGCTGCAGCAGGAGGGAGAGCCGGCCTTTCGGGGGGTGCTGCACTACGGTTCGGTCTCGGTGACGTCTTCGCCGCAGCCGGGTCACGAGAGTTTGGTGGGGAACGACGCGTATTTTGCGTTTCGGATGGAGGAATTGGCGAAGTCGCTCGGCTTGAGGGGTTTGGTGAGCGAACCGGCGGCACAGCGGCTGGCGTCGCTGGGGACGTTCCAGGAGGCGGGTCGCCACGCGCTGCGGAAGTTCGAAGGCGAATACGCTTTCTTCAGTTTCTAGCCGGAGCCGACAGGACGCCCGTCCACAGGGTGGAACACTGTGCCACGACGGGGGATGAACGAACCCCAGCGCCACTTGCGCCAAGGTCCGGGCGTATCTCGACGCTGCCCCCAATTCGCCTGCTCGGCGTTCCGGGGCGCGGGTCTTCCGACCCGCAGAGCCAGTCGGGTTTGGGGACGCGGTTCCGCTGCGGCTCAAAAGAGCCGCGGTCCGAGGCTGGAGCGCGACACGTCTCGGGTCGCAGCAGTGACGGGTTGGCGGGAGGCGGTCGGAGGTTCGGAGGCGCGTGCGGCGGGTGGGGCTGCTGCCCGCCGGGACGTCGGGCGGTCCGTGGCAGTGTCGAGATGCGCCGCGAGGATCGGGGGCCAAGTCGTAGCTTGCATTGTCGGGAGGCATGGCATGTAATGGCAAGAACTTAGAGCGACGTTTGTTATGCCGGGCCGCAACAAGATCCTGTTATTGGACGATGACCAGGACTTGCTCGACCTCTATAAGGAGATGTTGAGCCGGCTGCCGAGTCAGCCGGAGATTCACACGGCGACTTCGGGGGCGCGGGCGATTGCGCTGCTCGAGTCGGACGTATTCAATCTGCTGATTTCGGACCTGAACATGCCCCGGATGGACGGGTTGCAGGTGTTGACGATTGTGCGGCGGCGGTTTCCGCAGTTGCGGACGGCGGTGATGACGTCGGTGGTGGACTCGCAGTTTCGGGCGCGGGCCTATCAGATGGGGATCGATCTGTTCTTGGAGAAGCCGAACACACCGCAGGAGATCAACTTCTTCATGGACTGCATCGAGGCGTTGCTGGGAAAGGAGGCGGAGAAGGCGGAGGCGGTGGAGGGGCGTCTGAAGAAGGGGTTGGTGGACATTGTGCAGTTGGAGTGTCTCACGCAGAGTTCGTCGGTGCTGAAGGTGACGAAGGGGGCGCTCTCGGGCAGGGTTTGGTTCAACGCCGGGGACATCATCGACGCGGAGACGCAGGATTTGCGGGGGGAACAGGCGTTCCAGAAGATCGTCTCCTGGAAGGCGGGTTTTTTCGAGATCCTTCCGCCGGAGCCGAGTCGGACGCGGACGATTTTCAGTTCGTATCAGTCTTTGTTATTGGAGTGCGCGCAGGCGATTGACGAGGCGCAGGGGGCGGCGGTTCCGGCTGCTGCCGGGGAGGGTGACGGGTCGGCGGCGCCGGCGGTGCCGGACACCCCTCTGGCGGCGATGAGCCGGTTTGGCGGAGTGGAGTTTGTGCTGCAGATCCCGGCGGAGGTGCAGCAGTTCGAAGCCAAGGGAGTGGAGAATCCGGATCGCCTGGCGATGTGGGTCCGGCAGATGACGTTGCAGTATCGGGCGCTGGGCGAGAGTCTGGGGGCGGGACAAGTGAACCAGTTGGAGTTTCTGGGGCCGCAGAACAATCTGCTGGTGGTGTCGCGCGGGTCGGCGGATCTGTGCGTCGGTTTTTCGGCGTCGGTTTCGCTGGAGACGATGCGGGAGACGATGCCGAAGATTGTGGAGAAATGGGTCTCTTAGATTTCATGCGCCGCGGGGCCGGCTCCGACGAGCCCGGGTTGATCCGGTTGCCGTCCGGGAGCCTGACGGTCGACCCGAACGGGCGGGTGGTGGTGTCGACGCTGCCGCGCACCTTTCCGGAGGCCCTGGTGAAGCAGATCAACGAGTTGGTGTTGGCGACGTTTCGGGCGACGCGAGAGGCCCAGGTGCCGGTGACCGAGTTGGTGGCGGAGTATTCGACTCTCCGACTGACGGCGCGCGAGATGCGCGGGGGGGCGATTATTTTCCTTGCTCCCAAGAGCTTGTCGCAAAGATAATGGCGACAGCCGATTCCCTATATGGACCGCAAGAAACTCGACGAGCTCATTGCCCAGATTGAAACGTATCTGGAGTGCTGGAAGCAGTTCAACCAGTACCTGGGCATGGCGCGGAACAAGAAATTCGACCAGGAGCACGAGAGCCAGTTCCTGGAAATGAAGAGCGTGCTGGCGCAGCAACTCGAGGTCATTCTGGCGGCGGTGGAGACGAGCGCGCTCAACCGGGACGAGGTCTACGAGTTGGTGGGCGCGGCGCCGTCCTTGCGGTTTCTGAGCGAACAGAACGAGAGCATGCACCGGAACCTGGAGAACCAGTGGCACAAGATCTACATCGCCTGGCAATCCATCCTGGGTCAACTGAAGGTGCAGCAGCAGAAGCAAGAGCCGAAATCGTTCTGGGGCGGCCTGTTCGGCGGCGGCAAGCGCTGATGCCCGGGCGGGTTTGCCGCCAGGCGCGTCGCGGGGCTTTCCGGCAAGGGTTCGCGGGGCTTTCCGGCAAGCGTTCGCGGGCCGGTCTATCGGGAAGGGGGCGTGGTCCCGCGCGTGAAGGCGCTGATGGTCTTGATGCCGGATTCCTTGGCGGCGTCCATCACCTTGACAATCTGGCCGAAGGGCGCGTCCTGGTCGGCGCGGAGAGCGAGGCTGATTTGGGCGCTGCGCTGGGCGGCGCTTTTCAGTTCGGCCTGGAGCTTCTCGATCGTGACCGGCCTCTGTCCCAGGTAGAGATACGGTTCCTTGCGGTCGATCGTCACCACCAGGTTTTCCAGCGCCTCCGCGATTCGATTTGTCTGCCGCGACTCGGGCAGGGCCAGCCTCAGGGCCGGCTGCTGTTTGAACGTCGAGGCCACCATCATGAAGATGAGCACCACAATCAGCACGTCGATCAGCGAGACGATGATGACCGAGGGCGGCGTGCGGCGTTTGGGGGGGGCGAAGCGCAGGGGCATGGTGGGAGAATCGATCGGTGGCCGAAACCCCGGAGGAATCCCGGCCCGTTGGCGACGGTGTCAGGCGCGGTTGGGGTCCCGATACTGGCGGCGGACGAACTCGTCGCAGATGGTTTCCATTTCGACGGCCAGGGTTTCGACCTTCTTGCTGTAGTAACTCCAGGCGATGAGGGAGGGGATGGCGGTGAGCAGGCCCAGGAGGGTGGCGCGCAGGGCGATGGCGATGCCGGTGGCGAGGCGGGCGTTTTCGTTCATCCCTTCACGGCCCAGTTCCCCGAAGAGGATGATCAGGCCGAAGATGGTGCCCACCAATCCCATCAGGGGGGCGATACCGACCACGATCTCGAGAATGACCAGGCCGCGTTCGAGGCGGACGACTTCGTGGCGGGCGCGAATGACGAGGGCGTCCACGTTTTCCTCCTTGGGCCAGGCGAGGTGGTCGGCGGCGCTGAGCAGAAGCCGGCCGATGGGGGAGGGGTTTTGCTGGCAAATCTCCGTGAGCATGGGCACCGCGGAGGCCGAGCGACAGGATTCGGCGGCCGCTTCGACGGCCGAGGGGATGACCCGCCGCCAGCGGAGCGCGAGTCCGCGCTCGACGATGAAGGTCAATCCGACGACGGAGGTGAGGATGAGAAGGACGATGATGATTTGCTCCATGGCCGATACTCGCTTTCCTGTCGCGCGATGTCTTACCTCCCGGGGGCCGGCGTCTCAAATGGAAATTTCGCGTTCAGAGATAGAAGAAGGAGATGCGGACGTCGCGGTAGTCCTTGCCGACCAGTTGGCGGAGTTCCTTGGGCCAGGGGCTGAACGGCGCCGGATCCGAGATCGCCTTTCGGCAATAGAGAGAGAGAATTTCGCCGACGTCCTGCTCGGCGATCTTCAACTCGGTGATGCGTCCGTCATAGTGAAGGGTGAACTCGACGACGACCCGGCCGGGGCGCAGAGGCACGGAGGTGTCCTCGAGGAGGTCGTACCACCGCTTCTGGATGGCGGCGACCAGAGCGGCATCATACGCCCCGAACGGACTGGATTTGACATTCAGGGAGACGACGCCCTGTCGTCGGACGCCGCCGTCCTGGCGGGTGCGGGGGCCGACGAGTCCCTTCTGCATTCGGGCCTCCGCCAGTGTCCGGGGGCGGCGACGGGTCTCCTGCGGGGGCGTGCCCAAGGCAAGATCGCCGGGTTGAGCGGGAGTCGGTTTGGTTTCCGGTTCCGGTTCCGGTTCGGGCGGCGGGGTGGGTTCGGAGACGGGTGCCGGGCGGAGCGTGTCGAAGGTCTTGGTCACAGGCTCCTCGCGGCCTTCGATCTTGGGAATGTCGGAGTCCTTGTCGACCGGTTCGGGGTTGGCCGCCAGGGTGTTCTGCGTGGAGTAGAACTTGGTCTCCGGAGGCGGCTCGGGAGCGGCCTGTTCCGGGGAGACATCGACGTAGACCAACGGGGGCTCCTGCCGGGCGCGCATGCGGGCCTCCATGGCGGTGGTGGTCATCTCGGCCAGGAGCGAGCGGTTGAGCGCGATGAGGAAGGTCCCGAGAAGCGCCCAGACACTGGCAGCAACGACATGGGCGCCGACCGAAGCGGTCAGCGCGATCCAGAGATGCCGGCGCTCTTCCGGCGTGCGCGCATGGGCTGACGGAATCGCCGTCACCGAATTACCATGCCCCAGGGATGCAGGCACATCAACTGCGATTCCGCTCAGGAACTGCCCTCGCGCCATTGGTCATCGCGGCGCACTCTCGACGGGCGGTGGGTTGCGAATGCTCCCGCGGCGGGGCGCTGCGGGTTGCGAATGCGGAACGCGGGCCGGAGTTCAGGCCTCGCGGTAGGTGATGCGGGCCTTCCCCAGGTCGTAGGGGGACATCTCGACGCGCACCCTGTCGCCGACGCTGATGCGGATGAAGTGCTTGCGCATCTTCCCGGAGATGTGGGCCAGGACTTCGTGGCCGTTGGGGAGAGCCACCCGGAACATGGTGCCCGGCAGGACCTGGGTGATCGATCCGATGAACTGGATGGGTTCTTCTTTCGCCACGCGGGCTATTTCTTACCGGTTTTTTCACCGCCGTCAACTGCCAGGAGGCGCGTGCCGCACTGGGGGCAGAAGCGGGCTGAAGGCGGGCAATCGAGGCCGCACTGCGGGCAGGTCTGGTGCGCCCGGAGGTGCCGGTGGTGGATCACCAGATTCCGCACATAGGGAATCCAGGTGAACGCGTAGGCGAAGATGAAGACCGAATCCCGCCGGTAGAACAGCGCGTAGGCCAGAAGGAGTCCGGATCCGACGATGCTGAGCCACCAGAACGCCGGGGGCACAACCACCTGCTTGCGTCTTTCCGTGACATACCACTGGACGAAGAAGCGCGAGAAGAACACCGCGTTCCCGGCCCAGCCGATCACCTTCCAGGTGTTCCACTCGATGCCCAGGAGTCTGCCATCCTGCCAGATGCAATCGCGGAGCCAGTCCATAACGTGAGTCTGATTAAGACGAGGATGGGTCCCGGACACAACGCTTTTGCGGGGTCTCGAGAGCGGGGGGCACACCAGAGTCCTTGAGGCTCAAAAACGTTGTTGACAGATCAAGTTCTGAATTCGGTGTTTCAGGATTCAAGGACTCTATAGGCGAGGCGGCGGCAGAGGCGGAACCGAATGGCCGTCAGATGTCCGAGTCAAGTTGAACAGCCATGGCCTGAGGCGCCGCCTCGCTGGCGGTTGGTCCGGTCTTCGCCGCGGGGCAGAAGTGGCTTCAGAGGGCAGGAAGCACAACGCGGATGGCGCGATCTGCAGTATTCCTTTCCGACCCGGACGAGTTGGGCATGGTAGTCCTGCCAGTAATCGAGCCGGCGCGCCGCCGGAAGATCGGTCAGGGTTCGTTCGCAGAGTTCCTGCAGCTCGGCGTAGGTGGCCAGGGCCGAACACCAGCCATGGCGGTGGAAGATCCGGCGCGTGTAGGCGTCCACCACGAAGCGGCTATGGCCGCCCGCATACAGGAGCATGCTGTCCGCCGTCTCGGGCCCGATGCCCGGAATGGAGAGCAGCCGGTCGCGCGCCGCGTCGGTGGCCCCCTGCAGCAGGGAGGCAACGCGGCCCCCGTGCTGGCGGACCAGGACCGCGAGGAAAGCGCGGAGGCGACGGGCCTTGACGTTGTAATAGCCGGCCGGCCGGAGGAGTTGGGCGAGGGCGTCCTCGGGAAGGTCCCACAGCGCATGCGGATCGAACACGCCCGCCTTCTTGAGTTGAACGAGGGCACGCTCGACGTTGGTCCAACTGGTGTTCTGGGTGAGGATGGCGCCGACGCAGACCTCGAACGCGGTGTCGCCCGGCCACCAGTGCTGGTGGCCAAAGCGGGCCCGCAACAGGCGATAGGCCCGTCGCAGCCGGCTGGCGGTCGTCTCCCGACGATTGGCCCCCTTTTGACGTTGGGGGCCGCGAGGGAGCCGTTCCCGAAGCGGCGTGAGAGGCGTCGGCATCGGTCGTAGGCGTAGCGGAAGAGGTCGCCGCTGCCAACAGTTTCCTGTGGCCATTCCGCGGCCTTGAGGATTGCATCATTGGAGAGTTCCTCTAGTTTGCCGTCATGTCGTGGACGCGAAGGCAGTTTGTTTTTCGGTCGCCGGCCGCGGTGGCGGCGGCGGTGGTCACGCCGGCGGCTACCGTGGGGGTGCTGGGGGCTGCCGCGCCGCGGGGCGGACGCCCCAAGCGCGTCATCCATTTGGTGGCGGATGGCACCAGCCTGGCGACGCTCAGCATCGCCGATCACTTCTCCCGTTTGGAGCGATTGCGACCGCTGGTGTGGACGGAGCTGTGCCGGCGGCCGGGTTCGGCCTGCGGGCTGGTGGACATGCGGTCGCTGAATTCGTTGGTAACGGATTCGGCGGCGGCGTCCAGCAGTTGGGGGAGCGGGTCGCGCGTGAAGAACGGCACGCTGAATGTGTTGCCCGATGGGCGCAGCTTGCGAACGCTCGCCGAGCTGTTTGGCGACGCGGGTTGGGCGCGTGGCCTGGTGACGACAACGGAAATCACGCACGCGACGCCGGCGGGGTTTGCCAGCAACATGACCGACCGCGGTTCGGCTGAGGCCATCGCCCTGCAGTACCTCGATCGCCAGATCGAAGTCCTCCTCGGAGGCGGCCGCGACCGCTTCGCCGCGGACAAGCGTTCGGACAAGCGCGATGTGAAGCGGGACTTTCGGGGGCGCGGCTATCAGGTGGTGGAGACCAAGGCGGCGCTCGGGCAGGCGGCGCCCACGGGCCGTTTGTTGGGGATCTTCGCCGGCGGGCATCTGCCGCTGACGGTGGACCATCAGTCCCAGGCCCCGCTGCGGGAGACGGTGCCGACCCTGGCGGAGATGACGCGCGCCGCTCTGGGGCGGCTCGAGCGCGAGGGGCGTTTTCTGTTGCAGGTCGAGGGCGGGCGGGTGGATCACGCCGCCCACGCCTCGGACGCGGCGTCGGCGGTCTACGATTTGCTGGCATTCGACGACGCCCTGCAGGAATGCCTCGAGTTCCAGCAGCGGCACCCGGAGACGCTCCTGGTGGTCACCACCGACCACGGCACGGGTAATCCGGGCCTCAACGGGCTGGGCACGAACTACGGCAAGACCCCGTCATTGCTGGGGAACCTGCGGAACGCGAAGAAGTCGTTCAGCGAAATGTATCAGGACCTGAAGAAAACGGGCGGGAAGTCGGCGGTGGGGGAACGGGTCATGAGCGATGGGAAGACCAAGCGGGAGGTTCTGCAGATTGGCGAAGCGGATTTGGCGCGCTGCATCGGTGAGGCGACCGGGTATGAGCTTCCGCCCGGCAAGGCGACCTGGCTGGCACGGCATCTGGCGGGCGACGTTGAGGCGTTGTTCGATCCCATGAACAGTCCTTCAGCCCTGTTGGGCCAGGTGTTGGCCAACTATGTGGGCGTCGGCTGGACCGGCAGCGCGCACACGTCGGATTACGTGCCCCTGGTGGCGAGCGGTCCCGGGGCGGAGCGGTTCCAGGGCTTTCTGCGGAACACGGACATCTTCGGCAACTACACGGATTTGGCCGGGATCCGGTATCGGAACCCGCAGTTGCCGCTGCAGGCGGAGTCGACACCCGTAGCGGCGGAGGTCGAGCGCTGGGAACTGGCCTAGAGTCCTTGTGGCATGAAGACATCCAAGCGAGAGAGAGAGAGTGGGGCGGGGCGAGGGACGACG
>CAYSPU010000206.1:0-3244 GCA_964432995.1 uncultured Verrucomicrobiota bacterium
CTCGAGGTCAAGAGCGTCTACCAACCCGTCCACATCACCGCGGACAACCTGGCCCTCGGCCGAATCCGTGTCCGCAACCGGCATGACTTCCTCGACCTCGCCCATCTGCGGGCGACCTTCGAAGTCGCCGCCGGAGGCGCCGTCCTCGCCCAGGGCAAAGTCCAGCTCCCCCACGTGGCGCCTGGGGAGGAAGAGACCGTTACCATTCCGCTCCCCTCCAGACTTCCGGGGGGCCAGGACTGTTTCCTGAACGTTCACTTCGAATTGGCCAGCGCGACACCCTGGGCCGAAGCCGGCCACCGGGTGGCCTCGGCCCAGCTTCCCATCGATACTCCGCCCGCGCCGTCCCCGCCCCACCGCGCCCCGCCCGGGACGTCACTGCGCCTGGCTACGACCGAGGCTGCCTACACGGTGGAGGGCCCCGACTTCGTCATGCGCGTCGATCGCTCCGGAGGATCGCTGAGTTCGTTCCGCTACCACGGCCGCGAGTTCATCGCGCGCCCGCTGGTTCCCAATTTCTGGCGCGCCCAGACCGATAACGACAGCGCCAGCAGCGATCTCATGCTCAAGGAGCTTGGCCGCTGGCGCGCTGCCGGCCCGGAGCGCGTCGTCACTTCCACCGCCGCCATCCAACCAAGGCCTGACTGCATTCAGATCACCGTCCGCGGGACGATGTTGGATGGCCACGTGGACTGGACGCAGACCTACCGTGTGCACGGCGACGGCACGGTCGAGACCGGCATGCGAATCGTCACCGGCACGGACCTGCCGGAGATCCCGCGCGTCGGCCTGCAGTTGGGCATCCCCGGCGATCTGGAGACAATGACGTGGTTTGGACGCGGCCCGCACGAGAACTATGTGGATCGGCGCGCCTCGGCGCTCGTCGGACGCTATTCCGGCCAGGTGGCGGACCTGACGACGCCCTATGTGCGCCCGCAAGAGAATGCCAACCGAACGGACATCCGCTGGGTCTCCTTCACCGACGCGGCCGGGCATGGCTTGCGCGTCACCGCCGGGACCAAGCCGCTGAGTGTCAGCGCCTGGCCCTATACCCAGGAGGACCTGGAGCAAGCCCGTCACCCCCACGAACTGCCGCGCCGCGACTTCCTGACGGTGAACCTCGACCTCCGCCAGCGGGGCGTGGGCGGCATCAACAGTTGGGGCGCCAAACCGTTGCCGCAGCACATCATCCCCTGCGGCCTCTACGAATACGATTTCACCCTGCAACCGGTCACCCAAGGGGCATCATTGAAGTAGCTGCTCGCGATGGCCCGATGCGCCGGTTCACTAGGGGGCCACGATGAAGGCCAGAGCCGGCGTCCCTTGGACGAGGATCGGGGCACCCTTGACCAGGCAGAAACCTAGAGGCTACTGTCCGCTGCACGGCCCATGAACTCGACCGTCATTGCCTTGGTGAGCATCGCCTGTATCTTCGGTGGCACTCTGGTGGGGCTGGCGATCCGCAGGATATTGCCCGCCGATCACCTCAGCGAAGAGTCGAGGGACGCGGTCAAAGTGGGAGCGGGGATGGTCAGCATGATGGCGGCGTTGGTGCTGGGACTGCTCGTGAGTTCGGCGAAGCAGCACTTCGACTCAACCAACACGGCCATCGTCGAGGGAGGCGCCAGAATCATCCTTCTGGACCGGCTGCTGGCGAATTACGGTGCGGAGTCCAAGGAACTGCGCGAAGATCTGCGCCAAGGAGTCGCCAGTACCATCCAACTGCTGTGGCCGGAAGAGCCCCGGCAGGAATCGCTGCGCACCTTCGAGAAGGCCACCATGATCGAGGTTCTGGCGCAGAGAATCCGGGAGTTGGAACCGCAAAACGAGGCTCAGCGTGCCCTGCAACAGCAGGCAGTGAACATCTGTAGCGAGCTGATGCTGAGTCGGTGGCTCCAAATCGAACAGGCGCAGACCTCGCTCCCCATTCAGTTCATCGTCATCCTCCTGTTCTGGCTTACCATGCTCTACATGAGCTTCGGCTTGCTGGCACCGCGTAACCCGACCGTGATCACCGCCATGTTCGTGGGCGCCCTGTCGCTGGCGACCGCGCTCTTCCTCATCCTGGAGATGAACCGGCCCATGGACGGCTCCATCAAAGCCTCCAGTGCGCCGATGCACAAGGCTCTGGAACACCTCGGCCACTAGCATGAAGCCCGTCCGCGGAGTCGAACGAAAACACTCGATTGCCTGCCGCATTGCGGGTGCACTCCTGGCCGGCGCGGCGTGCCTGTCGTTTCTGGCAGTGGCTGCCGGCGCGGCGCCGGCCAGCGCCCGCGCCGCATCCGGGCGCGCCCGCCCCGAAATCGCGGAAGAGGCCTTCGCCACCTACGCCGCCCAGCGCCCCGCCGATCCAGCGTCGAATCCCCTCTGCACCTCCATCGACTTTCCCCCGCGCGAGGCGCGTTTCGTGCGGTTGGTGATCCGCCGCGCCCAGGCCGGCCAACCCTGCCTGGACGAACTCGAAGTCCACGGTCCGGACTCGGCCGTCAACCTCGCCCTGGCCAGCCGCGGTGCCGTAGCCCGCGCCTCCTCCCTGCTCCCCGGCTACGCCATCCATGCGGTCCCCCATCTCAACGACGGCAAGTATGGCAACGATCACAGTTGGATCGCGGCGACAGCGGGCGAGGAATGGGCGCAGATCGAACTCCCCGCGCCCGCCACCGTCGCGCGCATCGTCTTCTCGCGTGACCGGAAGGGCCAGTTCACGGACCGACAAGTCCTCGAAGCGGAAGTCTGCCTTTCTGCCGACGGCCAGGCCTGGGCGACGGCGGGAAGCTTCAAGCGCACCGCCGGCCAACTCCGTTCCTCCATGCCCATGCTCACGTTCCCTGCGGGGGACTTGAAGGAGCCCACCTGGGCGGGTGCCGTCACGTATGCCTTCCTTCGCGAACGCGACACCTGGAGTCGCATGGACGCGACGGATTACCTCTCCCCGTTGGTGAATGACCGACCGGCGTTCCCCGGCGGGCCGCCCTACTGGGGTCGCCTCGCACGCCTCGCGCCGCTCGAACGCACGCTGGTTCAGTTCGAAGAAATGCTCACGCGGTTGGCGGCCCTCGGACTGGACGTCGGCCGGGAGCGGACCGAACTCGCCGAGCTCCAACGACAAACGCAGGATCCCTCGATTACCAGCTCGGAGACCCTCTTCCTGGCCGCGCGACACGCCAAACGCCGGCTCTTCCTCCGTGACCCGCGACTGGCCCCTCTCGAAACCATCCTCTTTGCCAAACACCATCCGCTG
>CAYSPU010000206.1:3254-10490 GCA_964432995.1 uncultured Verrucomicrobiota bacterium
CCTTCTCACAACTACAGCGATCACCTGGATTCCCTCTTCGCCCCCGGCGGCGGGATTTGCGTGCTCCGGATCCCACGCGACGCGGAAGGCCGACTCAACCCGGCCCGGGCGGAGGTGGAGACGCTCTTCGATGGCAGCGCCGGTATCGTGCGCCATCCGGTGGCGGATTTTGAGGCCGAGACCATCTACTTCGCCTACCGCCCCGACCAACCCGATCGCGAAGGCTGGCAACCCTACTGGCACCTCTGGTCCCTCCGCGCCGACGGCAGCGGGCTCCGCCAATTGACCGACGGGCCCTACCACGACTTCGACCCGCTCCCGCTGCCGGATGGCGGGTTGGGCTTCATGTCCACCCGCTGCCAGGCGCGGTTTCTGTGTTGGGAACCTCAGGCCTATGTGCTCTACCGCATGCAGCCCGACGGAACCGACTTGCGGCGCCTGTCCCACGCGAACCTCAGCGAATGGGATCCGGCCATCATGCGCGACGGGCGGATTCTCTGGACCCGCTCCGAGTACCAGGACAAGGGCGCCGACTTCGGCCACACGCTCTGGGCCATTCGCCCGGACGGCTCTCACCCGGAACTGGTCTTCGGCAACAACACCCCCTACTGCTACGGCTTCGGACGCGAGGTTCCCGACAGCCAGGAACTCGTCTGTACACTCATCTCGCACGGTGACCACCAGGGCCCCATCGCCCTGCTCCACCCCGCCCGGGGAGTGTCCGACACCGCCGCCATCACAAGTCTCACCCCCGACACCCGGCCCCAATATCAGATGGACCGCTCGCACCACGAGACCTTCTGCGATCCCGAGCCGATCTCCCGCGACCATTTCCTCGTCAGCCACAGCCCCGGTAGACAGGCGCATTGGGCCTTGTACGTCATCGACCGCTTCGGCAACCGCGACTTGCTCTATCTCGACCCCATGATCAGCAGCATGCACGCTTCCCCGTTGCGCCAGCGCCCGCGCCCGCCGGTCATGTCCACCACCAGCGACCCAACCCTGGCACAACAGGGGCTCGGCCAGTTCATGGTCCAGGACGTCTACGAAGGCCTCGGCCCATCTGTCCCGCGCGGCCAGGCGGAATACCTGCAGGTTTCCCAGGAGATGCCCGCCCCCTTGGAACGTTTGGCCTCCGGCGAATACCGCAGCGCGCATCCGGGCTTTGAAGACTTCTACGCCACCCCGACTCACCTCGTGCACGGTCCAAGCCAGAAGTACCTCACGCGCACCGCCAACGCCCTGCAGCCCCATGCCTTCCGCCAAGGCGGTGCCGCCCCCGCCCCGAACGGCGCCGCCATCGTCACCGAACGCAACGGCTGGCCTAGCTTCGTTGCCAAGACCGTCTGGGGCACCGCTCGCATCGCCGAAGACGGCTCGGTGAACTTCACCGCCCCGGCCGGCAAGGTCCTCTACTTCCACCTCCTCGACGCCAACTTCAACGAACTACAGCGCATGCGCAGCGTCGTCCAACTCCAGCCGGGCGAACAGCGCGGCTGCGTCGGATGCCATGACGCGCGCTCCACCGCGCCGCTGCATCGCTCTCCCCAGGCGTTCCTCCAGCCGCCCCAGCCCCTGACGCCACCCCCGTGGGGCGCCACCCCTTTCGATTACGAACGCGTCGTCCAACCGGTTCTCGACGCCAACTGCGTCCGTTGCCACGACACCCAGTCCGAGGCCAAGCTCGATCTGCGCGGCACCCGTGATCCCCACCGCGTGCCCGCGTCCTATCGCGCACTGATCGAAGGAGGGTGGGTTCACTACTTTGACTGGACCTGGGGCTCCCGCCATTTCAAGGCCGAGCCGCTCTCGTTCGGCACGCCCCAGAGCCGCCTCTTCGCCGCCCTCGCCGAGAAGCAGCACGAGAGCGTCAATCTCAAACCCGACGAACTCCGCGCGCTCAAGGCCTGGATCGACCTCAACTGCCCCCTGTGGCCGGACTACCGCTACCGGCCGGAGCGGCCGCTGTAACGTTCCTCCGGCCGCCGAGCGCCGTGCCCCGCACGCGAAGTGTTCGGTCGTTCCGCTCACACCCGTTCCCCCCTCAGAGTGCCCATCTCCAGGATGGTCCTCACATCCCTCCTGCCGCCGGCCGACCGCGAGATGAACGTGCCCGCGAACGAAAGAGCAAGCTAGGCGCGAGCCCGAAAGCTGAGTAGAATCCCACGTCGATGAACGACGCCCCATGAAAGCGAATCCCGATCAAGACACGATTCTGTTGCGCGAAATCCGCCTGAAGAACCTGCTTTCTTTCGGGCTGGAGACGGTGGCGTTGCCGCTGGAACGCCTCAACGTATTCATCGGCCCGAACGGATCGGGGAAATCCAATCTCATCGAGGCATTGGCACTCATGCGGGCCACGCCGGACGCGGACATTCGCAGCGTGGTGCGGCGGGGAGGGGGCGCTGAAGAGTGGATCTGGAAGGGTGCGCAAGGCGAAGCAGCTTCCGTGGAGCTGGTCGTTCACTATCCGAAAGGCAAGCAACCCTTGCGGCACCTCTTCGCATTTCGCGCCGACGCACAAGGCTTCCGACTTGACGACGAGCGGGTCAAGAACCTTGAACCGTTTCCCGGGCAAACCGGAGTCTACATCTATTACAAGTTCCAAGGCGGCCATCCGGTGGTCAACATCGTCGTCCAGCCCGATACCACGCCTGCCTTGGCCATTCGGGAAACTACCGAGAAGCATCCCGGCCCGGGCGAACCCCGACGGCGAGACAGGAAGCTGGCACGCGAGTCGGTCGACCTGGATGTGTCCATCCTCGCCCAGCGGCGTGATCCAGAGATGTATCCAGAGATCACCTACCTCGCAGACACGTACAAGAAGTGGCGCATCTATCGGGAATGGGCTTTCGGCCGCAACACCGTATTCCGCGAACCGCAGCGGGCGGATATGCGCAACGACCGGCTCGAGGAGGATTTCGCCAACCTCGGTTTGTTTCTGAGCCGCCTGCAGAAAGCCCCAAAGGCGAAGAAGGAGATTGTGGACGGTATGCAGGACCTGTATGACGGCTTCGCCGACTTCGAACCCATCGTTGCGAGTGGAAGCGTCCAGATCTTCGTTACTGAGGGCGACTTTTCGATTCCCGCCACCCGCCTGTCCGACGGCACGCTCCGTTACCTGTGCCTGCTGGCCATTCTGTGCGACCCCGACCCGCCGCCGCTGATCTGCCTGGAGGAGCCCGAACTGGGATTGCACCCGGACATTCTCCCCAGACTCGCGGACAAGCTCGTCGCCGCATCCCAACGAACACAGATCATTGTGACAACACACTCGGACATCCTCGTGGACGCCATGACAGAACGACCAGAGACGATCGTGGTGTGCGAGAAGCAGAACGGACAGACGGTGATGAAGCGGTTGCGCCGGGAAGATCTCGTGCAGTGGCTCGCCCAATACCGTCTCGGACAGCTCTGGACCAAAGGCCAGATCGGAGGGACACGCTGGTGAACGCGATCCTCTATCTGGAGGGCGGAGGCGATTCCAAGGAACTGCACACCCGTTGCCGCGAGGGATTCCATCGGCTGCTGGAGCGTTGTGGTTTCGACAAGCAGAGACGCATGCCCAGGCTCGTCGCCTGCGGTGGACGCAAGGCGGCCTTCGATGACTTCAAGATCGCGCACGACAGTCACAAGGGGCAATTCATTGCGCTCTGGCTCGACAGTGAAGCTGTCCTTACGGATCTGGAAAGGACCTGGGCGCACCTGGCATCTCACGACGGCTGGCCGCAGCCGGACGGGGCGAGCGATGAACAGGTGCTGTTCATGACCACTTGCATGGAAACGTGGCTGGTCACTGACCGTGATACGCTGCAGGAGCACTATGGCAGCAACCTGCACGAATCCGCCCTGCCACCTCTTGACGATTTGGAAAATCGCGCACGGGAGGATGTGCAGCCCAGTTTGGCCCACGCCACACGTGACTGCTCCAACGCTTACCAGAAAGGCGAGCGGTCCTTCAGAGTTCTCGGCCTGTTGAACCCTGCCACCTTGGAGAAACACCTCCCGAGTTTCGCCCGCGCCCGTCGGATTCTGAACGTGAAGCTATGACTACGAGCGCCGCGCCCCGCGCGGAACGAGCCCCGAGGCCCTTCGGACAAACGATGGTCACTCGGCACATGCCGATGTCAGGTAGGGCGACCTCTCCGAGGGCGCCGTGAGATACCGTCAGCGATGCGGATGCTTCGAGCGTGCCATCGCCAGTCGCCGGCACACGCGACGTCGCGCGTCCAAGCCATCGCGACGAGAAGAAGAGGAGCGACGCCGACTTGCCGACCTCCGACGCGCCGGTTCACGCGGAGGGGATCCAGCCGACCTCATGGCCTCAGCGCCCGTCCAGACCTTGGAGACCCCTGCCCTCCAGAAACCGATCCAGTTCCGCGAGCGCTGTCGCCGTCGCCACCGCATCCCTGACGACCGGTTTCCGCAATCCCGGCGGCAGCCGCCCTTCGCGAGCCGCACCGATCAGATCGCTGAGGTCGCCCTCTGACACCACCTGGTCGACCAAGCCCAGCCGCCGCGCCTCGTCCGCGTCCAGATCGCACCCGAGCCATCCCGATCCGTCAGGCCGCTTCCCGCCCGCCCGAAACTTGCAGAGAGGGAGCACCACCGCGGCGAGGTGCGACAGCTTGCCCGCCGGCAATCGATAGCGGAAGTCGCTGGCCACGACGACCCTCTTCGCACAACTCAGCAAGCCGGCACCACCCCCAATTGCGTAGCCCCGCGCGAAAGCCACAGTGTCCGCGTCCGTTTCCAGCAACCGTCGGTAAATGGCCACCAACTGCCGCAAATGCTCCCGGCCGCCGTTCTCCGTGACAACCTGGTCCAGGTCCAGCCCCGTGCAAAACGCCCGGCCCGCACCCGTCAGAACGATCCGACCCGCGGTGTTGCCCTCGAGCGCGGTCCGCACTCCCTCCAGCATCGCCAGGCTCAGGCAGTTCAACTTCTCCGGCTGGTTCAGCTCGATGAGCCGGGTCGCTCCATCGGCGGCGGTAACCACCTCGGTGACCCGGACCGTCGGCATGTTGGCGCGCGAACTCACCACGCCGCCACTCTCTGTCACCGGCCGCCGCGCGGCAACGGCTTTCCGTCAGGTGCACACCGCGCGTGGCGTCACCGAACGTCGAACGGCCGCCTACGTTCGGTGTTCAGCGTTCGACGTTCGATGTTCGACGTTCGATGTTCGATGTTCGATCTCTTGTGTCACGGCATTCCCCCTTGACGGCAAGGAGGAGCACGGCATATGTCCCGTGTACGTGAACATTCTGGTCACCGGCGCCACCGGACTCATCGGAGCCCCGCTCGTCTTGCGGCTGAAGGCGAGCGGACACGTGGTGATTCCGCTGCGCCGCACCCACGGCGGCGGTGATTCCGCGCCGAGCTGGAATCCGGAGCGCGGGCAGGTTCACCTCGACCCGGCCGTGCCGCTGCATGCGGTCGTCCATCTCGCGGGTGAGAGCATCGCCCAACGCTGGACCCCCCGCGCCAAGGCGCGCATCCGTGCCAGCCGGGTGGAGGCAACGCGTCTCCTGAGTGAAACGCTTGCCCGCGCGCCACAGTTGCCGCAGGTGCTCGTCTGCGCGTCCGCCACCGGATTCTATGGCGACCGGGGTGACGAGACGCTCGACGAGCAGAGCCCCCCCGGCACCGGTTTTCTCGCCGAGGTGTGTCAGGCGTGGGAAGCGGCCACCGCGCCTCTCCGACATCGCGGCGTCCGCGTCGTCCACCTGCGCCTGGGCATGGTGCTGGCGCGGCGCGGCGGGGCCTTGGTCCAAGTGCTCCCGGCGTTCCGGATCGGACTCGGAGGCCGGTTGGGCAGCGGACGGCAATACTGGAGCTGGATTGCACTCGAAGATGCCTTGCGCGTGGTGGAACTGGCGCTGCAGGACGATCGCCTGAGCGGAGCCGTCAACACGGTCGCGCCTGGAGGTGCCACCAACGCCTCCTTCACCGCCGCGCTGGGGCAGGCTCTGCACCGACCGACCTTCCTCGCCATGCCTGCCGTCGTCGTGCGCCTCCTCTTCGGGGAAATGGGGCGCGAGCTTCTCCTCGCCAGCAGCCGGGTCCGCCCGGGGCGACTCCTGGAAGCCGGATTCCGCTTCCAGTTTCCGGACCTCGATGCAGCCTTCCGCCACTTGCTGGCCGCCGGGGGCCGCACGTCGACAGACTGACCCGGACAAACGCAAGAGTTCTTTCCGTTGGCCCTCGCCAGTTATACTCTCCCCCACGCACTGCACGCGGGATACACCATGAAATCCTACGAGAAGCTCGGCGTCTTCTACCTCGGCCGCTACCATGATCTCGGCACCCGGCAGACCCTGCCGGATCTGCTCCTCTACAATTCGAACGACCTCCTCACCCATGCCCTCTGCGTGGGAATGACCGGCAGCGGCAAAACCGGCCTCTGCTTCAATCTCGTCGAAGAGGCCGCCATCGACGGTCTCCCGGCCATCCTCATCGATCCCAAAGGCGACCTCGCCAACCTCCTGTTGACCTTCCCCGAACTGCGCCCCGCCGACTTCGAGCCGTGGGTCGATCCCGATGCCGCCCGCAAGAAGGGGCTCGCCCTCGCCGACTTCGCCGCGCAGCAAGCCGATCTCTGGCGCCAGGGCCTCGCGCAGTGGGACCAGGACGGCGACCGCATCCGCCGGTTGCGGGACGCGGCCGAGTTCACCATCTACACCCCCGGCAGCAACGCCGGCTTGCCAGTCTCCATTCTCCAGTCGTTCGCCGCCCCGCCCCCAACCATCCTCGACGATGCCGAACTCCTCTCCGAACGCGTCCAAACCACCGTCACCAGCCTGCTCGGCCTGATCGGCGTCGAAGCCGACCCCACCCGCAGCCGCGAAGCCGTCTTTCTCGCCAACATCCTCCAGCGCGCCTGGAAGGAGGGACGCACCCTTGACCTCGGATCCCTCATCCACGAAATCCAGGCGCCCAGCCTCCAGCGCATTGGCGTGATGGACGTCGAATCGTTCTACCCGGCCAAGGATCGATTCGCCCTCGCCACGGCCATCAATGGTCTGCTCGCCTCGCCCGGGTTCGGCACCTGGCTCGACGGCGAACCGCTCGACCTGCAGCGCCTCCTGCACACGCCCGCCGGCAAGCCGCGCGTCGCCATCTTCTCCATCGCCCACCTCCGCGACGCCGAGCGCATGTTCTTCGTCACCCTGCTCCTGAACCAGATCGTCGGCTGGATGCGCACCCAGACCGGAACCACCAGCCTCCGTGCCCTCG
>CAYSPU010000207.1:0-10487 GCA_964432995.1 uncultured Verrucomicrobiota bacterium
ACAAAAAGTTGCACTCCGGCCCCCCACCGTTTCCTGATGACCGTTGCGGGCCGTCGATCCGCGTTCGTTCACATCCCCATGATCTGGTAGCCGCAGTCGACGTAGAGCACCTGGCCGGTGATGGCGGCGGCGCCGTCGCTGGCCAGGAAGACGCCGGTGGCGCCCAGTTCCTCCGGCACAACATTGCGCCGCAGCGGCGACTTGGCCTCGTAGTGCTTCAGCATCTCGGTGAAACCGGTGATCCCCCGCGCCGCCACGGTGTTCACCGGCCCGGCGCTGATGCAGTTCACGCGAATCCGCCGCGGTCCCAAATCGTACGCCAGATACCGCGTGCAAGCCTCCAGCGACGCCTTGGCCACGCCCATCACGTTGTAGTGCGGCACCACCTTCTCGGCGCCGTAGTAACTCATCCCGATGATGCTGCCCCCCTCGGTCATCAGGGGCGCCGCCGCCCGGGCGAGGGCCACCAGGGAGTAGGCGCTGACATCGTGTGCCATCCGGAACGCCTCGCGGCTGGTCTGGAGAAAGTCGCCCTCGAGCGCGGCTTTCGGGGCGAAGGCCACCGAATGCAGGAGCAAGTGCAACCGGCCAAACCGATCCGCCAACTCCTGGAACACGCGCGTGATCTCATCGTCCTTGGTCACGTCACAGGGCAACAGCACGGTCTCGGCCCCGAAAGCCCCGAGGAGCTCCTCGACATTCTCCCGCAGGCGTTCGCCCTGGTAGGTGAAGGCGAGGCGCGCGCCCGCGTCGCGCCACGCCTGGGCGATCGCCCAAGCGATGGACCGTCTGTTGGCCACGCCGAACACCACGCCGATCTTCCCTTCGAGTAATGGCATCATTCTGCCGTGCTCCTAGGGCAATCCCGACCTCGTGGCAAGGGAGAAGAGAACCACGGCGGGAACCGAGGCTGAAGTCACGGCAAGTCGATCCGCGCCCATCACTCCCCAGAGCCCTCAGCGGTTTGAGCTGGCGTTGGTCCTGGCGATCGACGATCGCCCCCAATGCCACTTGAGGCCGAGCAGAACGACGAAGCCAACCCCGAGGAGGGCAGCCACGGCGACGGTGGCGGCGTGTGGCGACTGCGGCACCAACCAGAGGCCGGCGGCGCCCACGACGGGCCCGGCGAAGATGCCCGCGCCGATCGCCGCCTCATGGATTCCGCCGTGCTCGCCTTTGGTGTCCCCGGCATCCATCGAGTAGAAGAGGGAGGAGTAGTACATGAAGCCGCAACTGATCCCAAAGACGGCCTGGGCGACGATCACAAGCCACAGCGTGCGCGCCAACAGGGTGCTGGTGAATCCGAGGGCGAGCAACACAAAGGCGACCGCCAGCCAGCGGAACCGGTAGTGCCAGCCCTCCCACAGCCATAGCAGCAGAAACGCTCCGAGCCGCCCGAAGAACCAGGTGGAACAGAAGAAGCCCGCCCACATGGGAGTCAGTTCGTGGCGCTCCGCCAACCCGGGGATCAGCGGAACCAAGGTGCTGATCGCCATGTAGGCAAAGGGATTGGCGATCCACGCCAACCGCAGGAACATTCGGGTGCGGTCAGGCGCGGGTCGCGGCGTGCCGGCCGAGTCCTCGGTGACGACCGGGGTCGCTTGGGGAACGGTCTCGGTGGACTCGGCCCGCTGGAGCCTCGGGAACATCAGCCATTGGGTGAGATGCAGGACGGCGGGGACGAGGAAGATGCTGGTCGGGCCGAGTTTCTCCAGCAGCGCGCCCCCGCTGAAGTAGGCGAGCGCCGCGCCGGCGGCCCACACCAGGTTGTAGATGCCGACGGTTTGCGGCAGGCGGCGAGGGGGTTCGAACTCGCTGGCGAGCGCCTCGAGCGACGGCCAGGTGAAACTGACCCCGAACGTCCAGACGGCCAGAATGGCCACCTGTCCCGCCGCCGAATTCACTTGCGTCCCGACGAGCATCATCACGAGCAGGATCGCCGTGCCGAGCCGCACCGCGCGGAAGTAGCCGCGGCGCTGGGCGAACCGCCCGGCGAACAGCGGTGCGAAGGTATAGACGAAGCCGTTGAGGGCGCTGACCAGGAGGTTCTGCAGGTCGCCAAAGCCGTGCTGGGACTGCAGGATGAAGAAGAGGTAGTACTGATAATAGGCCGTGGCGAGGGCGTTAATGCCCTCGAGCGCGAAACAACCACGCTTGAACCGGGAGTAGGCCATCGCGGCGGCGGAATCTGACAAGCGCCACCCGTTCCGTCAAAGCGGATCCTGTTGCGTCGGCTGGCCGTGCCGGCTTAAATGCGGCCGTGCTTTTCCATAAGGTAACCATCGCCGGGGTGGGGCTTTTGGGCGGTTCGCTTGGCCTGGCCCTGAAGCGTCGCGGGCTGGCCCGACACGTGGAGGGGCTCGTTCGCCGCCCCGCCAGCGTCGGCGAGTGCCAGAAGCTGGGGGTGGTGGATCACGCCACCCGGGACCCGCAGGAAGCCGGCGAGGATGCCGATCTGGTGGTGCTCTGCACGCCGCTGGCGCGGATGAAGGAAACCCTCGAGCGACTGCTGCCCGTTTGCCGGGCGGGGGTCGTGGTCACGGATGTGGGCAGCGCCAAGTCGCAGGTGGTGGGGGAACTGGAGCCGCTGGCCTCCGCGGCCAACGCCCATTTTGTCGGCAGCCATCCCATGGCCGGCGCCGAGAAGACCGGCCCGGCGGCCGCGAGCCCGGACCTGTTCGAAAAGGCCGTGTGCGTGGTAACCCCGACACCACGGACCTCGGCCGTCGCCGTCCGGCGGGTGACGGAAATGTGGGAGGCCGTAGGCAGCCAGGTCCTCCGCCTGCAACCGGAGGCGCATGACGACTTCGTCAGCCGTTCCAGCCATCTCCCTCACGTGGTCGCGTCGGAACTCGCCTATTACGTCCTCAGCCCGGCTCATCCCGCCGAGCAACACCGGTTGTGCGCCACGGGCTTCCGGGACACAACCCGGGTGGCCTCGAGTTCGCCGGAGATGTGGCGGGATGTGGTGCTGGCTAATCGCAAGCACTTGGCGCGGGTACTGGGCGTGTTCATTGAGGGCCTGGAGGAGTTTCGGCACTCCCTCGAGACCGGCGACGACCGCGCGATTCTCGAGTTTTTCGAACAAGCCAAAGCCCGCCGCGATGCGTGGATCCACGGGGGCAGCGTTCCTTCCCCTTCGCTCGAGTAGATCCGGCTCATGGCGCTTCCTCCGTTGATCGAGATTGTGCCGCCCGTCGGGAAGGTGCGGGGGCAAGTGACCGTTCCCGGCTCGAAGAGCATTACGAACCGGGCGTTGGTGCTGGCGGCACTCGCGGACGGCACCACGCTGCTGCGGGGGGCGCTCTGGAGCGAGGACACCCAGTGGATGGTCGCCGCCCTCCAGAAGCTGGGCTTCGCTGTGTCGGTGACGCCCGACGAGGGCGAGGGATGCAATCGGCAGATCCGGGTTGAGGGACGAGGCGGAGTGGTGCCGCCAGGTGGATCCCTCGGACAACCCTTGGAGATTGGCGTGGGCAACGCCGGGACCGCGGCGCGGTTCCTGGCCGCGTTGCTCTGCCTGGGGCGCGGCGCCTACCGCCTCCACGGCACGGAGCGCATGCACGAACGCCCGCAGGCCGCGCTCTTCGACGCCCTCCGGCAACTCGGTTACAGTGTGGACTCCCCCAACGGCCGGTTGCCCGCCGTCATCCAGGGCGGCGGACGCCGTCCTGGTCCCTGCCGGGTCGGCATGCTCGAGAGTTCGCAGTTCGCGTCGGCGCTCCTGCTTTGTGCTCGCGCCGGCGGTTGGGATGTTGCGGTCGAGGGGGATGACCCGGAGGAATCGCCCTACGTCGCGATGACGACGAGACTGATCGATGTCTTCCCCCAACCGGGAGGCGAGGTGGTTATTGAGCCGGACACCTCAGGCGGGAGCTACTTCTGGGCCGCTGGATCCTGGGAACCGCCGAGCGGCCCCCCCGAGGCGTTGGTTTCGGCCACGGCGCTCGAACTCGCGCTGGAGCCGACCGTCCAGGTGGCCCGGTGGCCACGGTCGGGCTGGCAGGTGGACGAGCGGTTTCCAGAGTGGTGCGCCCGCCTCGAACAGCGGTCGCTGGGCTTCGCCCGCGACGTGCTCGGCCTCGGCGCGGCGGAGCTCGAGCGCCTCCGCCGCGAGGCCGGGTGGCCGGACGCGCCGCGCCTCGAGATTTCGCGGCGGCGGGATCTGGGGGACAGCATCATGACGGCGATCGCGCTGGCGCCGCTGTTGGCGCAGCGCGTGCGCTTCACCGACCTGGGGCGGCTGCGGTTGCAGGAGTGCGAGCGGGTGGAGGCTTTGCGCGCGGAGTTGACCCGCTGCGGCGCGCGGGTGGTGGAGATCGGCGACACGCTGGAGGTATTCCCGTCGGATTTGCACGGCGCGGAGATTGTGACCTACAACGACCACCGGATGGCGATGTGCTTCGCGATTCTGGGATTGAAAGTGCCGGGAGTCAGAATCCAGAATCCGGCGTGCGTCCGGAAGACCTTTCCCAGCTTCTTCCAGAAGCTGGCGGCGCCCCCCCCGGACGGGCTGGGCGTGGTCCTGCTGGACGCGGCCACCCGGCAGGCGTTGTCGCCGGCCGACTGCCTCGCCGAATAGACCGATGAGGCGCTGCCCCGGAGTTCCGGGGCCACCCTCTCCGAACGCGAAACGAGTTGTCCATGGATTCGATCGTCATTGCGATGGATGGCACGAGCGCCAGCGGCAAGAGCACCAACGCCCGGCTCGTGGCCCAGGCGCTCGGCTATGTGTATGTCGACACCGGCGCCATGTACCGCACCCTGGCCTGGTACTGCCTCCGGCAACGCGTTGACGTGCTCGACCCCCAGGCCGTCGCGCGCGCCCTGCGCCGGTGGAAGACCGAGCTGCGCTGCGTCGACCAACGCGTGCACCTGCTCGTCAACGGCTACCTCCCGGAGAAGGAAATCCGCACTGCCGACACCAGCGCCGCCGTGCCGCACGTCGCGGCCGTGCCGAAGGTCCGCGACTGGATGAAGCGCAAACAGCGCGAGTGCGCCCGCTTCGGCAACCTCGTCATGGAAGGCCGCGACATCGGCACCAACATCTTCCCCGAGACGGAGTTCAAGTATTACCTGGATGCTTCGCTGGACGAACGGACTCGACGCCGCAGCGCCGATGGAGTCGAGGAGAACCTGGCGGCCCGCGACCAGCGCGACAGCCAGCGCGCTGTTGCCCCCCTGATGGTCCCTCTCGGTGCGCGCGTGATCAACACTTCGAATCTGACACCGGCCGCCTCGAGCGAGATGATCCTGCAAGACATCCGGGAGCGGTTGGCGAACCGGGTCACCTCTGGCGCGAGGACGTCCGCCGGTCGGGATCGTTCCGGGCGGTGACGGAGAGTCCATGCGTTTGACCTACTTCATCGGCTGGTCGCTCTGCAACGTGGTGCTCCGCACCTATTTCCGGTGCCGCATCTACCACGCGGAGCGCGTGCCCCGCACCGGCCCGGTCATTCTCGCCTCGAATCACGCCAGTCACCTCGATCCCCCCCTCGTCGGCATCGGCTTGCCGCGCGATATCCACTACCTCGCCCGCAAGACCCTCTTCCGTTTCCCGCCCTTCGGGTGGGTGTTGCGCAGCATCAACTCCGTGCCCGTCGACCGCGACGGGGGGGGCGCCGCCGGGCTGCGCGCCATCCTCGATCGCCTCCTCGACGGTCAGGGCATCGTGCTCTTCCCCGAAGGCACCCGCACGCGCGACGGCCGACTCCAGCCCGCGCGTTCCGGCATCGGACTCGCCGTGGCCAAGTCCAACGCGCCGGTCGTCCCCGTCCGGGTTTTCGGAACCTTCGCCGCTTTCGGACGCCACGCCCGCTGGCCGCGACCGTGTCCGGTCGCCATCAAGTATGGTCTCCCCCTCGAGTTCCGCGAGCTTCGCGAGGAGGCGGCGCATTGCTCGAAGGCCCGGCTGCGCGAAGTCTATCAGGAGATCGCCGATGAGATCATGCGGGCGATCGGTCGGCTCGAACCGTGTTGGGACAAGACGACGTTTCCGTAGGGTGGTTGGGAGGTTCACGGTTCAGCGGTTGGGAGGTTAGAGTCGGCCGGTCGGAGCGCCGGCTTGTTGCCGGCCACAGAAATGTGACTCGTGACCCTGCCCTGGCCGCGTGCAACGCGGCGCTCCGCCAGGTGTGTGACTCGACGGCGTGCGAAAGGACGTCCGCTTGCGGGGCTGCTGCCCGCCGATACGGCGGGCGGTCCGGAACGCGACCCGCACCCCCGGCTCTGATCACCGCGCCGCCTCTGCCTGCAGCCGCCGGCGGAGGGCGGTGTACCGTTGCTGGACCCGGTTGTTCCGCACCGCCATGGCCAGCGCCTTGGATTGACCGATCAGCACCACCAAACGCCGGCCCCGGGTGATCCCCGTGTACACCAGGTTCCGCTGCAACAACAGGTAGTGCTGGGTCGTGAGGGGAATCACCACCGCCGGAAACTCCGATCCCTGCGATTTGTGAATCGTGATGGCATAGGCCAACGCAATCTCGTCGAGCTCGCCAAACTCATACGGCACTTCCCGGCCGTCGAAGCAGATCGCCACCTCCTGCTTCTCCAGGTCCACACGCGTGATCCAGCCGATATCCCCGTTGAACACCTCCTTGTCGTAATCGTTCTCGGTCTGGATCACCTTGTCGCCCCTGCGGAACCGCCAACCGAATTTCTCCACCACCGGCTCGTCCGGTTCGGGTGGGTTCAGCTCGATCTGCAGGCGCGAGTTCAACTCGCGCACCCCGCAGACCCCCCGGTTCATCGGACACAACACCTGGACGTCGCGGATGGGGTCGACGCCGAACTTTGACGGGATGCGCCGTCGGACCATCTCGACGAGGGTCTCGAGGGCCGCATCGGGCTGGTCGCGCTCGATGAAATAGAAATCGGTGGGCTCGCCCTGGGCGGCGAACTCGGGGAGCAATCCCTGGTTGACGCGGTGGGCCGTGGTGATGATGCGGCTGTGGGCCGCCTGGCGGAACACCTCGGTGAGGCGCACGACCGGGACCGTGCCGCTGTCGATGATGTCGCGCAGGACGCTGCCCGGCCCGACCGACGGCAGTTGGTCCACGTCGCCCACCAGCAGCAGATGCCCCCCAACCGGCAGCGCCCGCAACAAGGCGTGCATCAGGGGCACATCGACCATCGAACACTCGTCCACCACCAGCAGATCGCACTCGAGCGGACGCCGTTCCTGCCGCTGAAAACCGCCCGTGCCCGGGTCGACCTCGAGCAGTCGGTGAATGGTCTTGGCCTCGAGGCCTGTCGCCTCGGACATCCGCTTCGCCGCGCGCCCCGTGGGTGCGCACAAGAGACACCGCACCTTCTTGGCCCGCAGAATCAGCAGGATCGCGTTCACCAGAGTGGTCTTCCCCACCCCGGGCCCGCCTGTGAGCACCAAGACCCGACTCCGCAGCGCCTGCGCCAACGCCGTCCGCTGGCTCGGCGCCAGCTCCTTGCCCGTCCGCTGCTGGCACCACTCGACGGCCTTCTCGAAGTGTATCGCCGGGAAACCCGCAGGCTCCGTTGCCAACTGCCCCAGCCGTGCGGCCACTCCCTCCTCGGCCCGCCGCAACTGCGGCAGGAAGATCCAGTCCTCCTCGTCGATCGCCTCGCGCACCAGCTCACCCGCCGCCAAGGTGCGTTCGAGGGCCGTCCCGGCCAGGTTCTCCTGGACATCGAGCAAGCGCACCGCGTGTTGGGTCAGCTCGGTCACCGGCAAGGCGCAGTGGCCCTGGCCGGTCGCCTCCAGCAGCACGTGCCGCAAGCCGGCCTCCGCCCGCAACAACGAGTCGTGCGGGATCCCCACCTTGCCCGCGATCTGATCGGCGGTCTTGAATCCCACCCCCGGAATGTCCAGCGCCAGGGCGTAGGGATTGGCCCGAACCCGTTCGATTGCCTGCTCGCCGTAGGTCTTGTAGATCCGCACCGCCCGACTCGTGCTCACCCCGTGCGAATGCAGGAAGACCATGATCTGCCGGATGACCTTCTGTTCCGCCCAGGCGTTCTTGATCTGCAGCCGCCGCTTCGGTCCGATTCCTTCCACCTCCTGCAACCGGGCCGAGGAGTTCTCGATGACCTCGAAGATCTTTTCGCCAAACCGGTCCACCAACTTCTTGGCGTAGACCGGTCCGATCCCCTTGACCATTCCGCTCCCGAGGTACTTCTCGATTCCTTCGCGCGTCGTCGGCGGCGTGCTCCGCAGCAGCTCCGCCCGAAATTGCCGGCCAAACTCCCGGTCCTGCACCCAGCCGCCCTCCGCCGTCAACCATTCGCCCGGGCTCACCGACGGCAGGGCCCCCACCACGGTCACCAAGTCCCGATGCCCGCGAACCTGGACCTTCAACACCGAGAACCCGTTGTCCTCGTTGAAGAACGTCACCCGCTCGATCAATCCTGACAGGCTCTCCCGAGGTTCCCTCTTGCGCCCGGCCTGGTCCGCTGCCTTCGGCGCGGCCCCAACCGGCATCGCTGGCGATCGCGGCGCCCCCGTCGGCGACGGGCGAACGCCGTCCCCTGAAGCTGCAACTTCCCTCGGAGGAATTGACGCCATGAAATCGTGGTTCCCTCGTCGGCCGCGCGCCGCGGACACCGGCTCGAACGGCATACGCGGTGAGTCTAGGAGAAACTCCCGCGCCGGTCAGCCGGAAACCGAATGCCCCAGGTTTCCGCCGTTCGACACTGCTTCAGGTGATCGCCGCTGAAGGATGCACGACCTCCTCGGCGTTGGCGCGAACCTCGCCAAGGGTTGGATTTCCCAGAGACGATCCACTGGACATTGCGTCCCTACAGGACGCCCGCAGTCGGTGACCGTCCGGTTCTACCAACATTGCGCCCCGACGGGGCGGGGTCGATCGAGGTAGGGAACGCAATGTCCGTGGGACGCCGCACCACCGAATTGCCCCCTCTCAGCGGGTCCAATTCTTCATTCTTCATTCTACATTCTGCATTCTCTGCGGCGCCCTCGGAGAGGTCGTCCTACCGCATGGTTCCCGCGAGGCCGCGCAACTTCACGAGGTGCCTGGTGTTTCTCACCTTGTGAGAACGTGGCCATGGGTCGTCCTTGCGGCAATCGCATGTGGGGTGAATGCGTTTGGGGCAACGACCCGTATGGCGCCTGACGGGATGCCATTCCTGTTTGAGGACTGGTCGGAACCGGCAGCCGTGGTGGCGAAATCGAGCACGGGGGACGTCTCGCTCACGCGGCGGACGTGCCGGGCGACTAGACAGCACCCCGTGCACCCTGAGACGTTCTGCCTCGACCTTGTCTCGCGTCCAGGCTCCGACGAGGTGTGGATTGGAGAGACGCCGGAACGTTACGTGGTCGCGGGGCCGAAGATCTGGGGGCTGAGCCGATCGATGCAGCTTCTACGCGTTCGAGAGTCTGAGCACACTGGCGGCGCGGTGGATGGTGAACGGGTCGTGATCGCCAAGTTTCTGGAGAAGTTCCTCAACGATCCGCGCACTGAGCTGTGGCGGGACCCGTGTCCGAAGACCATCAATCTGTGCCGCGTCTTCGGGTGGGATGCAGTCTTCGGGGCAAATGCGTATCTTCCTGTCGAGTTGGTCGAAATCATCGATGCCGAGGCGGATGAAACCGGCGTGACCGTTTCCTTGAAGTCCACGAAGACTGGGCAGAACACTGGGCAGGACTTCTCCATTACTCTGAGCTCGGATCTCGATGTGCTCTCCGCCTCGATGGATGGCAAGCGCGTGCTTGTTGTCCGTAACGCGCTTGAGAGGTCGGGAGCCCTTCAGGAATGGTCGGATCCAGCCCGCACTGTGGTGCCTTCCACACAAGGCAAGATCGCTGCCCTTCTCTGCGATCGGGTGTATGCGCGCGCGGATGGTTCCGGCGAACAGGCCCGTGCGAAGGCCCTGGTCCTGCAATCCACGGGTGATGTGTGGATTGGGCCATCGGACTGCAGGGTGGCCGCCGTCGGGGAGCGGATTCTCGGTGTCACCGGGAGAGACGGCGACCTGCTCCTGTTCGCGGGCCCGCGGACGCGCATTCCGCTGTCGCAGGGCAGCAGCCAGGCATTCGAGGCGGAGCTTGTGAAGTTCGACAACGTCTTCGAGGCGAATCAGTGCGCGTGGAGTCCAGATGCGAAGAAGAACCTGGTGGAGCTCTTCCAAGGAGACGCGAGATTCGCCTCCGCCTTCGAATTCGGGCTGAGAACGGTCGCCGCCCGTGAGGACGGTGTGGTTCTCACACTCAACAGCGGCACCCCCGGGATGCATCCGGAGATTGTCGTCGGTCCGAACCTCGACATCGTTTCGGTCAGAGTACTGACTTCCGCTGAACTGCGGTCTCGATGAGGGTCGCCGATCCGCAGCAGGACGCACACACCCTCGGCTGCGGCTCCAGACGAGCCGCGGTCCCAAACCTGACGGGCCATCGATCGCTCAACCACACCCGCACGCCAACCGGCTCTTCCGGGCGGCGGCCGTCTCGGCCGCAGAAATGTTCGATCAGACGAGGGCGGCCTTTGAAATCG
>CAYSPU010000208.1:0-10484 GCA_964432995.1 uncultured Verrucomicrobiota bacterium
ACACCGACCTGGTCCGCCTGCTGAACGAGGTCTTCTCGCAATTCGACTGGCTCACCGAAATGCACCACCTCGAGAAGATCAAGACCATCGGCGACGCGTACATGGTCGTGGGCGGCTTGCCGGAGGCCCTGCCCAACCACGCCCAGGCCATCGCCGAGATGGCCCTCGACATGCAGAAGGTCGTGGCGCGCATGAGCGCCCGCGGCGGGCCGCACTTGGACATTCGCATCGGCATCTGCACCGGACCCGTCGTGGCCGGCATCATCGGAAGCAAGAAGTTCGTTTACGACCTCTGGGGCGACACCGTGAACACGGCCAGCCGCATGGAATCCCAGGGCCGCCCCGGGTCCATCCACGTCAGCGAAACCACCTTCCTCCGGCTCCGCGACCACTACGCCTTCGAGGAACGCGGCGAGATCCAGGTCCGCGGTAAGGGCCAAATGACGACCTACTTCCTCTCCGGCCGCAAGACCGGGTGAAGCCGCGACGAGGCGTTGCAGACCAGCGCCGCCGAGAGGTCAGAGGTGCCGCGAAGGGGACAAGGTCGGGCGCGGCCGGTTTCCCCGCCTTGTGCCCCAGGAATCGTGCCTTGCCTCAACCGTCGGCCTCTTCGCGTCGTTGCGTCTTTGTTGTTCCACCGCCCTTGGGCGGGTCGCCCTCCGGCTCATAGGGACCGCCGATGGCCCAATCGTGCGGCAGGCGCACGGCCTGCCAGTTGGCGTCGTTGAAGGCCACCGCCTCGGCGCCCGCCTGGGCGCCCCGGGCGAACCTCCAGTCGCGATGGAAGTTCTCGACCCGACGCGGCGAGGCCTCGGCGGCGACTGCCGTCACGAGTGAGGAAGAGAGGAGCAGGACCAGCAGACTGGAAGCGCGGTGGTGCATGGTATGATGCAGTTGTTCTGCCGGCGGGTCCGCCGAGCGGCAACGTCAATCAGATCGATACGCAGCGACAGTAGTCCTTGCGCATGTAGCGATGAAGAAACCCTCACCCGCCCTGACGGGCGCCCTCTCCCATCGGATGGGAGAGGGCGGGGGTGAGGGAGCCCGGTGCATGGAATTGTGACGTTGAGTATGCATCCCCGGGGCAGTCTTTATCCCTGGGGGAACACCGGCTCGACTGTGAACCAGGACGGATAGACTCCCCGGGGGTGCCGACTTCCTCGCCCCTGAAGCAGCCCTCGTCCCCATGTAACATCCTCTTGGTTTTGCTTCTGGAGAAGGCATGGAAACGGTACAACGCGACCCGCAGATGTCAGCCGGCAACCCATGCCCAAATTGCGGAACGCCGCTCCAACCCGGCGCGCTGGGCGGTCTCTGCCCCGCCTGCCTCCTCCGGCAAGGCGCGACTCAGGATTCGGCCACGGAAGGGGGCGCCAGACCGTTCGTGCCACCCACCCCTGCCGAACTCACCCCTTTCTTTCCGCAACTCGAGATCATCGAGCTTGTCGGCAAAGGCGGCATGGGCGCGGTCTACAAAGCGCGACAGAAACAACTGGATCGCCTGGTCGCCCTCAAGATCCTGCCGCCCGGGATTGGCGACGAGCCCGCGTTCGCCGAGCGCTTCGCGCGTGAAGCCAAGGCCCTCGCCAGGTTGAATCACCCCGGCATCGTGACGCTCTACGAGTTCGGCCACGTGGACATGACGACCGTGCCGCCCGCGACCTTCAGCCCAGGTCTGTCCCGTCCGATGGGAGAGGATGGCAACGCGGCGCCGAGTGAGGAAGAACTCTACTTCTTCCTGATGGAATTCGTCGATGGCGTCAACCTGCGTCAACTGCTGCGCGCGGGTCGGATTGCGCCGCGCGAGGCGTTGGCCATCGTGCCCCAGATTTGCGACGCCCTCCAGTTCGCCCACGACCAAGGCATCGTCCACCGCGACATCAAACCCGAGAACATCCTGCTCGATCGCCGTGGGCGCGTGAAGGTGGCGGACTTCGGCCTGGCGAAAATCATGGGCGGTCCCCTCACTCCGGCCCTCTCCCATCCAATGGGAGAGGGTGATACGTCAGCGCTGGGTGAGGGTTCAACCTCTGCCGCCGCCCTCACCGACACCGCCAAGGTGTTGGGCACACCCCACTACATGGCCCCCGAGCAAGCCGAACGCCCCGCCGAAGTGGACCACCGGGCCGACATCTACGCGTTGGGGGTGGTCTTCTACCAGATGCTGACCGGCGATCTGCCCGGCCAACCGCTCCAGCCGCCCTCGAAGAAGGTCCAGGTGGATGTGCGCCTCGACGAAGTGGTGCTGCGCGCCTTGGAAAAGCAACCGGAGCTTCGCTACCAGCAGGCCAGCGTGTTGAAGACCGAGGTGGAAACCATCGCCAGCGGCCCCGTCCAGATGGCGCCGTCTCGGGGCCGTGATCAGCGCACCCAACGGGCGCTTTTCGGGTGGCCGCTCGTGCACGTGGCGTCGGGCGTGGATCCGGCGACCGGTCGTCCGCGGGTCGCCAAAGGGATCGTCGCGGTTGGGCCGACCGCCATCGGGGTGGTCGCCGTGGGTTACCGTGCCTGCGGTTTGTTGGCGACAGGCGTCTTGGCCTTGGGCGGGGTGGCGGTGGGGGCACTCTCCCTGGGCGTGTTCGCTACCGGCCTCGTCGCCTTGGGGTTCCAGTGCACAGGATCGTTCGCCGTGGGGTTGGATCGGGCCGTCGGTCTTGTGGCGATGGCGCTCTCCCACGCCGTGGGATTGGTCGCCGCAGCGCCCGACGCGGCGGGGTTTCTGCGAGTCGAGACTCCCGGCGTGTGGCATGTGGCGATCAACGGGGTGGTGGCTCTTGGCGCAGGACTGGCCATCTGGAAGCGGTGCGGGTTCCCGCGAGAGAACTCGAGCTTGCTACCTGTGCCCAAGTGCGGGTTCTGGTCCTCTGGCGAGCGCTGGGCGCCGCTTCTGGTGGGGGGAGCGGTTCTCCTCACCGGCATTCTCGTCTGGCTGGCGGCGCCAAAGCCTCGGCTCTGCACCATGACGGGCACCGTCACGGATTCGCATACGGGGAACCCGCTACCGCAAGCGATCGTGGCAGTCAGGCGCATCGACGAAAGCGTGGTTCTGCGACAGACGAAGACCGAACCGGACGGAAGCTACCAACTGCGATGGCCGGGCAACGCCGGCCGGCTGTACACCCGAAATGGCGTCGCGCACTCGGTCGACCTGGCATTCCGGGTCTCGGCACCGGGCTACGAAGGCCAGGCTGTTTCTTTGTCGGAGCTGCGCCCGGCGGGCCCCTACGAGTGGGAGCTTGGATTCCGTCTGCAGCCGACGAATCCGGCCGACCCCGGGTCGCCTGAAGAAGGGAGCTGGACCAACCTCTACCGCCTGGACCAAGCCCTGGCCCTGGGCTCGCCCGGCAGCGGCTCGTTCGGCCGAGAGGAGTTCCGCTACCAAGTCCAGGGCGACGGCGAGTCCATCGCCCTCACCGTCATTTTCCGCAAGCAGCCCGGCACGCAGTACCGAGTCCGGATCGAGGACAAGAACGGCCGGACGCGAGCGCTGTCGGAGGGCGCCTTGATTGAGGAGACCCGACCCGGCGATGGTTACGTCGTCGCCGAGCAGAAGGTAATACTCCGCCGGCCAGACTGGGATGGCATTGCCGCATTCATTCTCCAGAAGCGGTTGAACAACGTCACGCCACTCGACGCCCAACCTCGACCCGGCCCGGCCGCGGTTCCGACGACCGGTCCCTCCGCAACGGGAGAGGAAGCAGGCACCGGCGACGCGTCCGTCGTCCCCCTAGCTTCGCCTGGACGAGCGGGGCGTGTTCTCACTCGAGTGCCGTACTCCGCCAAGATGCCTCAGACAGAGGTAGAACTGTGGGCGATCGCACGCTTTGAAGCCGACACTCCGCAACGCACCTGGTGGCGACCCGACGGCACGGCGCTGGATGAGTTGGTGCGCGGCATCACCGGTTCGCAGAACGCCCCCGATCGGGACCTGTATGAGTTCGTGTTTCGAGTGGGCGAACAAACGAATGGATTGCCTGCGGTGACCATGAAAGCAATCCCGGGGTCCGGAGCTGTGCCGGCGGAGCTTTCCATGGTCGCTCCCGGCGCGCAGGGGGTGGCCGACACGCATTTCCACCAAACGCTGAGCTGCGAACCGGGATCGACGCAGACGAGTTTCCGCGTGGGCGTCGCGGTCGGACGGTGGGAAAGCCGCAGGCTCCTGGACTTCCAGAGCTCTGCCTCAACTGGGAGTGAAGGGGCCGTCATGCTCACGGTCATCCCCGGCGGGCGAGAGACTTCGGTTGTCTGCAGCTACGAGGGGAAGGAGGGCTATCAGACGCGATTGGTCGCGCTCGGTGCTCATGGCCAGATCGAGCCCGATCGCGCTGAACCAGAGCAGGGCATCGGGAAGACGACCCGCTATGCTGCAACATTCGCTACGGAGGTCATTCAAGGCGCCAAGCTGCATCTGCAGCGTCGGC
The DNA here is from genome assembly GCA_964432995.1 of uncultured Verrucomicrobiota bacterium. Lineage (GTDB taxonomy): Bacteria > Verrucomicrobiota > Verrucomicrobiia > Limisphaerales > JAHDYP01 > CAYSPU01. Next base: position 4,422 of record CAYSPU010000208.1, read on the forward strand.
CCTATCAGTGGGTGGAGTTCCGCAACGTCTCCCTGCGCCCAGGCCGTCGCACCCAGGTGGAGGTCATTGATTCCCCAACCACTACCTCCGGAAACCTGGGCCTGATGGATCAGGCTCCCGACGAAGAGAGCCAAACCACGCATGTCGATCCCGCATTGCCTGGGGTCACGTTTCGCGCGATCGACAACAAGATCCGCGTCGAGTTGCCAAACGCGAGACTGACAGCCGACACGGTGACGTTCGGCGCCTCGAATACGCTGAGCGCCAGCGGCTCCAGTATCCATAGCGAACGGAGCGGGAAGGGGACCCCGTCACCATGACTTCAGGCGTCACACCCGGCAGCGCCTCCGGCGACATCTTCGCCACGACGCATTGGACGGTCGTGCTCGCGGCGGGCCGGCGTTCGACACCGCAGGCCGATCGCGCCCTCGAGGAGTTGTGCCGGACCTATTGGTTTCCGCTCTACGCCTATGTGCGCCGTCGCGGTCACACCAAGGAAGACGCCGAGGACTTGACCCAGGCCTTCTTCGCCCGGTTTCTGGCGAAGAACTACCTCGAGGGCCTGAGCGCCGAGCGGGGACGCTTTCGGGCGTTCCTGCTGGCCTCGTTGAAGCACTTCCTGGCGAACGAGTGGGACCGATCCCAACGCCAGAAGCGCGGCGGCGAGGTTCCACACCTCTCCCTCGATTGGCAAACCGCCGACACGCAATTCCAGCTTGCTGACCCGGCGGAACGAACGGCGGACAAGGCCTTCGACCGCGAATGGGCGGTCGCCTTGCTGGCCAAGGTTATCCAACGCCTCGCCGACGAATGCGACGCCGAAGGACGGGGACGGCAATTCGCGGAGTTGAAGGTCTTCCTGACTGCGGGGAAGGACACCCTCTCCTACGCCAACGCCGCGCAGGCGCTCGGTCTCAGCGCGGGCGCCGTGCGGGTCGCGGTGCATCGACTGCGGAAACGCTACCGTCAGATGCTGCGCGACGAAATCGCCCAGACGCTGGCCGACCCAACGCAGGCGGACGAGGAACTGCGGGCGTTGTTCGGTGCCTTCAGCGGGTAGTGTGGGCTCAGGACTGCCCGGGCGGCACCGGGTTGTGTTCTCCCCGGGGCAGTCTTCATCCCCGGAGAAAGACCTCAGGACGATGGCTCCGGGCAACTGGAGTAGGCAACGCCACCACCGCGAATCGGCATCCATTCCTTCCCCACCGCTTGTATAAGATCCCGCCGCCGAGGCGGGTCGTTGCGCGCGTCTGGACAGGCCACCCCGGTTCCGGGCATCATCCGACCAGCCCACGGCCCCGCGGAGGGATGGCGCCCTCCCGGCGGAGTGGAACACCGAACGCGCACGCGATGAAGACAGCACAACCGAATCAGAACCAGAGTCGCCTTTCCCGGCGCTCCGCCCTGGAACAGATGGGACTCGCGGCCGGCGCACTGTGGACGGCGGCAGCCGCTTCCGAAACCTCAGCCGCACCGGCGGTCACGGCCGGTGCCGGCGAGTTCGTCCTCTGCTTCAATACCGCCACCATCCGCGGACAGAAACTGGGACTCGCCCGCGAAGTCGAACTCACCGCGCGTTGCGGCTACCAGGCCATCGAGCCCTGGGTGGAAGCCATCGAGCAATACGCCCAATCCGGCGGTTCGCTGCGGGACATGCGGCAGAAGATCGCCGACGCCGGGCTCACCGTGGAAAGCGCCATCACCTTCCCTGAGTGGGTGGTGGACGACGACGCGCGCCGCGCCAAGGGCCTGGAGCGGATCCGGCGCGAAATGGACTTGCTGGCCCAGATTGGCGGCAAACGCGTGGCCCTGCCGCCCGCAGGCGCGACAAACGAACCGGGCCTCGACCTGCGCAAAGCCGCCGAACGCTATCGTGCCGTGCTCGAAATCGGGGACCAACTTGGGGTCGTGCCGCAAGTCGAAGCCTGGGGTTTCTCGAAGAACCTGTCGCGACTCAGTGAAGCGGCCTTCGTGGCAATGGAATCAGGCCATCCCAAGGCGTGCGTGCTGTCCGATGTCTTCCACATGTTCAAGGGCGGCTCCGAGTTCCGCGGGCTGGCCTTGTTGAGCGCCCAGGCGCACCCGGTCTTCCACATGAACGATTACCCGGCGCAGCCCGCCCGCGAACAGATGAACGACGGCCACCGCGTCTACCCGGGCGACGGCGTCGCTCCCCTGCGCCAGATTCTTGGCGATCTCCGCGCCGCCGGAGGCCGGACGGTGCTCTCCCTGGAACTCTTCAGCCGCACGTATTGGGAACAAGACGCGGAGGTGGTGGCCCGGACCGGGTTCCAGAAGCTGCGCGCGGTGGTGCAGCGCGCGTGAGAATTCGAGCTGGACAGAACGGGCCTTCGCCGCGTTGTATCTCGTCACCACGAAAATCAACCGGAGTCTCCAAGTCGGACCGCGATTCACAAAGGAAACATCATGAGCCTGGAACCCACCAACCCTTGTCATTCCCCGCTCGGAGCGGCGCTTGCGCGAAGGGGAAAGACCAACGGCTTGCACCGCCGGGAATTCCTCAAGACCGCCATGCTGGGGAGCGCCGCCTGGATGGCGCCCCAGATCGTCCAGGGCGCCGTGCTCGGCCGCGACGGTGGCGTGGCGCCGAGCGAGCGGATCGTTCTGGGCGGGATCGGCATCGGCGGCCGGGGCACCTACGTGCTGGGCTGCTTCCTGCATGAACCGGATGTGCAGTTTGTCGCCATCTGCGACGTCAAGGCCGCCCGTCGCGATGCCATCAAGAAGATGGCGGACAACAAGTATGGCAACACCGACTGCGCCCAGTATCGCGACTTGCGCGAGTTGCTGGCGCGTCCGGACATCGACGCCGTGCTGATCGCGACGGGGCCGAACTGGCATGCTACGGCCTCGATCCTGGCCGCGCGGGCCGGCAAGGACGTTTATTGCGAGAAACCCTGCACCAAGAACATCGCCCAGAGCCTCGCCCTCGCCGAGACCTTCCGTCGCACCGGCCGCGTCTTCCAGGCCGGCACCCAGCGACGCAGCCTCCCCAACTTCCTGTTCTCCATCGACCTCGCCCGCCGGGGCAAACTCGGCCGGCTCAAGACGCTTTACGCCCACCCCGGCGGCCTGGGCACCGCCATGAGCGGCTGGGCGGCCGAAGAAACCGCCCCGCCCGTCGACCAGGTCGACTGGGATCTCTACCTCGGACCCGCCGCCTGGCGGCCGTTCAACAAAAGGCTCCTCGACGGTTTCAACTTCGAAAAGGGAGGCGGCATGGTCGGCGGCGGTTGCCTCGAGTGGGGATCCCACTGCGTCGACCTCTGCCAATGGGCCAACGACGCCGACGAAACCGCCCCGGTCGAATACGAACCCAAAGGCGACCAGCTCCATGCCAAATATGGCAACGGCGTGAAACTCATCCTGCGCAACGACGGCTGGCTCCCGCTCGGGTCCTGCCCCGTCCGCTTCGAAGGCGAAACCGGCTGGGTGGAGACCGGTGACGACGGCGAAATCGTGGCCAGCTCCCCTGCCCTGCTCAGCGGCATGGGCGCAAAAATCTCCGGTTACCCCGCCGATTTCCACGTCCGCGACTTCCTGGACGGCGTCAAGACCCGCGGCCAAACCCGCGCCAACGCCGACGTCGCCTGCCAGGCTCACATCGCCTGTCACGCCGCCAACATCGCCCTCTTCCTCGGGCGCAAGGTCGTCTACGACCCGGTGAAGAACGAGTTCCCCGGAGATGAAGAAGCCAACCGATTGCGTTCCGAAGCGCTCCGCGAACCCTGGCGCATCTAACCCTTCCCCATCTCCACAAGGACAACTATGCGATCCGTGACTCGACTTTTCCCTGCCCGATCCCCGCGAACGACCGCCTGCGCGGCACTCCTGACGCTGGCCAGTCTGCTGGTTGCCAGCTTGACGTCCGTCGCCGCCACCGAGCGTTCCGCCGCCGCCATCGAGAAAGAGCGCGGCTTCATCCAGGTCCTCAAGTCGGATGCGCCCCCGGCTGAGAAGGCCATCACCTGCAAACGGCTGGCGGTCTATGGCTCCGCCGAGGCCGTCCCCGCGCTAGCCCCGATGCTGACCGACGAACGGTTGTCTTCGTGGGCGCGCATCGCCCTCGAGGCGATTCCCGGCCCCGAAGCCGACAACGCCCTCCGCCAAGCCCTCGGCCAGACCCAGGGCCGGTTGCTGATCGGCGTCATCAACTCGATCGGCGTGCGTCGCGACCCAAACGCCGTCGACGGCTTGGCAGAGAAACTCGCCCAACCCGACGCGGAAGTCGCTTCCGCTGCGGCCTACGCCCTCGGCCGCATCCGAGGCGATCCCGCGGCCCGCGTTCTCGCCAAGTCCCTGGAAAGCGCGCCCGCCGCCGTCCGCCCGGCGGTGGCCGAAGGCTGCGTCCTCTGCGCCGAGAACTACCGCGTCGCCGGGAAGACCGCCGAAGCAACGCGGCTGTTTGACGCCGTCCGCAAAGCCAGTGTGCCCAAGCAACGCATCCTCGAGGCCACACGCGGCGCCATTCTCTCCCGCCAGAGTGCCGGACTACCCCTGCTCCTCGAACAACTGCGAGCGGCGGATTGGGAGCTGTTCGGCATCGGACTGCGCACCGCCCGCGAATTGCCGGGTGGCGACGTGACCAAAGCCCTGGCCGCCGAGTTGGGCAAGTGCCCGGCCGACCGCCAAGCCCCGCTCCTGCTCGCCTTGGCCGATCGCCGCGATCCGGCCGTGCTCCCGGCCATCCGCGATCTGGCCCGGACCGGTCCCGCCGCCCTGCGCACCGTCGCCGTCGGCGTCCTCGACCGCCAGGACGACGTCCCCAGCCTCCCCATCTTCCTCCAGGCCGCCACCGACGACGACGCCGGCCTGGCTCAGGCCGCCAAGATCGCCCTCGGCCGGCTCGAAGGCGAGTCCGTCAATCCCGACCTCCTCGCGCGGCTTTCGCACGCGACGGGGAAGACGCGAGGAGTGCTGATTGAGCTGGCTGGCAGACGCCAATTGTCCCAGGCCCTGCCCGCCGTCGTCACCGCCGCCAAAGATCCCGACCCCGCCATCCGCCGCGCCGCCGTCGAAGCCGTCGGCGCTCTCGGCACTGAAACCCAAGTAGCTGACCTCGTCCCGCTCCTCCAGAAGGCTTCGAATGCCAAGGAACGTGGCGACCTCGAGAAGGCCCTCCGGGCCATCTGCAGTCGGGCGGGCCAGCGGTGCGTGCCGAACATCCTGCCTCTGACCAAGAGCCAGGAACCCACCCAACGCGTCACCGGCCTGCAACTGATGGCCGCCGTGGGCGGTCCCCAGGCCCTCACCGCGGTCAAAGCCGCCATCAATGACCCCGTGGAAACAGTCCAAGACGAAGCCGTTCGCGCTCTGTCCGCGTGGCCCAGCAATTGGCCGGACGACGAAGGTGTGGCCGAACCGCTTCTGACCTTGGCCAAGTCCGGACGCAAGAACGCACACCAGATCCAGGGCGTGCGGGGTTACCTGGCCGCCGTCGAAGAAGATAAGACATTGGCGCCCGCGGCCAAAGTCACCCGCGTGCGCGAGTTGGTGCCGTTCCTGAAACGGCCCGAGGAGAAGCGCCTGGCCATCGCACTCCTGGGCACCCTGGCCGTCCCGGAGAGCCTCAGCCTGCTCACTACCTTCGCCGCCGAACCCGAGACCACCGAGGAGGCGTGTCTGGCCGTAGTCACCCTGATCGGACGCGACCCCGCCAAGGTCGGCACCAAAGAGGCGCGCTCCCAGGCACTCCGCACCGTCGTCGACAAGTCCAAGACCGCCAAGACCCGCACCAAGGCGGAAGAACTGCTGAAAGACACCCAATAGCGGAGATCGACCCCTCCCAGGGGTTCAGGGTAATGGAAGTAGCTGAGGGCCGGATGCGACGATGTCCGCATCCGGCGAGCTATGATCCGCACCTGGGTGAACGACCTTCCCACCGCCGGACCGCGGCTCGTCCCTGGTCCGCCGTAGCCTTGGCGGAGGCGTCCGGAGCCGCAGCCGAGGACGTCAGGTGTGTTCGGCGCGCCCGGAGGTCGCGCCCTACCATCGGCATCTGGAGTAGACGGTAGGGCGACCTCTCCGAGGGCGCCGCTGGAG
>CAYSPU010000209.1:0-4098 GCA_964432995.1 uncultured Verrucomicrobiota bacterium
CAGAGAGGCATGGGCCGCGAAAAGCAGAAGGCACAAAAGGAGTACGGGGGGAGACCTGCCTTTGCGGTTCTCTGCGAGCTTCTGTTGAATCCGGACCGAAGGGTGCGCCAGATTCCTTGCTGTTTACAGAAGGCCGCGAAGGACCGCAGAGTGAGTGCGGCTGGGGAAACCAGTTTCTCTGCGGTTCTTGGCGTGCTTCTGTTCCAAGTCCGGGGGGACCAACAACCAAGAAACGAAGAAACGAAGTTGGAGGACGCGCTATCGAACCCTCGTGTGTCTCCAGGCCTGTCTTCCTTGTTCACTGTCCACCTGCGGCCGAAGCGATCGCCGGATTTCATCCGGGTCGCGCATGGGGGGCAGGCAGGCGGTGGCGGTGCAGAGGTGGACCGCAGGGTGATGGCCGGCGAGGCGTTGAGCGGTTTCCTCGACCGGACCGACGGTACCGAGCACAACCTCGTTGGGCTGGAACACCGAATGCACCGCGCGCAGCAGGTCGCGGACTTCGGCCGACTGCGGATCGCCGGTGACGACCACGCGTAGGGGTTCTTCGAGGAGGAAGTCCAGGGTCTGCAACATCTGGGGGACCGCCTGGGGGAGGTGGCGCAGTCGATGGGCGAAGGCGCGCAGGGTTCGTTCGCCTGCATCGCGGAATTCGCGGTTGCCCGTGATGGCGGCAAGCCGCAGGAGCGACATCGAAGCAATGGAGTTCCCTGAAGGTTCGGCGCCGTCGTAGTCTTCCTTCAAGTGGAGAACCAGGTCGGGCGTGGGCGTGCTTTGGAAGAAACCGCCGTGTTGCGGGTCGTGGAACCGACGCAGCAGGGAGGAGGCCAGGGCCAGGGCGAAGGGCAGAAGCTCCGGGTCCAATGTGGCCTCGTAGAGGTCGAGGGTGCCGGCCAGGACGAAGGCGTAGTCGGCAACCAGTTGCGCGCGGTCGCATTCGCCCTCGCGCCAGCGATGGTGGAGTTGCTGGAGAGCGGGGTCCCAGAGCCGACGCTGCAAGAAGCGCAGGTTCTGTTCCGCGGCCTGGCGATAGTCCTCCTCGCCGAGGACGGCACAACCGCGCGCCAGGGCGCCGAGCATCAGACCGTTCCAGGAGGCCAGCACTTTGTCGTCGCAGAGCGGCCGTTGCCGCGTGGCGCGTGCGGCCAGCAACCGGGCGCAGGCCCGATCGAGCAGCGGGCGTTCCCCGGCCGACACTTCCTTATCGGCAACGTGCAGCACGTTGAGACCCAGGAGCGGATTCGGGTGGCTGTGGTCGACGAAGTTGCCCTCGGCGGTTGCGCCGAAGCGACGCAGGACCACTGCGAGTTCGTCAGGAGAGAGCGCGGTTTTCAGCTCCGGCAGGGTCCAGCAGTAGAAGCGGCCCTCTTGTCCCTCGCTGTCGGCGTCTTCGGCGGAGTAGAACCCACCCTCGGGGTGACGAAGGTCGCGGAGGACGTAGCGAAAGATGCCCCGGGCGACGTCGGCGTAGCGGGCTTGGCCGCTGACGAGGAAGGCGTCGAGGTAGAGGTTCGCCAGTTGGGCGTTGTCGTAGAGCATCTTCTCGAAGTGGGGGACCAACCATGCGGCATCGACCGAGTATCGATGGAAGCCGCCACCGAGCTGGTCGTGGATGCCCCCCGCGGCCATGCGGTCGCAGGTGTGGAGCACCATGCGGACGGCCTCGCGATCGCCGGTGCGCACGCCGTGGCGCAGCAGGAAGGCCGGCTGGCTGGGGCGCGGGAACTTGGGCGCGGTTCCGAAGCCGCCGTGGGCGGGGTCGTATTCCTGTCGGAAGCAGTGTGCGGCCTGCGAGAGAAGATCCGCAGACAATGGTTCGTTCGAGAGCGACGGAGGTTGGGTGGCGGTCTGGAGGCGGGCATGGAGTTCGGCGGCCGAGAGGATGAGGTCGCCGCGTCGTTCGCTCCAGAGTTCCTGGATTTGGCGCAAGAGAGAGAGGAATCCCGGGCGACCCAGGCGGTCGGTTGGGGGAAAGTACGTGCCGCCGAAGAAGGGTCGGAGGTCGGGGGTGAGGAAGACGTTGAGGGGCCAGCCCCCCTGGCCGGTGGTCGCCTGGACGAACGTCATGTGGATCAGGTCGATATCGGGTCGTTCCTCGCGATCGATCTTGATGCTGACGAAGTGGCGGTTGAGGAAGTCGGCGACGGCGGTGTCTTCGAAGGACTCGCGTTCCATGACGTGGCACCAGTGGCAGGTGGCGTAGCCGATGGAGAGGAAGACGGGGCGATCGAGTTCGCGGGCGCGGGCGAAGGCTTCGTCGCCCCAGGGGAGCCAGTCGACGGGATTGTGCTGGTGCTGGAGGAGGTAGGGGGACTTCTCGCGGCTGAGGCGGTTTGGAGGCCGGGAGGTTGTCAGGTCGGAGGCGTTCACATTGTGGTAGAAGGTAGGCCGAGTCGGGTTTCTGGCAAGGGGCGTTGGTCGAAGTCCGCTCGTGCTCATGATCGTAATCGTAATCCTCCTCCTACTCGCTGGGCGGTTCACTAAGGAGGTGAACCGGAGGGGGGAGGAGGAGTGAGATTAAGAGCAAGATTAAGATTAAGATTAGGATTAAGATTAGGATGGGGAGCGGGATTGAGATCGGGAGGGGAGGCCGGGCATACGCGCCTTCCGTGGGGCGGGTCCTTTCCGCTTTCCCGGCGGAAGACCGGCGGTTTAGTGTCTGGGCATGGTGACGGTGCGACCGTGGAAGGTGGATTCGTTGGCGCGTCTGGGGTTGGGGCTGCTGCTGGGGCTCTCGCTGGGGGGGCTGCTGGCGAGTCTGCTCGAGCCGCCGGAGGCGTTTCCACTGGCGCGGTTTCTGTTGACGACGCTGAGCTTTCACTGCGCGACGTTTCTCTTCGTCCACGTGTTTCTGCGGGAGAACGGAGACACGTGGTCCGGGGCGTTTGGGTTGCGGGTGTCGGGCGCGGGCAGGGTGGTGCTGTTGGCGGCGGGGCTGACGGTGCTGGTGCTGCCGGGGGTGTGGGTGCTGAGTTCGCTGTCGGTCTGGGGCATCCGCTGGATGCAGATGGAGCCGGAGGCCCAGCAGGCGGTGATGGCGCTGCGGGAGGCGGCGGATCCGCTGCAGCAGGTGGTAATGAGCGGCGTGGCGGTGTTGGTGGCGCCGGCGGCGGAGGAGACGCTGTTTCGCGGAGTGCTCTATCCCGCGGTGAAGCGTTGGTTGGGCGGGGCGGGGAGCGCGGTGTTGACAGCGATTGTTTTTGCGGTGATCCACGCGAATTTGATGACGCTGGTGCCCCTCTTCTTTCTGGCGCTGTTCTTCACGTGGTTGTACGAGCGGACCGGCACCCTGATGGCACCGGTGATCGGTCACGCGACATTCAACCTGGCGAACGTCATCTTCCTCCTGGCGGGTTTGGGTCCGACATGAACGAACGGGAACTAATCGAGCGCCTGCGGCAGGGGCTGCCAACCCACGAGAGCACTCGAGTGGGCGTCGGGGACGACTGCGCCGTGCTGGATCTGGGCGTCCCCGGCCGCTGGCTTTTGTTCAAAACGGATGCAGTGGTCGAAGGTGTGCATTTTCAGCGCGCGGACGATGCGCGTCGGGTGGGGCACAAGGCGCTCGCGCGCTGTTTGAGCGACGTGGCGGCGATGGCGGGGACGCCGACGCACGGGTTAGTGACGCTGGGATTGCCGGCGTCGTATGAACCGGCGTGGGTGGAAGGTCTCTATGCCGGCCTGAACGAGCTTGCGCGGCGGCACGGCGTCGGGATCGTTGGGGGCGAGACCACCGCGAATCCGCAAGGGGTCTTCGTTTCGATTGCGCTCCTGGGGTGGGTGGAGGCGGGGCGCTGTCCGCTGCGTTCCGGGGCGCGGGTGGGAGACGCGATTCTGGTGACGGGCGAGCTGGGCGGGTCGTTGGCTTCGGGCAAGCACCTGGATTTCGAGCCGCGGTTGGAGGAGGCGCGCTGGTTGGCGGGGCATGGCGGGATTCACTCGATGATCGATGTGAGCGACGGGTTGGCGGCGGATTTGCCGCACATCTTGCGGGCGAGCGGTGTGGGAGCCGAGTTGCTGGCGGGAGCGATTCCGATCAGCGCGGCGGCGCAGGCGGTGCCGCGGCCGGCGGCGGGGGGGGAGACGGGGCAGGGAGCA
>CAYSPU010000209.1:4108-10442 GCA_964432995.1 uncultured Verrucomicrobiota bacterium
GGGGGGCGGGGTGGCGGGGGGGGCCGGTGGCGCCGGCGGCGGGGGGGGGGGGGGGGCGGGGGCGGGGGGGGGGGGGGGAGGGGGGGCAGGGAGCTGTGGAGGGGGCGGCGTGGCGGCGATCACCGGGGCGGCCGCCGTTGTTTTCGGCATTGGCCGATGGCGAGGACTTCGAGTTGTTGTTCACGGTGGCGGCGGGGGAAGCGGTGCCGCTGGTCGACGCGTGGAAGGAACGGTATCCGGGGCTCCGCCTGAGCTGCATTGGTCGGATTACCGCGGGGTCCGGCGTTGCGATTCGCGATCGATCGGGGGTGCGGCCTTTGGAGGTGCATGGCTACGTTCATTTCGAGAAGTCCTGAGAGCACGATTGCCTTGGGAGAGGAATGGGGCGCCGCCGCGCAGGCCGGCTGGGTGATCGCATTGTCCGGAGACCTGGGGGCGGGCAAGACGCAGTTGGTCAAGGGTGTGGCGCGGGGTTTGGGGATCAGCGCCGAGGTGCACTCGCCGACGTTCGCCCTGCTGCTCGAGTACGGCGGGGGGCGGCTTCCGCTGGTGCACGTGGATCTGTATCGGCTCGACACGCCGGAGCAGGTGATGGGCGCCGGGCTCGAGGAGTATCTGTATCCGCGCGGCGGCATCACCGTGGTGGAATGGGCGGAGAAATGGTGGGGGCCGCCTCCGGGTGAGAGGCCGGCGCCCGGGTTCCTGCGCCGGGTGCGCATCGAATGGCGGGGGGAGACCGAACGTGGCATTGAGTATGAAGATCTTGGCGCTGGAATTCTCGTCGGCACGGCGCAGCGTGGCCCTGGCGGCTGAGGGGAGGGTGCTGGCTGCTGCCGGAGAAGACGCGCCGCCATGTGGCGGCCCGTTGCACCTGGTGCGCTCCGTCTGCCAGAAAGCGGGGGTGTCGACTGCGGAGATTGAGGGCATCGCGGTGGGTTTGGGGCCGGGCTCCTACACGGGCGTGCGGGTGGCGATTGCGCTGGCGCAAGGCTGGCAGTTGGCGCGGGGGATTCGGCTGCTGGGGATCTCGAGCGTCGAGGTGATGGCGCGGCAAGCGCTGGATCGCCAGTGGTTTGGCGGCCTCAGTCTCGTCGTGGACGCGCAGCGGGGCGAGTATTACCTCGCGCGCTACGCAATCGCCCCGGGCCGGGCGGAGGAGAGCGCGAAGCTCCGACTGGCCCGACGGGAGGAGGTGCTCGAGCGGATTGCAGCCGGGGACCGGGTGGCGGGACCGGATCCGGTTCCTGGTGCGACGGCGGTGGCGTCTCTGGTGCCCGAGGCGGCGACGCTGGCCCTGCTGGCGCTCGGGAGAGCCGACTTCGTCCGCGGAGACGGACTTGAGCCGGTCTACCTGCGGGAGGTGAGCTACGTGAAGGCGCCGCCGTTGCGGGCGATCCCGCCGGTGAAGGGCGGGGCGGAGAAGTCGGAGAACGGAAGGTGATCCTAGGTAGGTGCGATTTGAAGAGCATGAGCATGACACATCGGTGTTGGGCGGAGGTGGACCTGGAGGCGTTACGGGAGAACCTGGCGTGGATCCGCCAGCGAGTCGGGCCGGGGGTCCGGATCATGACGGTGGTGAAGGCTGATGCCTACGGGCACGGCCTCAAGCACATCGCGTCGCATCTGATGCGCTGTGGCACGGATGTTTTTGGGGTGGCGAACCTGGGAGAGGCGAGGGCGATTCGGAGCGTGGGGCGCGGCTGGCCGATTCTGATGCTGGGCGCGTGTTTGCCGGACGAAGTGGAAGCGGCGGTGGAAGACGACGTGATGCCGACGGTGTCCACGATGGAGGAGGCGCGGCTCTTTGGGCGAAGCGCGGTGCGGTTAGGCCGGACGGCCCGGGTGCACGTGAAGGTCGACACGGGGATGGGACGGTTGGGGGTCGAACCGGCGGCGGCGGCGGCGCTGGTGCGGGCTGTCTCGCGGCTGGAGGGAGTTGTGGTGGATGGGGTGTTCACGCACTTCGCGTCGGCCGAGGACGACGCGGAGTATACGGCGCTGCAGTTCCGGCGATTTGGTCGGGTGTTGCGCGCGCTCGCGCGGTGCGGGGTGCAGGTGCCTTGGGTGCATGCGAGCAACAGCGGCGCGATCCTGCACGTGCCGGAGTCCTGGGGGAATCTGGTGCGCCCCGGCTTGATGGTTTATGGCATCGTGCCGCCGGGCCGGCGACGGAGCGCGGCGGAACTGGCCCGCCAGTTGCAGCCGGCGCTCTCGTTCCGGTGTCGCGTCGGCTTGGTGAAGACGGTGAAGAAGGGGAGTGCGCTTAGCTACGGCAGGACCTTCATCGCGCCGCGGCGGATGCGCGTGGCGACGATTACGGCCGGCTACGGCGATGGTTTTCCCCGGGCGGCGAGCAATCGCGCCTGCGTGCTGGTGCAGGGACGGCGTTGTCCGGTGGTCGGTCGAGTGACGATGGACCAGACCCTGGTGGACGTTTCGTCGCTGGGCGAGGTGGCGCCGGGGGAGGAAGCAACGCTGATCGGGGCGCAGGGGGAGGAGTGCATCTCCGCAACGGAGCTGGCGAGCTGGTGCGGGACGATTCCCTGGGAGATTCTCACGGGCATTTCGTATCGAGTGCCGCGTGTCTACCGGGGCGCGCAGGCGGCGTGAGGCAGGAGCTAGGAGTTGGGAGCTAGGAAGATGGGGAAGAAGGTAGGAGCCAGGAGTCAGTAGGCGGGTTTTGCGCCCCAGAGGTAGGGCGACCTCTCCGAGGGCGCCGCGGAATGCAGCCAACAGATCTGCTGAGCCCGACGCGATGCAGAGGCCCTCTCGCGAGCTTGGTTCCGGTCACGCCGGGCGTCTTGTGATCACAGAACGGGCGGACGACTCGGGAAGCCTGCTACGGGGCGGGGAGGGCGTTGGTGGGGCCGACGGTGAGGGTCGGGATCGTGTTGGTGGAAGCCGTGGCCGTCGCAGGCGGCTGGTTGGTGGGGGGCGGGAAATCGTCGCGCTGAGGGTGGCGGACGCCACCGCGTACGGCGACTTGGCCGGTGGTCTTGTCGACGCGGAGGACGGGGCGGCTGGCGCCGTAATAGTCGTGGGTTTGGCGGCTGAGGAGGAGGCCCTCGGGGTTGATCCGGCAGTAGTAGAAGCTGCGAGCGCCGTATTGGTAGAGGACGTGGAGGATGTTGGCCTGATCGATCTGCTTTTCCGGCGTGCTGAAGGTCAGCATGGGGCCAAGGGGGAAGATGCCGTAGACGCGGTCTCCGGACTGGTCAGTGACGCGGACATAGAGCTTCATCTGTTTCAAGTGGATGGCCTGCTGGAGCGCGTATTTGCGGATCTCGGGCCGGGTGCGGTCTCCGTCGGGGGAGGGGACCCCGAACGGTTGTTCCCAGAGGACGGTGCCGCTGATGACATCGAACTCCTGGGGGGCAGTGGTGAGATGGGACTGCCATTGGGGCACGCGCAGGTTGGCGGTGACGCGATAGCGACCTGGTTTGAGGGTTGGGAACTGGGAGGCAAGGTCAGCGCGTTTGGTGGCGATGGTGGAGTTTTCGAGGTCGAAGGGTTCCTGGGGGGGGAGTTGGCCGGTGCGCGGGATCGGGTAGCCGTCTTTGGTCTCGATGAAGAATTCGAGCCAGAGGGGTTCGGCGGCGAGTCGGAGGGTTTGGCCGGAGAAATTGGTGATGCGGACGGAAACCGGGAGGGCTTCGCCGGGGAGGAACTGGTCTTGAGCGGTTTGGAGTCCGATGGTGACCTGGGCGCGGAGGGGCAGGATCGCTGCGAGCAGCAGGAGGAAGGCGAGGGCGGTGCGGCTTCGAAATCTGAGATCGGCGGAGGCGCTGCGGTTCATGGGAAGCAATCTATGCGTGAAGGGACGGTGAGCAAGCGGCAAATCGTTCGAGGACGGCCTGGGCGACAGCGTGCGGCGACAGGGTGCGCAGGCATTCGAGGGGGACGGAGTGTCGGCAGACGCGTTGGAGGCAGGGGACGCAGGGAAGTTGGCGGTTTTGGAGGACGTGGTTGGTTTGCCGGTAGGGACCGGTGCGTCGGGGTTCGGTGGGGCCGAAGAGGGCGACGACGGGTTTGCCGAGGGCGGCGGCGACGTGCATGGGACCGGAATCGTTGGTCAGCAACAGGCTGGCCCGGCGGAGCCACTCGATCATCTCCGGCAAGGACGTCTGGCCGGTGAGATCGAGACATCGTCCCGGGGCGGCGGCGGCGATTTCGCTCGCCAAGGGGCGATCGGAGGCGCCGCCGAGGATGGCGAAGCGTCCCCGGGGAAAGTGCGGGCTCAATTCCTGGACGACCTCGGCGAAGAAGGCGGCGGGCCATCGCTTGTTGTCCCAGCGGGCGCCGGGTTGGAGGGCGATCCAGGGGTGCGCGTCGTCGGGCCAGCGGTTGCGGATGGCGGCGGCGGCGGCGGGGCGTTCGGGCAGCCAGTCGAAAGGGCGGTCAATCGGCACTTCGAGCGCGGTGAGGACTCTGAGGTACCAGTCGACCGCGTGTGTGTGGAACGAAGGCCGGCGGACGGCGATATCGTAGAGGGCGCAGGCCCCTTCGCGGGGGTCGTCCAGACCGACGGTCAGGCGGCCGTTGGCGAGCCAGGCGACGATGCTGCTGCGGGCGAGGCTCTGGAGGTCGATCACCCAGTCGAAGTGCCAGGCGCGGAGGTGGCGGATGCTGTTCCAGAGTTCGTGCCAGTGTCGGGGGTGACCCCAGCGGCGCCGGTGGAAGGGGATCAGCGCTTCGAGATCGGGATCGCCTGCCAGGAGGGGGAGCAGATCGGAGTCAATCCACCAGCAGACGCGGGACTCGGGCCGGTGCCGCTTGAGGAGGCGCAGCACGGGCAGGGCGTGCACCACGTCTCCCAGGGAACTGGGTTTGAGAATCAGGATTTTCACCCCGCACCCGTGATGCGCGCCTCGGGGTTGCGCCCGGGGCCGAGGGCTGGCGTCTACTTGCCCAGGGCGAGCCGTTCGGCGAGGCGCTCGGGAAGGCCGGCGGCCCGGATCTTGGCCTGGGTCTTGGCGATGTCGTAATCGAGCCGGCGCAACTCGACCGTTCCCTCGTCGAGCGAGTAGATCACGTAGGTGGCTTTGGGGACGCCGTCGCGCGACTGGCCAACGCTGCCGACGTTGATGAAGTACTTGCGGCCGGGCTCGGCTTTGAACTTCGAATAGGTGCCACCGCGGACGACGGTGTCGCGGATGAAAGCGACCGGCACATGGGTGTGGCCGAAGAAGCAGAGCGAGGTGTTCTGGTAAGTGAAACTGGCGGCGGCAGCCAACCGATCGAAGACGTAGCCCCAACGCTGCGGCCCGTCGAGCGTGGCGTGAACGACGGAGAAATTGCCGACCATGCGGATGTACTTCAGGTTGCGCAACCAGTCGCGATCTTCTTCGGTGAGTTGGTTGCGCGTCCACTGGATGGCCTCGGCGGCGTGCGGGTTGAAGCCCTCGAGATTGCTTTCGATCGAGCAATACTCATCGTGGTTACCCTTGACACAGGGCATCGCCATGTTGCGGACGATGTCGAGGCATTCCTTGGGGTTGGCGTTGTAGCCCACGACATCGCCCAGGCAGCAGTAGTGGGTGCACTTCTGGGCCTTGGCATCCTCCAACACGACTTCCAGTGCCTCCAGGTTGGCGTGAATGTCGGCTATGATGGCGTACTTCATCTTCGCTAGCGGGTGATCTCAAACCCGCGATACTCGCCCGTGGCCTGCGCCCAGAGGATCTCCTCATGGCGAATCAGACCACCGACCTCGGAATCCTGCATCGCCCGCCGGAAGCTCTCCAGTTCTTCGCGGCTGCCTTCCGCGACGACTTCCACGCGACCGTCAGCGAGATTTCGCACAATCCCCGTCACCTCGAAGCCCATCGCGACCGACTTCGCGGTGTAGCGAAACCCCACCCCTTGCACGTGCCCCGAATAGTGAATCGTCAGACGGCACCGCTGCATTTCGCCGCCAAGCTGACGCGGTTTGTTTCCGTTTTCAACCCGGCATTCCGACGCCGCGCCAGCCCTGCAAGTCCTGGCCAACTAAGCCACAAGGCCCGCCTCACGCGCAACGATTTTGTTCGGACGGGCGGCGGTTGGAGGTTCGGAGGCACGTCCGGCGTATGGTGCTGCTGCCCGCCGGGACGTCGGCCAGTCCACGCCCGCAGCGCGACACGTCTCGGGTCCCAGCAGCAGCGAGAGGACGGGAGGCGGTCGGAGGGTCAGAGACCCTTCCGGACCGCGGGTCTTCTCGACCCGCAGCAGAACACACACACGCTTTGCTGCGGCTCAAGCCGCCTTCGTCCCGCCTGCGCGGGACTACGGCGAGCCGAGGACGAGCCGCGGTCCTAAGCCTCGCGGGCTGTCGGTCGCTCGGAAAGCCACGAAT
>CAYSPU010000210.1:0-10386 GCA_964432995.1 uncultured Verrucomicrobiota bacterium
TAGACAGTGATCTGCCGCCGTCGTTCGAGCGCCTGGCGGAGGGCGTCTTTGACGGCGTCCACGCGGGGCGCGAGCTCGACGGGCTGGTTGGCGTGGCGACAGGCGAACTCGAGTTGGCGTTCGTGGTAGCGGACCTTGAACTCGATGAACTTGAGGCCGTGGGCGGTGGAAATGACGACGACGCGTTCGGCGGGGTCGATTTGGCCGGACTTGAGGAGTTTGATGAGGACGGCGAGGGCAACGCCGGTGTGGGGGCAATTGAACATGCCGGTCCGGTCTCCGAGCGCGGCGGCGTCGGCCAGCTCTTCTTCGGTGGCCTGCTCGACGATTCCGCGGAACTGCTGGAGGGTGCGGACGGCTTTCTCGAAGCTGACCGGGTTGCCGATCTGGATCGCGCTGGCGAGGGTCTTCCGCGCCTGAACCGGTTCGAAGGAGGCGAAACCGCGCCGGTAAGCGAGGTACAGGGGATTGGCCCTCTCGGCTTGGGCGACCACGATGCGCGGAAGCTTGTCGATCAACCCGAGCGCCTGGAGTTGCAGGAGGCCCTTCCCGAGGGCGGAGACGTTTCCGAGGTTGCCGCCCGGAATGATCATGACATCCGGCACCTGCCAATCGAACTGCTGTGCGATCTCGATGCCGACGGTCTTCTGGCCCTCGACGCGTAGCGAGTTCATCGAGTTCGCCAAGTAGATCGTTTCGTCCCTGGTGATCTCCTGCACGACCCGCATGCAACCGTCGAAGTCGGTGTCCAGGGCGAGCACGAGGGCGTCGTTGGCGATGGGCTGGACGAGTTGGGCGGTCGAGATCTTTCCTTTTGGGAGGAGGACGATGGCGGGGATGGCGGCGGCGGCGCAGTAGGCGGCGAGGGCGGCCGAGGTATCCCCGGTGGAGGCGCAGGCCACGGCCTGGATCGGGGCGCCGTCAGCGATCATCTGTTTCACCTGGGTGACGAGCACGGTCATGCCGAGGTCTTTGAACGATCCGCTGTGAGTATTGCCACAGAGCTTGATCCAGAGTTCGCCCATGCCGAGGAGTTTGCCGAGCCGCTGGGCCCAGAACAGGTTGGTGCCTCCTTCGTAGAGCGAGACGATGTTGTCATCCTGAACCCCGGGGAGGACCCATTCCTTCTTGCCCCAGATGCCGGAGCCATAGGGCCACTGGGTGGTTCGGTAGCGCTCGTCGAAGAGCCGTTTCCATTCGGCGGCCGGCTGTTGGGCAAGGGCGGTGTGGTCGTGCTGCACCTCGAGCAGCGCGCCGCAGGCCCGGCATTGGTAGATGATCTCGTGCAGGCTGTAGGTCGCTCCGCATTCGGGGCGGATGCACTGAAACCAGGCGCGATAAGGTGTTGTGGACATGGGCTGCTTTGGGGCGCTCACGCCCCCGAACGGAGAATGCCATCGCGGCACGGCGATTCAACTCTCAACGCGCCACTTCCCGGGCAAACCCCGTGTCGAGACTGCCCGTGCGGCAGGGGGTCATTTCTCTGCAGCCACTTGGCGCGCGGGGCGTCTCCGCGGCTCCCGCGTGCCGGCGGTGGCCTGCCGGCGGAGTTGACGGGATCGCGCCTGAGCGGGTAAGGAGAGGGAGCATGAGGATCTTGGTGGCTGAGGATGATGCGACTTCCCGCAGTCTGTTGGTGGCGCTGCTGAGCCGCTGGGGCTATGCTGTCGAAGCGGTGGAGGACGGCGTTGCGGCCCTGGAGCGATTCCGCAAGCCGGATCCGCCGAACCTGGCGGTATTGGACTGGGTGATGCCGCGGATGGACGGCATCGAGGTGTGCCAGCGGCTCCGACAGGAGGGAGTGGTGACGCCGTTGTACCTGGTGTTGTTGACGGCCCGGGGGGAGAAGACGGAGATCATCCGCGGATTGCAGGCGGGGGCGAATGACTATGTGACCAAGCCGTATGATCCGGACGAACTGCGGGCGCGGATCGGGGTCGGACAACGGGTGATTGAACTGCAGGAGGCGCTGGCGGCGCGGTTGCGCGAACTCGAAGAGGCTCAGGCGCACATCAAGACGCTGCAGGGGGTTCTGCCGATCTGCATGCACTGCCACAAGATCCGCACGGATCACGCCGGCTGGGAGCAACTCGAGCATTACATTTCCCAGCATTCAGAGGCCCAGTTCAGCCATTCCATCTGTCCCGAGTGCATGGAAAAGCACCTGGCGCAATACCCGTCGCCGGGCTCCCAAAACGGTTCCCAAAACGCCAGTTGACGCGTTTTCGGGTGGTCGTTAGATTGCCGCCTCCTTTGGGTTCCAGAGTAGCTCAATGGTAGAGCACGCGGCTGTTAACCGTGTGGTTGTAGGTTCGAGTCCTACCTCTGGAGCCATTCGACTCGCCCCTCGGACTTCTCTACGCTGAGCCCTTCCCCGACCAATGGTCAGCTCTCCAACGCGAACGCCAACTCAAAGGCTGGTCCCGCGCCAAGAAGCTCGCGCTGATGCATGGCGACTTGGCCGAGTTGAAGCGGTTGGCGCAGTGCCGGGGTCGTTCAAAGGGCCCGTCCTGAGCTTGGCCAAGGCTTCCACCATTTCCCGGTTCACGACAGTTCCTCCACCGGCACGGCCTGGCAACCGTCTTCGAGGGGAAAGCCGTTCCTGGCCCGGCACACGACGGCGGCCGTCCGGATCTGCGCGCGACCCAGCGCCTCGCGTGCGAGCCTGAGATTCACCAGGTCCGCCGCGTCGGGAAGTTCCGTCCACTTGGCCTCGAACAAGTCGAGCCTTCCCGCGGCTTCCGCCAGGAAGTCAACCTCACGGGTGCGGTCCCGCCAGAAGAAGAGGCTGCGTTCGCGTCCCGCCGCGAACGAGGAAATCCAGGAGCGGCGTTCGGGGTCGGGCCGCGCGCACTTCGGCGAAGGCGAGGGGGGCGAGTTCGAGAATAGCGGCCCGGCCGGCCAGGGATTCGCTGACGCCCTTCATCAGCGTGAATTTCTGCGAGCCGGTGAGCAGAGACTGACCGGCGCGATCCCGTTGGGCGTCCACCACCGATTTCAGGTGCCGGAACAGCCCGGGGGCGTACTGCACCTCGTCCAGGATCGCCGGGGGGGGGTGCCGTTGGAGGAACACGGCCGGCTCCTTCTCGGCCTGCTCGGCCTCGCTAGGCAGGTCCAAGGAGACGAAGTCGTGGTCCGGAAACAGGCGGCGCAAGGTGAACGTCTTGCCGGTCTGGCGTGCGCCGGTGAGGACGACGACGGGGCGAGTGGCGGCCAGTTGACGGAGGCTGGCTTCGATGGCGCGCGGAATCCACATGCGCGTAAGATACGATGCAGTCGCATAGTCTGCATTACGGCTGGCTGACGGGGCGCCCGAACCTTCGGGTCCGGAACCGCCGCCCCCTGCCACTGCCGCTCACGAACAACGCGGAGTACTACCGCCTCCGCCAGCCGTGAACCGGACGGGAAACGCAAGGGAGCATAGCCACGAGGCAATGTTCGGGCTGGGGCGCGACTGTCGGCGCAGCATCTCAGCCGCAGGGATCCGGAATCGCCGATGCTGCGGCTGGGTCTGTGACTGCTACCGCGTTCCTTTGGGTGACTCCGCGCTCCTGCGTCACTGCGTTTGAACGATCAATCCAGCCAAAACCCGAAGATCTAATGTCAAACGGCCTGTTTGAATCAAAGAGCTGTTTGACAATGGACACGAAAGCGAAGCAGGGTGCCGCAGTGATGGCTGCGGGAAGCGGCCACCGGCAGAGGATCGGCTGCGGCGTCGCCGTCACCGCGATCTGTTACGTCGGCTCCCCGGGAGCCAAGGCTTGGGCCAGAGTCTGAGCAACCACCATGAAATACGCCTACGAAGAACTCGCGAAGATGATCGATCACTCCCTCCTGCATCCGACGATGACGGATCGGGAGTTGGAGGATGGGTGCCGGCTCGCCGCGAAATACGGCGTCGCTTCCGTTTGCATCAAGCCCTACGCGGTGAAGCGTGCTGCCGAGCTTCTCCGGGGGAGCGGCGTCAACGTCGGCGCGGTGATTGGTTTTCCGCACGGCAACTCCACGACCGAATCCAAGCGCTACGAAACCGAGTTGGCGTGTTGCGACGGCGCGGTCGAGATCGACATGGTCATCAACATCGGCAAGGCGTTGAGCGGCGACTGGGAATACGTCGAGCGCGACGTGAAGGCGGTCTGCGACGAGGCGCACCAGCGCGGCGCACGGGTGAAGGTGATCCTCGAGAACGACTATCTCGCCAAGGGCGGCGCGGGCCTGGGCAGCGACGATTTCAAGCGGAAGCTCTGCGCACTGTGCGAGCGCGCCGGTGCCGATTGGGTGAAGACTTCGACCGGCTACGGCTTCGTGAAGCAGCCTGACGGCAGCTACAACTACCGGGGCGCGACCGCGCACGACCTGGCCCTCATGCGGGCCAGCGTTTCCACCAGGGTCCAGGTCAAGGCGGCGGGCGGCGTCCGCGATCTCGACGACCTGATCAAGGTCCGCGATCTCGGGGCGAGCCGCTGCGGCGCCACCGCCACGGCCTCCATGCTCGACGAATACCGCCGCCGCGCCCGTTGCTGACCCTCCCGCACGATCGCCCCACACCCGGCCGCCGATGCCGAAAGGCTGCGGCAGTTGACTGGCCAGCGAGGCGGCGCCTCAGACCATGGCTGTTCAACTTGACTCGGACATCTGACGGCCATTCGGTTCCGCCTCTGCCGCCGCCGCGCATCGTGTGGCTCAGCGCCGAAGGCCGTCCAGCAGCCAGCGGCAGTTGACCACCTTTTCCACAAGGTCCTGCGGCAGGTAGAAGTAGTGGCACGACGGTTCGAAACCGATCCGCGAGTCCTCGCCGCATAGCGTGTAGAGCCGCCGGGCGAGGGCGATTTCCGACTCCAACCGGCGGCGCATCTGGTCACGCAACGCGGTTCGCTCCGCCGGCGGCGCCGACGCCCCGGAGGCGGACAGGGCGTCCCGGGCCAACACGAAGCTGGCCTGGTTGGCCACCGAGGCGAAGTGAATGCCCGCCGCCTCCGCATAGCGCAGGTCGGCGGCCGCGGCGGCGCGTCGCTCGGCCGGGGTCTTTTCGACGGCACGCCGCAACTCGTCCACCGCCGGCGGCCACGCATCGGCCATCTTCGCAAACTGCGCGGCGAACACCTCGGCGGGATACGGCCCGCGCCAGCCGTCGAGGTCATCGTAGGGAATGCCCCACATCGTGGCCGAGTAACCGGTCCGCGTGGGATAGAGCGGATTGGCCGGGCCTTGCTGAACGGGACACCCGTAGACGACGCTGACATGGAACGGGTATTCGCGAAACGCGTCACTGGCCAGTTTCCACGCCCGGCGTGCGTGGGGGGCGCCCTGAGTGCCGTAGTGCGCCCGCGCCCGCGCCTCCAAAGCCACGTCGACGGCAGGCGGCGGGCGGCAGTTCATCTCCCGGGCCAACTCGAAGTTGGGCGACGGATGCCCGCCCATCGTCCAGCCGATCAGCATGCCGTCCAGCCGCGCCGGGGCCAACCGGTGGATGTGCTCGGCAATCAGATCCATGCACGGCAGATACGGAATGCTGGCGATCTCGCAGGTGTTGTTGTATTGGATCTCCGCGGCCTTTTTGATGCCCGCCTTCTCGGCGGCGGCCCAGTGGCGCGCCGACCGCGGGCCGGGGCCGACGGAGGAGATGGAGTACTCGCCGACTTTGGACCCCACGCCACCCCGCTGGATCGGGAGGTCCCACTCGCTGACCGACATCAGCCACACGGATTTCGGCAGTCGCGGGATGATGTCGGTGGCGTCGCCGTGGCCGCGCCAACCCCAGTCGGAGACGATGACGTCGGCCTTGGGGCTGCCGCGGTGCACGCCCTCCTCCAACGCGGCGACGACCTCGGCGAGGATGTCGCTGTCGCGGCGCGGGCCGCATCGCGGGCAGGACTGCCAAGCTCCGTGCGATGCGCAGTGGGTGAGATTCTCGGAGCCGGTGATCGCGTAGATGCCGCCCAGGTCGGGGACCTGTTGGAAGATGTGCGCGAGGGCGTCGGTCATCCAGCGGCGCACCGCCGGATGCGAAGTGCACAGGGCGACGAATCCCTCTTCGCGCACGCCGGCCATCTCGGGGCGGTTGGCGAAGAACGCCGTCGGCATCGCACGCGGTTCGTTCAGGTACAGATACACGCGCACGCCGGCCTTCTGCGCCCGCTGAACGAGCCGGCGGAGGTTGGCCAGACGGCGCTGATGCCCGTCGCCGAACTCGGGGAAAGCCACCCCGCCGGGCGCCAGGTCGCGCAGCACCACGTGCAGCCACACTCCGTTGACTCCGACGGCCGAGAGCCGCTGGAGGAAGCCGGCCGGGTAGGGATCGAGCGACGGATCGGAAAGCGGATCGCCGTAGGTTGCGAGATACGAGTAGACGAGACGCAGCGACACGGGTGCCTCGGGCGCAGGAACTGGGGCCGGCAACGGTGGCGGATTGCTGAGTTGTCGCACGAACGCGAACCTGGGTTCCGTTGGGCGCAGCAGTTCATCGCCGAAGGTATCCTCGACGACGCGGCGGATCTCCGCTGCCCGGCGCCGCGCCGGCTCGTCGGGTTCACGCCAGCGGAGCGGCTCGCACTTGGGCTTCAACCGTCCCAGCTTGACCCACAAGAAATCGTCTTCGCGCAGGGCGAAGGCCAGACGCTCGGGCGTCATGTCCAGCAGTGCGAGCAACTGCGGATACGGCAGCAGATGCCAGTTGCGGCGGATGAGCGTGACGTAGCCGCGCTTTGGCATTTCCGGGGCGGGCGCGGCGGCCGGCGGTAAGCCCATCGACGCCGCCAGCGCCGCGACTTGCTGCGGCGACCCGCCGAGGATGGCCGCCACCTTCGCCGTCGGCACGACGTTCCAGTTCCGCCAGACGAACTCGTGCACCCGGTCGGGAAAGTGGCTCGCGGAAAGCGCCAACGGGGCGCTGCCTTCGGGCAGCATGCTATCCGCCGCGCCGCGAACCGCGGCGATGCTCAGCACCGTGCCCATGGCGGTCACCCAGAGCTGCGTCGCGTATCGCATGAGGATTCCTCGGAGTGTCGTGCGCCTCTCGGCGTCTCACTCGGCCGCGATCGTCTTCGGCACCGCCGGCAGAGTCACGGAGTCGGCGGTGTCCTTGGACACGGAATTCAATTCGAGCCGCACGATTCCGTTGGTGTCGCCGGGGAGGGATCGTTCGCCAGCGTTGGAGTGGACCCTTACGACCGGCCCGAGTGTCGGATCAAAGCCGAAAACGACCGTCTTGACCCCGGGCGCGAGGATTGCCAGGAGGCCCGCTTGGGATTTGATGCCGCTGTTCACTTGATCCAGCGCCTGGCGGTAGGGAATGCGTCCGGTTGTCGTATCGGCCGGCGAAGCTGAGGCCGCGCAAACCAGAGCCAGCACGGCCACGGCCTGGGTCGCGGCCTTCAGGTGACGGAGATTGGATGGCATCGAGCGGAGTGTGACAGACCCGGCCCCGCTCGTAAACGGCGGCTGCGAATTCCCAGGGGCAGCGCCCGCCGCAGGGGATTCGTCGACCGCTCGCGTGTGCTCGGCTGGGGAACGAATCCCGGGAATCGAACGGGAAGGAAGCCGCCGAGGCGGGATCTTCCCGGAGCCGACAGAGCGTCCGTCCGCAGGGGCGAGAACCGTGCGTGGACCGGGGACGACCGAACCCTCAGCGCTACTTGGGCGAGGATCCGGGAGGCAATTTGACTCTTGCCAGCGGGCTGATCCCACGCTGTAACTTCACGGCGCCGCCCCCGAGGGCCAGCGCATGACCGAACCCGACGAGACCGCCAGCAAGAACCCGCTCCGCGAGATTGCACAGCCTTTCATCGATGTCGCCCGGGCGCCGCGAGCGCTCTGGGGGGTGAACTTCGGCTATCTTCTCGAGGGGATGATCTACTTCGGGGTGCTGGGCTATCTGGCGATGTACTTCAACCAGTACGTCGGCCTTTCGGACAGCGCGGCGGGGGTGATGGTGGGGGTGCTGACGTGGGGGATCACGCTGGCGATGTTCTTCCTCGGGGGCGTCGCCGACCGGCGCGGTGTCCGCTATGCGCTGCTGGCTTCCTTCGGGTTTCTGGTTGTGGGTCGCATCCTGCTGGCGGCGGGTCCTTCGGCCGGGCTTCCGGCCGGCGGCATGTTCTCCGCCGTCCATTTGGTGGCCATGGCCGGGATCCTGTTGATCGTGTTGGGCTACGGTTTGTACCAGCCGGCGGCCTACACTGCGGTGCGGCAGTTCACGACGCCGGCCACCGCGGCCATGGGCTATGCCATGCTCTACGCCCTGATGAACCTCGGCGGTTGGCTGCCGTCCTTCTTCGCCCCCATCCGCCGGGCCATCGGCATCGCCGGTGCCATCTGGGTCTACGTCGCCTTGACGATCGTCGCCCTCCTGGCCACCTGGCTGATCCTGTCTCGACGCACGGTCGAAGAGGCGATTGCCCGGGCGCGGGCCGAGTCCGGAAAGCCGGAAGTGCCGCCGAAGACCGAAGACGTTGCCAAGCCAAAGGAGCCGTTCTCGCTCCTCCGCTGGCTGAGAAACCATCCGATGGCGGACCCGAAGTTCTCGTTCTTCATCTTCGCGCTGATTCCCGTGCAGACGTTGTTCGCCCACAATTGGCTTACCCTCCCGATGTACGTCGAGCGCGCCTATCGCGGCACCTGGACCGGGGACAATTTCGAAGTTGCGGTCAACTTCAACCCGCTCCTGATCTTCATCCTGGTCCCGATCGTCACCGCGCTGAGCCAGAGGGCGAAGGTTTACAACATGATGATCGCCGGCACGGCGGTCATGGCGGCACCGACCTTCCTTCTGGCGATCGGGCCGTCGTTCTGGACGCTGTTCGGCTTTTTGGTATTGATGACCATCGGCGAGGCGATGTGGCAGCCGCGGTTCCTGCAATACGCGGCCGAGATTGCGCCCGAGGGGCGGACCGGTGCCTACATGGGCGTCGCCCAATTCCCGTGGTTCCTCACCAAGATGATCGTCAGCCTCTACTCCGGCTGGTTTCTCGAACATTACTGTCCCGCAGAAGGAGCGCTCCGAACCGAGAAGATGTGGTTCATCTATGGTCTCATCGCGATGACCTCGACCGTGCTCCTGATCCTCGCCCGGAACTGGCTCGGCAAGGACTTCAAAACCAGGGCCGATTGAGGTGGGGAGGTTCACGGTTCAGGGTTCAGGGTTGGGAGGTTGGTACTCTGCGGTCTTCTGTAGAGGCCGGGAGCCGTGGAGGAGCGTGTTCTTGGGGTTTGAACAGAAGCCCGCAATGAACCGCAAAGAGTGGCGGGGTCCGGATCTCATCTCGATAGGGGGGAAGGAGAGCGTCTCCTCGTGCCCGCGCGCCGCGCCTGCGGTGCGTTGGTCCTTGCCCGGACGAACCGGAGCGGGCACGATAGGCACCACATTCCGCTCCGCTATGAAACCTGCCCTATTGTCCGCCCTCTCCTGGTTCACCACCGGTGTCGTGATGCTGTCCGCGCAACCCGCTCCGGGCAGTCCCCTTGCAGGACTTGCGCAGCTCAAGAACTTCGAGGCTCGACGCGCTTCCTCCTCGGACGCCGACTGGAAGAACGGCAACGGCGATGCCCGGCCGATTGCGCCGGGTGGCACCCTCACGCTCGCCGAACTCGAGGGCCCCGGGGTCATCACCCACATCTGGTTCACCATCGCGCATGACGCGCCGTTCTATCCCCGGTTGCTCACCCTCCGCATGTATTGGGAGGGCGAGGAGCACCCGAGTGTCGAGTGCCCGGTGGGCGACTTCTTTGGCATCGGCCACGGTGTGGACCAATCGTTCGTTTCCCTGCCGGTGCGGGTGTCGTCGGATGGCCGGGCGCGGAACTGCTACTGGCCGATGCCGTTCCGGAAGTCAGCGCGGCTCACGGTGACCAACGAGAGCGACCGGCGCTGCCACGCGTTCTACTACTACATCGATTGGCAGAAGCACGTGTCGTTGCCCGACGACACCGCTCTCTTCCATGCCATGTACCGCCAGGAACACCCGTGCGTCATGGGCCGCAACTTCCTACTCGCCGACATCGTCGGGCGCGGTCATTACGTGGGCACGGTGCAGAGCGTGTATCACGTGTCCGGCGGTTGGTACGGGGAAGGGGACGACTTCTTCTTCGTGGATGGCGCAGTCGAACCTAAGCTCCGGGGCACGCGAACAGAAGACTACTTCTGCGACGCCTGGGGTTTTCGTCAGCAGGACGGTCCGTTCTACGGCACGCCGCTCTGGGAAGGCTACGGCACCGGGGACCGCAGCACCGCCTACCGGTGGCACATTCCCGATCCCGTCACCTTCACCAAGTCGCTGCGGGCCGAGATCGAGCACAAGGGATCGCAGACCTTCCCCGACGGCAAGGTGGACGGCTTCATCGAGCGCGACGACCTGATGTCGAGCGTGGCGTTCTGGTATCAGACCGAGC
>CAYSPU010000211.1:0-10384 GCA_964432995.1 uncultured Verrucomicrobiota bacterium
CGAGAAAATCCTGGAACCGAACGAAAGCCTCCCTCCCGACTGGCCCGTGGCCGGCACCACCGGCTATGACTTCCTCCACCGCGTCGGAGGCCTCTTCGTTCATCCCCACGGGGAACGCCCGATCACCCGCCATTACGCCGCCTTCACCGGCGAGCCCACCGACTACCCGGCTCTCGTCCGGCAAAAGAAACGCCGCATCCTCCAACAGCATCTCGCGACCGAAGTCGATCGCCTCGTGCGCTTGCTCCGGACCATCATCGCCCGCCGCACCCTGAAGCCCGAAGCCCATCCGAACGAACTGCGAAACACCCTCATCGAGGTCATCGCTAGCTTCCCCGTCTACCGCACCTACAGCCAGCCCGAGACCGGCCTCCTCTCCCCCGCAGATCGCAACCGCGTCTCCCGC
Organism: uncultured Verrucomicrobiota bacterium; assembly: GCA_964432995.1. Classification (GTDB taxonomy): domain Bacteria; phylum Verrucomicrobiota; class Verrucomicrobiia; order Limisphaerales; family JAHDYP01; genus CAYSPU01. The sequence continues at coordinate 407 of CAYSPU010000211.1, forward strand.
GCTCTCGCCGCCGCCCGCAGCCTCCAACCGCCGCCGTCACTGCCAGCCCTGCGCCTCCTTTCCGACCTCCTCCACCTCCGCCTCCGCGGCAAACTCGAGACCGACTTCGTCCTCCGCTTCCAGCAACTCACCGGACCCGCGATGGCCAAAGGCGTCGAGGACACCGCCTTCTACTGTTTCAACCGCTCTGGGGCTTTGAATGAAGTCGGCGGCAACCCGGCCCGCTTCGGCTCGACGCTGGCTGCCTTCCATCGCGCCTGCCGCCACACCCGCCACCGCTGGCCGAACACCATGCTGACCACCTCCACCCACGATACCAAGCGCAGCGAAGACGTCCGAGCACGCCTGGCCCTGCTCTCGGAAATCCCCGAACGCTGGGCCGCCGCCGTCCGTCGTTGGTCGCGGCGCAACGAATCGTACCGCCGTCATGGCCTGCCGGATCGCAACGCGGAATACCTCTTCTACGAAACCCTCGTCGGCGCCTGGCCGCTACCCGCCGACCGCGCCGCCGCCTACCTCCTCAAAGCCGCCCGCGAAGCCAAGCAGCACACCCACTGGACCAACCCCAACCCTAGGTACGAAGAGGCGCTGACCGCTTTCGTCCGCCGCACTCTCGCGGACCCCCGGTTCGTCGCCGACGTCGAACACTTCGTCACCCCCCTCGTCCCCGCCGGCTGCTGCAATTCACTCGCCCAAACACTCCTCAAACTGACGGCACCCGGCGTCCCCGACCTCTACCAGGGAACCGAACTCTGGGACTTCAGCCTCGTTGATCCGGATAACCGACGACCGGTCAACTTCTCACTGCGACGGCGCCATCTGGCCGAACTCCGGCGCCGCCAGAAGTCCTGCCAACGACTCCAGTTCCTCGAAGAACTCCTCCGTCAACCCGACAACGGCCGCATCAAGTCCTTCCTGATCCGGGAGACGCTCCGCTTCCGCCGGAAGCATGAGAACCTCTTCCGCCACGGCAGCTATCACGCGTTGTCCGCCGTCGGCCCGCGAGCCGATCACGCCTGCGCCTTCGCCCGGATTCTCAAGCCTGCCGCGACGGTCACCGTGGTCCCCCGTTGGATCCTCACCCTTGCACCACGCCACCACCGGCTCTCCTTGCCCCGCTCCCTCTGGAACGACACCCTCCTGCTTCTCCCCCGCACCCTCGCCGGCGGCCCGTTGCGCAACCTTTTCACAGGCGAGATCGTGTCTCCGCAGCGCGCGGGCGGCCGTTTCACCCTCCGCCTGGGAGACGTCCTGAACAGCTTTCCAGTGGCGCTGCTGGAGACTCTGGAACCGCCTGTCCCAAACCAAACCTGATATCACACGACCCCATGAACACCTCCATGACCGGCAAAGGATTCCTCGACGAACTCGCCACCGGCCTCACCAGCCTCCTCACCAACTGCCTGGAGGGAATCTTCGGGACCGGCGTACATTCCGCCGTCTGGGGCAACTTCACCTGGGCGGACCTGGGAGTGCTGCTCTGCTTCCTGCTGCCGGTCGTGTTGCTCAACGGCCTCGCCGCCTCGTTCCTGCGCCGCAAAATCCGGAAGGCTGAGGCCGACCCCGAATCCCAAGGCTGGCGTGCCCAACTCTGGCAGACCGTGGGCCGACCGCTGTACGTGCTCATCTGGATCTACGGCGCCTACTTCGCCGCCACCCCTCTGCTCCGCCGACTCCCCGCCACCGAAGGACCACATCCTCTCCGCCAATTGTTCGATCGGCTGTTCGACGTCGGCGTCTTCGTCGTCCTCTTCTGGGTCATCTTCAAATCCACGCACGTCCTCGAAACGCGCCTGCGCACCTGGAGCGGCAAGACCTCGAGCAAGATGGACGATCTCCTCGTACCACTGTTGGGGCGAAGCTTGCGCGTCGTCGTCCCCATTCTGGGACTCATCTTTGCCCTCCCGATGATCGGGCTCTCCCCCGAATCTGCCGGCCTCGTCTCCAAAGGCAGCAGCATTCTCATCATTGGCGCCGTCGCCTACGTCCTCTTCCAGGCCGTCAACCTCATCGAGAAGGCCGTCCTCGCCCGCTATGACATCACCGCCGCCGACAACCTCCAGGCACGCAAGGTCTACACCCAGGTCTATGTCCTCAGCAAGACCCTCTACGTTATCATCAGCATCTTCACCGTCGCTTCCATCCTGATGCTGTTCGAGGAAGTCCGACGCTTCGGCACCAGCATCCTCGCCTCCGCCGGCGTCGTCGGCATCATCATCGGCTTCGCCGCCCAACGCACCATCGCCAATCTCTTCGCCGGCTTCCAACTCGCCATGACCCAACCCATCCGCCTCGACGACGTCGTCATCGTCGAAAACGAATGGGGCCGCATCGAGGAAATCACCTTGACCTACGTGGTCGTCAAAATCTGGGACGAACGCCGCCTCGTCGTCCCCCTGAGCTACTTCATCGAAAAACCCTTCCAGAACTGGACCCGCGTCTCCGCCGACATCCTCGGTTCCGTATTTGTCTGGGCCGACTACACGCTGCCCGTCGAGGAGTTGCGCCCCCCAATCCAACGCATCGTGGAAAGCTGCAAGGATTGGGACCGTCGCTTCTGGAACCTCCAAATCACCGAAACCACCGAGCGCGCCATGCAACTCCGCGTGCTCGCCACCGCCGCCGACGCCTCCAAGTCCTGGGACCTCCGCTGCGAAATCCGCGAGAAACTCCTCGCCTTCCTCCAGCGCCAATACCCCGCCAGCCTTCCCAGAGTTCGCGCCACCCTCGATCACCTCCCGAACGCAACGCCGCCACGATAACCACCCTCCGCTCTCTCCTGTTCCAACGCGTTTGGGGAAAATCCCCAATGTAAAATCCTCAATCCTCAATTCCCCAGGCGCGCGCGTTGAGCAAACCTCCGTCCTCCGCCCTCCGTCCTCCGCCCTCCGTCCTCCGCCCTCCGCCCTCCGCCCTCCGCCCTCCGTCCTCCGTCCTCCGCCCCCGCCGCCCCCAGTGTCACCTTCCCAATCCATCCCGCCGGTGCCACACTCCGTCCATGAGCGAAGCGACTCCCGTCCGGCACGACGAGTATCTCGAATTGCACGCTGCCGATCTCGCGGACCGCCTCGAACGGCTACCCCCCGAGGAGGCCCGCGAGTTGCTTCGGCGACTCCCGCCACAGAAGGCCGCCGCCGTGCTGGCGGAGATCGATCCCGACAACGCTCCGGATCTGCTCGTCGGTTGGACGCCCGCCCAGATCGCTGTTCTCGTGCAGAACATGCCGCCGCCCAATGCCGTCGACCTCCTGCAAGGACTGGCGCCCGCGGCCCGCCGCGACACCCTGACCGCTCTCCACCCCGAACACGCCGCGCGGCTGCGCCCGCTCCTCCGTTACGCCGAGGACACCGCCGGCGGGATCATGTCCAATCGTTTCATCGCCCTGCGCGAGGAGATGACGGTCCAGCAAGTCCGCGAGTTGCTCCGCTCCCGCGGCGAGGAGGAACGCACGGAGGACATCGCTTACCTCTATGTCACCGACGCCGCTCAGAAGCTGGTTGGTATCGTGGGCCTGCGGGACCTCATCTTCCGCCGCTCGGAACGGCGCATGAACGAGATCATGAACCGCGACGTGAAGTGCGTGCGCGCCGATACCGATCAGGAGGAACTGGCCCGCCAATTCGAGCACTACCATTACCTCGGCCTGCCGGTCCTCGACAACGAGGGCCGGCTCGTTGGTGTCGTCAAGGCCAGCGACGCCCTGGCCATCGCCCGTAAGGAAGCCACCGAGGATATGCAGCTCATGGTCGGCCTCTCCGGCGAAGAACGCGCCCTCACCCCCTGGCCGAAGTCCGTCACCCGGCGCCTCCCCTGGCTCTACATCAACCTCGCCACCGCCTTCGCCGCCGCCGCCGTCGTCAACCTCTTCGAAAGCACCATCGCCCAGTGGACCGCCCTGGCCGTCTTCCTCCCGATCGTCGCCGGCCAAGGCGGCAACGCCGGCATGCAAACCCTCACCGTCATCATCCGCGATCTCGCCCTCGGCGAACTTTCCCCGGGTGAAGGTCGCAAGGCCCTGCTCAAGGAAATCATCCTGGCCCTCGTCAACGGCCTCGCCATCGGCGCCGCCGTCGGTCTCATCGGCTGGTACTGGAAAGGGAGTGCCCTCCTCGGCGTCGTCGCCGGCACCGCCATGCTCCTCAACCAACTGGCCGCGGCCCTTTCCGGCGTCGTCATCCCGCTCGGCCTCAGAATGCTCCGCGTGGATCCCGCCCTGGCCTCGAGCATCTTCCTCACCACCGTGACCGATGTGGCCGGCTTCTTCTTCTTCCTGGGCCTGGCCGCACTCGCCCTGCGCCTGTTCGCCTGAGCGCATCCTGAACCAGAAGGAATGAACACCCTCGCCTCGCTGCTGCAGCGACTCCCCCGTCAGACCCGGGTGGTCGTCCAGACCTGCCTTTACGGCTTGGCCGCCGGCGCCGCCACCGTCGGCTTCCAGCTCGCCATGAACTGGCTCTACCGCGTCGGCCTGGTCAACCTCTCCCGCCAGTCCAAACCGGCATTCCTCTTCGGCAGCTTCGGCATCCTCATCGGCTCCGCACTCGTCGTCGGGTGGTTGCTCCGTTCCTTCTGTCGCGAAGCGGCCGGCAGCGGCATCCCCCAGCTCAAACTGGCCTTCTGGAAGGACTTCGGGACTGTCCCCTGGCGCGTCGCCTGGGTGAAATTCGTCGCCGGGGTTCTCAGCATTGGCGGTGGTTCCAGCCTCGGACGTGAAGGACCAAGCGTGCAACTCGCCGGCGCCGTGGGCTCCAACCTCGCCGCGCTCAGCGGGGAAGCCAAGCAACGCCGGCGCGCCGCCGCCGCCGCCGGGGCCTCCGCCGGCTTGGCCGCCGCCTTCAACACCCCCCTGGCCGCGACCACATTTGTCCTGGAGGAAATCATCGGCGACTTGAACAGCCACTTTCTCGGGCCGGTGCTGTTGGCCTCCGTGTTGGGCGCTCTGACGGTTCACGGCATCATCGGCAAGCAACCCTCCTTCACCCTAACCGGAGTTGAGGCACCCACCTGGGTCGGTTACCTGATGACGCCCCTGGTGGCGGCCTTGGCGAGTCTGGTCGGCGTCTTTTTCCAGCGGGCATCTCTACGGTTGCGGGCCGAGACCCGAAGCACGCACCGCGTCCCGGCTTGGCTCTGGCCAGCAGCCGGAGCCTTCCTCACCTGGGTGCTCGGCGTCGCGGTCTTCTGGCACACCGACAGGCTGGGAGTCTTCAGCCTGGGGTATGAAGACCTCTCCAGCGCCCTGGCCGGAGACATCGGCTGGCAGTTGGCCGCCCTCCTCCTCATCACGAAGTTCGTCGCCACCTTCAGTTGCTACGGCTGCGGTGGGTGCGGCGGGATCTTCTCCCCGGCCCTTTTTCTGGGCGGAATGACCGGCGTGGCCATCGCCGGTCTGCTGAATCTAGGATGGCCCATCGCGCGCGCCGACGCCCTCACCCTGGCCGTCGTGGGCATGAGCGCCTGCCTCGGTTCCGTGGTGTGGGCTCCGGTCACCGGCATCCTGATCGTCTTCGAAATGACCCACGAGTTCGCCCTCGTCCCCGCCCTCATGCTCGGCGCCCTCGTCAGCCAAACCATCAGCCGGCGTCTCAACCGCCACAACTTCTACGAGGCTATCCTCGAGCAGGACGGACATCACCTCCAGCACGTGCGCCCCCCGCGCGACCTCCACGGCTGGCACCAAATGCCCATATCCGCCATCGCGCATTTCCACCTCGTCGCGCTGGACAGCCTCAGCCCCGCAACCGTCCGTGCCGCGCTCGCTCGGCATCCCTATCAACGCTTCCCCGTGCTCCGCGAGGGGCAACTGATCGGCATCCTCACCCGCCCGGAAGCCGAGGCCGCTCTCGCCCAAAACCGCGCCCCCCAACTCGCCGCCGCCGTCACCTGCCTCCGCGACCAGACCATCCGCGAGATCCAACAACTGCTGATGCAGTCCACCACTCACTGCCTGATCGTCGTCGACCGGACAGGCGGATCCGCCCTCGGCCTGATCACGTTGCACGACCTCCTCCGCGCCGAAGCGCAGCTCGCGGAAACTTCCCAGGAAGGCTGACCCTCACTCCCCGCTCGCTTCCAACCGATAGAAGCGCCCCGCCTCCACCAGATTGCTCACCGTCACCTGGTTGAAAGGCGGACTGGCCGGAATCCCGTCGATCACGGTCTCCATCGCCTCGCCCAACGCGGACGTCGACAGCAGCCGATACGTCGTCCGCGGCAAACTGGGCCAGGAAATCGTCAGCCCCTCCCCTCCGCTCCCGACCGCCTCGTCCAGCGCAACCGCAAAACACGAGGCTCGGTCCGTCGGATCCGTCAACACCAGGTACTCCTCCAGATTCGTCAACCGATCCCCGTCCGGATCCGCCTGGGCATCGTCGACTCCATAGTAGTGCTCCCACCAGTCGTCGATCCCATCTTCATCGCTGTCGCCCGGCGCCCCGCGCACCACCAAATACTGTTCTTCGGTCGAGGCCACCGTCGCCGCCCCAATGCCCAACCCCATCCCGGCCGCCGCCCCCGAAAGACTCACGGTCACCAAGTCGCGGGTCAGGAGATCGCCGACCACCGTCCAATCCAGAACAACGACCTCCGCCGGCGGCTGTTCGCCATAGCCCGCTTCCAGATGCGTCAGCCAAAACCACTGTGTGCCCGGCAACGCCGGGTTCGCAATGACCACCGCCCGCGCCCAATCGGACGCCACCGCCGGTCGCACCCCGGCCGGGCGGAGCATCTTCGGATTGTAGGTAACGCGCCCCAGAAGCGCCTGCGGACTGCGGCCGTCCCCATACGCGGCCGTCACGGGCATGCTGAGCAGCGCATTGGTGTAGACCGTCGCCGGATCCGGCGCCGGCAGCGACCCCGCGCCCACCGGGGCCGGCCGGGTCCCGACCAGCGTCGTACCCCCCGGGGCCCACAATGCCCGCGACTCCAACCCCGCGGAAGCACACAGAACAGGGAACGACGTCCCCACCTCCGTGGCCGTGTCCGCCAGCGCCTCCAGCCAGATCGTGGCCACGTCAATCCGGCCTCGCGGCCGGTCCACCCCACCCGCCATACAGCCAAAAAGCCGGCCCGCACCCGAACGCACCGACGCCACGTCGGCAAAGAGTGCCAACGCCGGTGCCGCCGGATCGATCCGCACTACCCGCACTCGTTCCCTGGGGAAACTCAGGGCCAATTCGAAGGCGGACAGGTCCAATGGACCGGTGTCCACCTCCAGCCGCGCCGGATAGATCCGACCCCGTTCCAGCGTCGCCGGCAAACCCACAATCGCAGGCGCCGGAATTGTCCGTGCCACCGCCACCGTGCAAACCGCACCGCTCACCTCCACTGGAATCGGCGCGCACCCCACCTCCTCAGCGTCCACATGCGCCGCCGTCCCCACCACCACCACATTCGTCAGCCGCAGCGCGCCCACGCCGTTCGTCGCTCCCGAGCGAATCCGGATGGTCAGAATCCGCCCCGGGGTGGAAGGCGCGTCCGGGCGCAACGCGTTCAGGGCCACCACCCGCAGGGTCCGGCCGGAACGCGTCACCAGCGGCTCAAAACCCCCGCGGGTCGCCGGCCGTTCCGCAAGCACCGCCTCCACTTCCACCGCGCCTCCCGGGTCGGCGGTTAACTCGAACTGCACCGCGCCCGCCGGCCGCCCCCCGGTGTCCAAATGCAGCGCCAGATCCATCCGCGTGCGGACCGGCAACACCGCGTCGGGCGGATCCAAGAACAGCGCGTCACCCGCCGCCACCAACGGCAGCAACACACAACCCACAATCGAAGCCAGACGCCTCATGTGCCTTCCTCAGGGAGCGGGCAGGGCCGGCACCAAGCCGCGCGCAAAGGACTCAATGAGCAGCACATCCCGAACGTCAACCGTCCCGCTGCGGTCGGCATCCGCCGCCTCGAGCTGTGCCACGGACAAGCTCGTGGCGCCCACCAGATAGGCCTTCACCAAATCGGCGTCCGCCAGCGTGGTGGGGGTCGCCCCGCCCGAACGGTCCACATCCGCCTGCGGGAAGCGCGAGTAGGTCGCCAAAGGAACCGCCGCCGCCGGATCCACCGTGCCGCCGAACAGCCGGCCCGCAATCACGTTCGTGTCCGTGCTGCCCCAGAAGTTGTCCCGGTAACTCTGCACCCCGTTGATGCTCGCGTGCGTTCCGCCCAAGGTCGACAGGTCGCACCGCGTGATGGTCATGGCCCCGAGGAACTGGTTGCCCTCGAGCCGGACACTGTTGGTGCACCCGCCCAGATCACAATCCACCACCCGCAGATTGCCGATGGTCACCCCCGACCACGAGGAGTGCGGGACCAGCTTGATGCCCACGCCCGCGGCCACACGGTTGTAACGAAAGAACTCGTGGTTCCCCAGCGAATGATCCCCGGTGTCCGTCGTGCTGATCAGCAAACCGTCGGCATCAAAACCGTTGTGCCAGATCGTCGGCGCGTTGTCCTCGTGCAACTGATCGAAATACAGGTGGACCCCGAAAGCCGCGTTGTCCTGAAAGATGCAGTGCTGAATCCGGGCCGGCATGTTCCGAAGCCAGATCACATTGTCGGAGAACTTCCGAAACACGCAGTGCTCGAACACGTGCTCCGGCGGCGGCGACACCGCGTCGAAGCGGAGGGCGCTGAGATCCGAGAACCGACAGTGGCGAAAGACGCTCACGGCCGTGCTCGCCAGCACCACCGTGCCGCCCCGCTGCAGATCGCTCACCCCGCCAATCCGGATCGGGTCCTCCGGCGAACCCTCGGCCAGGATCTGTCCCCCGGTGCGCAGGCGCAATGCCATGTAGTCATTCCACGGCTCGGGATCCGCCGGCAACTGCACCACCGCCCCCGGCTCAATCGTCACCACCCCCCCATCCACAAACATCTGCCCCGTCCACTGGTGCGGACTCCCCGACCTCGTCCAAGTCACGCTGTTCGTGATGGGCGACGTCCACGTGGTGGCGGCTTCGATGGCGCCACCGCTGAACACCGCCACGACGGCCAAACGGATTGCAGTCCAACACAACGCTTTCATGGATGAGTCTCTTGCTTTGCCCACCCCAAAGGGGCACCTGTGGCTGCGACGAAACCGGAACCCGGCTCTCCTCGCTTTGGTCATGGGGATTTGTCTTTCCAGGCGCGGCAAGCATGTCCAACCGGAGGAGGCGATTCAAGGCAAAAGGGCCGGCTTGCAGGACGGCGGGCGTCGGTAGTTCCGCGGTTCATGGAAAGCCTCCATCCGCTTGAGCGCACGCACTGCTACCACGAACCCCATCGAATCCCAGGACTTGAGCTTCCGCAGCACCCGACTCAGGTCGTCCGCGCGGCCGACGTGGAGCACGCGGTGTTGTTGATCGGCGCGCGGATCGAACGCCACTGCACCGTCCCCAGCAGACGGTTGATCCAGACCAATATCGAGCATGATTTGTCACAGAAGTTGGATTGCCGACTGCCCCAAATCTGCATTAACTGTCGGCCATGACAAAGGCTCGTACGGAACCGAACTGCAACATCGCCGGCAGCTCATTTCGCTCATTCGCCATCCTCTGTGGCCTCTTGCTGCTGCCAAGTGCCCTGCGCGCCGGCCTGCCTTCGCCGTGGCAATTCCAAACGCCGCTGCCTCAAGGCAATGACCTCCTCACTGCCTGGACCTCGGCGGAGGGCCAGCTCTACGCCGGCGGCCACGGAGGAGTCATCCTCCACTGGGACGGCGCCCAATGGACCATCCAGAACACGCCCACCCAAAAGACCATCTTCGGCATCCACGGCACGGCCGCCACCAACATCTGGGCCGTCGGCGGCGATCCCTACACCGACAACATGACTAATCGCTGCCTGATCCTCCACTTCGACGGCCAAACCTGGAAGGAACAACCCCCCCCCGACTACATGGGATACACCTACCCCTTCAATTCGGTGCATGCGCTCGCGGCCAATGACGTCTGGGCGACCCTGGACGGGGGCACCTTCCTCGCTCACTACGACGGCGCCAAGTGGGAC
>CAYSPU010000212.1:0-10375 GCA_964432995.1 uncultured Verrucomicrobiota bacterium
AATGTGCCCTTTCTGAACCTGGCCGCCCAGCACGCCTCCTTGCGCGACGAACTCCTCCCCGTCGTGGAAAGCACCTTGGCCAGCGGCCATTTCATCCTCGGCCCCAACGTCCGCTCCCTCGAATCCGAAATCGCCAGCCTGACCCGCACCCGCTTCGCTGTCGGAGTCAACTCCGGATCCGACGCCCTGCTCCTGGCCCTTCGCGCCCTGAACATCGGCCCCGGCGACGAAGTGATCACCTCGCCCTTCACCTACATTGCCCCGGCGGAAGCAGTCCATATCGTGGGCGCCCGCATCGTGTTCGCCGACGTCGACCCCGCCACTTTCAATCTCGACCCCGCCAGCGTGGCCCCGCGCATCAACTCCCGCACCAAGGCCCTCCTCCCCATCCACCTCTTCGGCCAGGCCGCCCCCATGGACCAACTCCTCACCCTCGCCGCCACTCAGGGAATCCCCATCGTGGAAGACTGCGCTCAGGCCATCGGCGCCACCTATCGATCCCAGCCTGTGGGCGGCATCGGCTGCCTCGGCTGCTTCAGCTTCTACCCCACCAAAAACCTCGGTGCCGATGGCGACGGCGGCATGGTCGTCACCAACGACGAGTCCCTGGACCACGCCCTGCGCATGCTCCGCGTCCATGGCATCGAACGCCGCTACTACCACGATCTCCACGGCTATAACTCGCGTCTCGACGAACTTCAGGCCGCCATCCTCCGCGTCAAACTCGGACATCTCGCCGCCTGGAACCAGCGCCGCGCCGCCATCGCCCGCCGCTACACCGAAGGCCTCCGCGACCTCCCGCTGGTCACCCCCACCATCGCCCGGGCCAACAACCACGTCTTCCACGTCTATGCCCTCCTCAGCCCCCGGCGCGACGCCCTGCAACAACACCTCGCCGACCGGGGTGTGCCCACCATCATCTACTACCCCTTGCCCCTCCACTTGCAGAAGGTCTATGCCGACCTGGGATACCGCCGTGGCGACTTCCCCGTCGCCGAAGACCTCGCCCGCCGCATCCTCCCCTTGCCCATGTACCCCGAACTGACGGACGCGCAGGTCGACTACGTGATCGAGACCATTCGATGTTTCCCGGGGTGAGGACGGCGAGTTCCGATTGCGAAACGCTCCCCAGCCTGCCCTCATAGCGAGGCATGCCCTCCCCCCATCCCTCCCGCCGCACGCGGCGGCGTCGAATCACCAGCACCCTGCGGGCTGGGGCTCACGAACCGGCTGGCTTGGTCGCAGCCTGGCGGACGGCGCGGATCAGCACCCGGGTGGGATGGTTCAGTTCCATGGCCTCAGCCTCATGGAACGTCACCCAGCGGTGTTCCTGGGCCTCATCGTTGAGGCGGACCTCGCCGTCCGCGCGGGAGTGGCAGACGTAGTTCAAGAGCACGAAATGCGCGGGGCGATAGAACTCCCGCGAGTCGATGCAGTCCTGCACCAACACAAACTGGATGTCTTCAACATTCAGGTTGGTCTCCTCGAGCAGTTCCCGGCGGAGGGCGGTTTCGGCGGTTTCCCCTCGCTGGATCTTGCCTCCCGGAATTCCCCATAGATTCGACCATTTGTGGGTGCGAACGAGCAGCACCCGGTCGTCCGGCCCAAAGACCAAACCCCCGACAGTGACGATCGGGAACGGGTGATCGGCCTGGGCGACGGCGGCCGGGTGGGGCCAGTCGTGTTCCAGGAGGCGGCGAAACTCCCCCAGATGCTCGACGATCAGGTCCGGCCCGCTGGCGCGCAGTTGGTCCAGCCGGTTGTAGCCCGTCAGCACGGCGCAGGCGTGAATCCCCCCCGCGTGGGCCGTGTCGATATCATGCTGCATGTCGCCGACGAAGACCGTCTCATCGGGATTCAGGCCATGGTTGCCCAGGATCTCGTGGATCTTGCGGCGCTTGTCCAACACGCCGAGGTAGGTGGCTTCGAAGTAGCTGCCGAAGCCGTTCGCGCCTGACTGCACCCGGAAGTGTTCTTCCGGCACCGTGGTAAGCAGGAAGAGGCGCCGGTTGGTCTGCCGACAGAACTCGAGGAAGGCGCGGGCGTGGGGCAATTCGCGGATCGTGTGTTGGATCTGGCGATAGTAGGAGTGGAACCAGAGTTCGAGTTGGTAGTCCGGAATGCCCGGCAGCACCCGCCGGTAGTAGTCGGGGAACGGGAGGCTGAACTCGGTGCGGAACCGCTCGAGGGTGATCTCGGGCAAGCCCGCCTGCTGGAAGACGTGGTTGGTCGCCTCCCAGACCGCGGGGAGGTCGTCGACCAGCGTTCCCGACCAGTCCAGCAAGACATTGCGGATCACGTCCGCAGAGTAGAGGCACTCGACTCGGGTCGGCAACCGTGAATCGCCGACTTGTCCTATTTCCCACGGCGGCATTCCGGGGAGCGAAGCGGCGTTCTCCGGGAGAAGATCCTGTCTGCAAAACTTTGTTGCACCTGCAACAAAGTTTTGCACGCATTGACGCGGCCGGATTCCGAGGTGCTGCAGCCTGTTGCACAACGGCCGGGGCGCGCTCAGGCACGCCTCCTGGCGGGCAAGTTGGAGGCAAATCTCCTTGTCGTTCCGCCAACCTCCGGACAGTCTTCACGCATGAAGACCATCGCTGCGGTGCCGTTCTGGATGGCGGGTGCGATCGCCTTGCAGGCGGCGGGGCGGACGGCGCTGGACCGGTACGTCGCGGCGCCGGACCCGGCCTATTCCTGGCGGCTGGTGGACACGCTGGGGAGCGAGCAGACGAAGACGTTTCTGCTGGAGCTGACTTCGCAGACCTGGCTGACCACGAACGAGGTGGATCGCCCGCAGTGGAAACACTGGTTGCTGGTCGCGCGCCCGCCGGAGGTCGAGCACCCGACCGCGCTCCTGTTCATCGGGGGCGGCAGCAACGAGAAGCCGGCACCCAAGGGGATTGACGAGAACCTGACGCGCATCGCCGTGGCGACGCGCTCGATCGTCGCGGAGCTGCGCAACGTGCCGAACCAGCCATTGGTGTTTGCGAATGACGGCGAGAAACGGGTCGAGGACTCGCTGATTGCCTACACGTGGGACAAGTTTCTGCGGACGGGCGACGCGCGTTGGCCGGCGCGGCTGCCGATGACCAAGAGCGCCGTGCGGGCATTGGACACGCTCACGGCGTTTTGCGCGGGGCCGGAGGCCGGGGGGCTGTCGGTGACCTCGTTCGTCGTGGCGGGCGGATCGAAACGCGGGTGGACCACGTGGACGACGGCAGCGGTGGACCGTCGAGTGGTGGCAATCATGCCGGTGGTGATCGACCTGTTGAACATCGAGCCTTCGTTCATCCATCACTTCGAGGCGTATGGTTTCTACGCACCGGCCGTGGACGACTACACCAAGGCCGGCATCATGGAGTGGCAGGGGACGCCCGAGTACCGGCGGCTCATGAAGATCGAGGAGCCCTACGAGTATCGGGATCGGCTGAAGCTCCCGAAGTTCATCATCAACGCGACGGGCGACCAGTTCTTCCTGCCGGACTCGAGCCAGTTCTATTTCGATGATCTGCCCGGGGTGAAGTACCTGCGCTACGTCCCGAACGCCGATCACTCGCTGAAGGAGACGGACGCGTTCGAGACCCTGGCGACCTGCTACGCCGCGGTGCTCGAAGGTTCCGCGCTGCCGCGCTTCCGCTGGAAGGCGGACCGGAAAGGAACGCTCAGGGTGGAGGCCGAGACCCGGCCGACGGCGGTCAAGCTCTGGCAGGCCCACAACCCGGATGCGCGCGACTTCCGACTGGACACGCTGGGCAAAGCGTGGAAGTGCACGGATCTGCCGGTAACCGAGGACGGCATTTACGTCGTGCGGGCGGAGAAACCCGCCAAGGGGTGGACGGCGTTCCTGGTGGAGCTGACGTTTCCGCATCCGGGCGGACCGGCACCGTTCAAGTTCACCACCGGCGTGCAGGTGGTGCCCGAGGCCAAACCGTTCCGCTTCAAGCCATCCAAGGCGCCGCGGAGGTGAACGCCCGGGTCCCCGCAGGGCGGGGCGCGACTGCGCGAGACCGGGGGACTGGGATGATGGAGCGCGATCGCCCATTGAGAATTGGTGTCCTGGGGGCGGCGCGTATCGTCCCGATGGCCGTCGTCCGGCCGGCCCGCGCCGTGCCGGAGGTGCGCGTCGTGGCCCTCGCGGCGCGCGACCCTGCCCGCGCCCGGGCCTTCGCGCAGCGCCACGGGATTCCGCGCGTTCACGACACCTACGACGCATTGGTTCGCGATCCGGAACTGGATGCGGTGTACATTCCCCTCCCCAACGGGCTGCATGCCGAGTGGTCGATCCGGGCCCTGCAGGCGGGAAAGCACGTGCTCTGCGAAAAGCCGCTGGCCGCGAACGCCGAGGAAGCGCGACGGATGGCCAAGGTGGCCGCTGACTCAGGTCGGCTCTTGATCGAGGCCTTCCACTATCGGTACCACCCGCTCCTGGCGCGGATGCAGGAGGTGGTTGAGGGCGGGGAATTGGGAACGATCCGGCACCTTGAGGCCCAGTTCTGCGTGCCGTTGCTCGAGCCTGGCAATATCCGCTACCGCTACGATCTGGCGGGAGGTGCGACGATGGATGTTGGGTGCTACGCGGTGAACATCCTCCGTTGCCTGGCGCGGGCGGAGCCGGAGGTGATCGCGGCTCGGTCGAGGCTGGCCTCCGCGCAGGTGGACCGGTATATGGAAGCCGACCTGAGGTTCCCGGACGGCCGCACGGGGCGGATCGTCTGTTCGCTGTTTTCGCGGATTCTCTTCCGTTCGCGGGCCGTGGTTCGTGGCGATCGTGGCGAGTTGCGTGTCAGCGGTCCCTTCCATCCCCAGTTGTATCACCGGTTTGAGGTTTGTGTCGGGGGTGCGGTCCGCACGGAGCGGTTTCCTGGAGAGACCACCTTCACCCACCAGTTGCGGGCGTTCGCCAAAGCGGTGCGGGGGGAGGCGGTGATGGCGACCGATGCCGCGGACGCGATCGCGAACCTGCGGGTGATCGACGCAATCTACGAGAAGTCCGGGCTCAAGCGCCGGGGGATGCCGTCACCGGGGTAAGAGGTTGTTCTGTCGAAATCGGGACACCCTCGGGGGCAACGGTGTTGCCCGCCCACCGGGTGGGGTGGGCGCATCTCCAAGATACGCCCCGCACCCGAGGTGTCGGCGGAAGACGTTTGACCCCTGGGCAGACGGGGCGGATACTCCTGCTCGATCGGCACACGATGCTCGGCGACGACCGTCTTTCTGCATCGATGAAAGTCACGTACTACGGGCACTCCTGTTTTGCGGTCGAGGCGGCCGGTAGGAGGCTGTTGTTCGACCCTTTTGTCAGCGCCAACGAACTAGCGAGCGGCATCGACGTCGAGCATATCGGTGCGGATTACATCTTCCTGTCGCACGGCCACGCGGACCACGTGGCCGACGCGGTGGCGATTGCGCTTTGGACCAAGGCACAGGTGCTCTGCAATTTCGAGTTGTCGTTGTGGTTGGCAAAGCAGGGGGTGAAGAACGTGCTGGCGATGAACCACGGGGGCACGGCCCGGCTCGAGGTGGGGAAGGCCAAGATGGTGCCCGCGGTGCATTCCAGCAGCCTGCCGGACGGCAGCTACGGCGGCAACCCGTGCGGTTGGGTCATCACCGCCTCCGAGGGCAATTTCTACTATGCCGGCGACACCGCGCTGACCACGGACATGAAGATCATCGGGGAAACCACCCGACTCCGCTTTGCGGCTCTGCCGATCGGCGACACGTTCACGATGGGCGTGGACGATGCGGTGGTGGCGGCGGAATGGGTGGGGTGCAGCCACGTGTTGGGAGTGCACTACGATACTTCCCCGCCCATCCGCATCGATGCCCGGGCCGCGCTCGAGCGTTTTGCCCGGGCGGGCAAGACCCTCCACCTGGTGCCCATTGGCGGCAGCGTCAACCTGTAGACGGCAAACCGAGCGTGACATTCCTCCGGGGGAGGACTACAGAATCACCCGCTTTCCCGCCGGATGATTCGGTGGGTGGAGAGAGAACCTATGCGATCCGACATCATCAAGAGAGGCTTGGAACGGGCTCCCCATCGCAGCCTGCTGCGCGCCACCGGTTCGATCGAATCGGAAGCGGACTGGGACAAGCCCTTCATCGCCATTGCCAATTCCTACACCGACTGCATTCCCGGCCACGCCCACCTGAACGAAGTGGGTCTGCTCGTGAAACGACTCGTGCGCGCCGCCGGCGGGGTCCCCTTCATCTTCAACACCATCGGTGTCGATGACGGCGTCGCCATGGGCCATTCGGGGATGCTCTACTCCCTGCCGTCGCGCGAACTGATCGCCGACACCGTCGAGACCATGCTCCGGGCCCACTGCTTCGACGGGATGGTCTGCATTCCGAACTGCGACAAGATTGTGCCGGGCATGCTGATGGCTTCGATGCGGGTGAACATTCCCACGGTGTTCGTCAGCGGGGGGCCCATGGCGGCGGGGATTGCCGAACAGCGGGCGGCGCACAAGGACCTCGCGGCTCACCTGCAGCCGGCGGCCGCCTCGTCCGATCTCATCTCGGTTTTCAAGGGCGTGGGCGAGCTTAAGACCGGCCAGATCTCGGAGGAACAGTTGCTGAAACTGGAACAAACCGCCTGCCCCACGTGCGGTTCCTGTTCCGGGATGTTCACCGCCAACTCGATGAACTGCCTGTGCGAAGCTCTCGGCATGGCGCTGCCCGGCAACGGCACCGTTCTGGCCGTCTCGAAGGAACGGGAGGCTCTCTACGCGCGGGCGGCCTCGGCCATCCTGAAGCTCATCGAACTCGACCTCAAACCGCGCGACATCGCCACGCTCGAGGCGTTCGACAACGCCCTGATGCTCGACGTCGCGATGGGAGGCTCGACGAACACGGTGCTGCACACGCTCGCCATCGCGCGCGAAGCCGGCATTCCCTACGACATCCAGCGCATCGATGCCATCTCGCGCCGCATTCCGTGTCTGTGCAAGGTTTCGCCGTCGTCGGCCTACCATGTTCAGGACGTGCACCGGGCCGGGGGGATCCACACGATCCTGGGCGAGTTGAAGCGCATGGGCGTGCTGAACACGTCGTGTCGGACGGTGACCGGCAAGTCGATCGGCGAGAACATCGACGAGTGGGACGTGCGCTCGGACAAATGCTCCGGCTGGGCGCGAACCGTCCGGGTATCCGGCGCCTCCGCGCTGGTGGTGGACCCGAACGACAAGATGGGATCGGCCTCACGCACCGCGAGCGGCAATCTCGCGCCCAAGCCGATGATGTTCTTCCCGGCCGACCCCGCGGCGATCACCCTGTGGCGCAAGGCAGCCGCCTTCAACGCGGCCAACCTGGAGGCCCAGATCGCGTGCTTCGCCGCCAAGGCCCGCCTGGATGTCGAAGGCCAGGAACCGCTCCTGGGCCGTGACGCGGTGGCGAGTTTTCTGGAGAAGACCCTGGCGGAGAGCCAGGGGCGGCTGCGGGAGGAACTGGCCACCTTCCGCAACGGGCCGGCCCTGATCGTCTGGAAGTACGACCAAGCCACGGGCCGCCAAGCGGTCGCCGTGTCCCTCGTCCAGCGACTCAAGAACTGGGAGATTGTTCGGGGCAAGATCCTCACGGATCCCAAGCTGGTGGCCCGCGCGAAGCCGGCGGGCCTGATGCCCTACGATCCGGCGTTCCTGTTCGACGCGAAGGACTGCATTCGAACCCGCGAGACCGCCTACACGCCCGACGGCGGGCTTTCGATTCTCTACGGGGAACTCGCTCCTGAAGGAGCCGTCGTGAAGACCGCCGGGATCAGTGAGGCCTTCCGGCAGAACTGCGGCCCGGGATTCGTTTTCGAGGGGCCGTGTGTCATCTTCGAAGGTCAGGAGGAGTCCTGCGCGGGCATCCTCGCCGGACAGGTGAAGGCGGGCGATGTGGTCGTCATCCGCAACGAAGGTCCGCGCGGCGGCCCCGGCATGCAGGAGATGCTCTCGCCCACCAGCTACATCGTGGGCATGGGGCTGGGCGACAAGGTGGCCTTGGTCACCGACGGACGGTTCAGCGGTGGCACCGCGGGCGCGTGTGTCGGCCATGTTTCCCCGGAAGCAGCGGAAGGCGGTCCGATCGGCCTGCTCCGGGCCGGGGACCGGGTGCGGATCGACTTTCCCAACCGGCGGATGGACCTTCTGGTTTCCGGAGCGGAACTGGAGGAGCGACGTCGCTCCTGGCAGCCGGTGCGCCGCGAACTGACCGGCTGGCTGGCGCGCTATCGGAAGCTGGTGACCAACGCCAGCCAGGGCGGAGTCCTGGCCGGCTGATCTCGCGGCGGCCGCGCATGTGGAGAGCATCCACGCCCGCTGGCCGGATGCGTACGGGATCCGCAGGCGGGGGTGAGTCTCTCTTCCCGGGAATCTCCCGTTTGAGGTAGGGCGCCCTCTCCGAGGGCGCCGGAAACGAATGGTCCGGAAACGCCATCCTGCGGCACCCTCGGAGAGGTCGCCCTACCTGACGGTTCATGGAAAGGAAGTATGCGCGTGCGCATGTTTTTCGGGCTGCTGTTGCTCAGTGGGGTGGGATGGCTCGCGGGCTGCGGCGCGCGTGAAGGGGCACGTCAGAAGACCACCGCCGGCCCTGCGATCCAGAGTGCGTCCTCCTGTCCGGCGGCTGGCGATTCGGCCTTGGCGCGGATCCTGGTGGAGATTCGCGAGCGGCATCGAGTGCCGGCGATGGGGGCGGCGGTTGTGACCAGCCGGGGTGTCGAGGTGCTGGCGGTGGTTGGGGTTCGCAAGGCCGGGACTTCGGTTTCGGTGACCACCAACGACCTGTGGCATCTTGGATCCGAGACCAAAGCCATGACGGCGACATTGGTGGGGCGTCTGGTCGAGCGGGGTGCGCTGCGCTGGGAGACGACTGTGGCCGAGGTGTTTCCGGAATGGAGCGGGGAGTTCCAGGCCGAGGCGGGCGGCATCACGGTGCGGCAGTTATTGGCGCATCGGGCCGGCCTGCCGCGCAATGCGGACTGGGGGGAAGCATCCCGGTCCGATCCACCTTCCGAACAGCGCCTGCGGGTCACGCGTCAGGCGTTGAGCCGGAAGCCGGAGTCGCCGCCCGGGGTGAAGTGTGCGTACTCGAACCTGGGCTATGTGGTGGTGGGGGCGATGGTGGAGCGGGTGACGGGCCGGTGTTGGGAGGAGGAACTGCGGGCGGAGGTGTTCGTGCCCCTGGGGATGAAGCGGGTGGGATTCGGCGGCACGGGCACGGTGGGGGCGATCGATGAGCCGTGGGGGCACACCGCTTCGGGGCCGGTGCCGGGAAACGGGCCGGCGGTGGACAACCCGCCGGTGCTGGGACCGGCCGGCCGGGTCCATGCCTCCTTGTCGGATTGGGCGCGGTTTGTGGCCGACCACCTGCGCGGTGCGCGCGGAGGTCCGGCGTTGCTCCAGCCGGCTACGTATGGGAGTCTGCACACACCGCCGGACGGCGGGGAACACGCGCTGGGCTGGATGGTGCTCGAACGCGACTGGGGCGGCGGCTGTGTGCTGCATCACACGGGCTGCAACACGATGCATTACGCCAATGTCTGGGTGGCGCCGCAGCGCGACTTCGCGGTGCTGGTTTGTGTCAACCAGGGGGATGACACGGCGTTTCGGGCGACGGACGCCGCCGTGAGCGCGCTGGTTCGACTCCCGCCCGCGACGTGGCGCGGAGTGCGGGCAGGGAGAGGAAAGGGCTGACGAGAGGTTGGCGACCGCCAGCGGCTACATCTGCTCCAGGATCTTGCGTTTCATCTGCTCGAAATCCTCCTGGGTGATGAGGCCATTCTCGAGCAGGTTCTTCATCTTCTGCAGCTTGGCCACGGGATCGCCACCGGCGGCCTCCGGTTCCGGCTCGGCCTTGCGCTGGAAGAGACCGGCGGTGTCCGCCACGTTGAGAACCGAGAGGTCCAGTCCTTCGTCCGGGGCCCGGTGATGGGCGACCTGGAGTTGCTGGCCGACCTGGGAGATGACGGTGACGGCGTAGTACTTGACGGCGCCGACGCTGATCTGGGCGCGGAAGATCACGACGAGGAGGCAGTGTTCGTCGATGTTGCTGATGAGGAGGCTGTAGTTTTCGCCCTGTTGATAGACGTTGCTGAACGTGGCCTCCTTGACCAGGCCGGCGATGCCCTGGGTGGCCGCGTAGACCGCAGCCGCGAGGGCGCCCAGGGTGGTCACGTCGAACGTGTCCCGGTCGCCGCAGGTGATGATCTCGAAGCCGCCCTTGTCGAGAATCATGGCGGCGGTGGCTTCGCTCTTGGAGAGGAAATCCTCGAGGGACCTCTTCAGAACGTCAATGTCCTCTTTGAACAGTTGGGGGAGGGTGGACATATCATCAAGCGGAGCGGCGACCACTTTCGTTGATGAACTTGTGGAGCAGCATGCGCACGATC